>NZ_AP022598.1:2719888-3022098 GCF_010725485.1 Mycolicibacterium parafortuitum | reverse complement strand
GAGCTCGTACAGGCCGATCGCCAGCAGCAGCCCCTCGGACGTCAGGCCGCCGCGGGCCACCAGCTGCCGGACCTCGGCGGCGACTCCCGGCCCCGCCGCACCGTCCCACAGCACCCGCCGAACCTGGGCACGTACATCGATGATGTCGTCGGCCGACAGCAGCGGAGAGTCGAGCACCATCGACCGCACCCGGCCCGGGTGCCGCACGCCGATCCCGGCGGCCAGGTAGGAGCCGTAGGACGCGCCGTACACATCGGCGCGCTCGACCCCGGCGTCGTCGAGCACCGCGGCGATGTCGTCGACGACGGCGTCGACCGTCAACGCGTCGGGGGGCAGGTCGGCGCCGGAGTCGTCGTGGCGGGACAGTCCGACACCGCGGTGTTCGACCATGATGACGTCGAGACCGGCGAGCGCGGCATGCTTGCGGAACGTCCGATACAGCGCGATCGACGCCGCGCCGGGCCCGCCCGGGATGACGACCAGCGGATGAGCCGATTTGCGGCCGGTCCGCACGTAGTAGACGTCGAACGCGTCATCCCCGCCGGGATGCACCGGCCTGCGAACCGGCCGCACCCCGGGCAGTGCCGCGAGCTTGGCGTGCACGCGGCGACGCCTCGCATTCATCGTCATCGCGCTCATTGTGCCCCGCCGGCGCCGCGCACGCCGCCGGGGTCAGCCCGCGACCAGCTCGATGTGGTGGGCGCTGCGCACGTCGGCGTAGCGCTGTGGACTGCAGGTCAGGATGATCACCTGGCCGTCGCCGGCCACCGCGTCGAACACCTCGGCCATCTTGGTCAACCGGCCGGCGTCGGTGAAGCCCAGCGCGTCGTCGATCACCACGGGAACGCTGTCCTCCTTGGCGACCAGCGCCGCGCCGGCCAGCCTGGCCACGATGCCGAGCTGCTCTTTCGCGCCGCCCGACAGTGAGTCGTACGGCACGGTGCGTCCGCCCAGCGTGCGGTGCTCGATGCGCAGCGCGCTGTCGACGTCGACCTCGAACGATTCGCCGAACACGATGCGGCCCAACCGTTCCACCTCGCCGCGGAACGGGTCGACGTAGCGCTGTCGCATCGCGTCGCGGTGCCTGCCCATCACCGATCGGAGCAGCTGTGCGGCACGGGCGCGCCGTTGCACCCGGGTGAACTCGGCCTGGGCGTGTTCGCGCTCGGTCTCGGCGGCGTCGAGCCTGCCCTTGCGTCCCTCGGTGCCGAACACCTTCAGCTGCGCGGCCACCTCGCGCAGCGCTTCGGCCGCCTCCTCGCGCCGTGCCGTGACCACCGCGACGGATCGTTGCGCGTCGGCGAGCGCGGCCGCGACCGCCTCGGGCTGGTGTCTGGCCAACTCCTCGGACAGCTGGACAACCGTCGCGCCGGCTTTCGCGGCCGCCTCGGCGTCGGCCTCGGCCTTGAGGGCGAGGTGGTCGTCCGCCAGCAGCGCACGCTGCTCGGCGAGCCGCTCGGTGATCGCGGCCAGCTCCTGCTGCGCGGACTGCAGCTTCTGCGCGATCCTGGCGGCGTTGAGTTCGCGTTCGGCCAGCAGCCGTCCGGCCTGTTCGGCGACCTTGCGGTGTGTCTCGCAGTCGCGGATAGCCTCCTGATGCGCCGCGGTCGCCTCGAGGAGTTCCAGCCGCTGGGCAGCGGGCTCGAGTGCGGCCGGGTCGGCGTCGAACAGCCCGTCCTCGGCCGGCAACCGCTGTTGGACGGCGGCCAGCCGGGCCCGCAGGTCGTCGGCGGAATCGTCGACGGTCAGCGCCTCCAGGACCGCCCGCACCTGCTGGCACGCGGCCCGCAGCTCCTGGCGGCGCAGGTCGAGCGACCGCGCCGCGGCCAGGTCGTCGACACCGGCATGCCGCAGCGCCTCGGCCAGCGTGGCGGTCGCCAGGTCGAGCTTCTCCTGGGTGGCCGCCGTTGACGCCGCCGGTGTGATGCGCAGCGACAGCACCCCCGCGACATCGACACCGGTGGCTGCCGAGATCCCGGCCTCCCACCGTCCGCCGGCGTCCAGCGTCACGGTGGTGTCGCCGACGGTGACCTCGAGGTCGGTCGTCGCCACCAATTCGACGTGGGCCGAGGCGTTTTCGACGGCCGCGGCGGCCCTGTCCACGATGGCCGCGGCCTGCTCGATCGCGGCCATCAGCTTGTCGGTCAGCGTGATGGTCGCGAGTTCAGCGCTGAGGGCGTCCAGTTCGCGCTGGTGCCGCTCGATGGTGGCGAGCCGGGCGGCCAACCGGTCGGCCTCTTCGCGGTCGGCCAGGCGTTGCACGGCGGCGCGGGCGGTGTCGGCGCGCTGTTGGCTGGCGCTCAGCGCTTCCCGGGCGGCCTCGGCGGCCTCGTCGGCGGCGGTCTTCACCTCGGCGGCGGTATCGAGATCGTCGGCGGCGGCGGCGGATTCGGCCTGCAGCCGGGTGATCGCCGCGTTGCGCTCGTCGATCTCGGCGCGGCTGCGCCTGCGTTCGGTCAACGCGGTCTGCGATGCCGCGTGCGCGGCATCGGCGGCCTGGGCGCGCAGCGCGGCCTGGTCCAGGTCCGCGCGCAGCTTCGCGACGTCCTCGGCGGCCCGCATCGCCGTCGTCAGATGTGTTGCCGCAGCGGCGCTTTCGTCGGTGATGCGGGCGATGTCGGCAGTGAGGACCGCGTGCCTGCGCACCGCGTCGTCGACCTCGGCCATCGCCGCCGCGCACTGCGCAACCTGCTGCTCGGCGTCACGCAGCCGGGCGGTCGCGGCCGACCACTCGCCGGTGGGCCTGCCGGTCGCGGTGAAGTAGCGCCGGAACTCCTCCTCGATGCGGTCGATCAGTAGCGTGTCGACGGCACCGCCGGGGGCCGGGTCGTCGTCGACCTCGCCGGCGGCCACGTCCAGCGCGCGCGACAGCGCATCGCAGCCGGACAGGTCGGCGGCGGTCATCGGCGCGGACTGCAGCACCCGCTGCGCCTGCCACAGGTCGAGGTCGACCGTCTCGGCGAGCATCGCCCGCACCCGCTCATGGGCTTCGTCACCGGTGAGCTGTTCCCGCTTGGGGGCGAGCACCGTCAGTTCCGTCTCGGGCTTCTTGTGGAACCGTTTGCGGTAGACGAACCGGTACGGGCCGGCGGAGATCTCGGCGGTGACCTCGGCCCCGACGTCGGCGTGGGTCGGCTTGACCTGCTTGACCTCTTTCTTGGTCGAGCGATCCTTGGACTCCAGCAGCAGGTCGAGCGCTTCGACCATCGAGGACTTCCCGACCTCGTTGGCGCCGCTGACGACGACGACGCCGTGTTCGGGAAACTCGATGTCGCGGTGGGTGATTCCGCGGTAGTTGGTCAAGACCAGCCGGTGCAGTTTCACGCTGCGCCTCCTTCGGTGAGTCGCAGAAGCAGCGCCAGCGCGGCGCGGGCGTCGTCGGCGTCGTCGCCGGTCGTGCGCGCGGCGCTGACCAGCTCCTCGACCGCCGCGGCGGCGAACCCGCCGATGCCGAGGTCGTCGAACTCCCCGTCGGCGGGCATCACCGCGATGTCGGTCTGCTTGTCCCACGGCACCAGCGCGGCGAACAACCGCGCGTAGCGGTCCACGCACGCATCCAGTGCCGCGCGGTCGGTGACCGTCAGCGTCCCGGTCAGCCCGAGACGGATCACGGTGCGCTCTTTGTCCGGCATCTGGTCGAGGTTGATGTCGAGGTCGGCGACGTCGCGGCTGTTGTCGACGGTGTAGCGCAGCGACATGAACCGCCAGGAACCCACACGGCGGGCGTCGACCCGCACCGGCCGGGCGGGGTCGGTCTCGTCGACGTCGACGACCAGCACCTGCCCGGGGTCGGGTTCGATGTCGTCGTAGTTGGTGACCTCGGGGGATCCGGAATACCAGATGCGCCCGGTCGACCCGACATCCATGCGGGAGTGCTTGTCCCCCAAAGCCACATAGTGGATCGCGCCGCGGGCGATCGCCGACTCGACCGCGTCCAGGGCGATCAGCGACGGACGGTCCTTGTCGGGGACCAGGATGTCCACCGCACCGTGCCCGACGACGACGCGGGTGGTGCCGTCGGCCTCGATACCGTCGAGTGCCGCGGCCACCAGGTCGGTGGTCGGCGCTTTCGAGAACCACGGCGCGGCGACCAACTCCAGCCCGGGCCGGACCTCGTACACCCCCGGGGTGTCGAGCACCACGACGTTGTCGGGCCGCTCCGAGGTGAACAGCGCGCTGGTGTACACCGACGACGCGTCCAGCGGGTCGTGGTTGCCCGGCAGCAGGTACACCGGGACCTTGATCGCGCGCATCGCCTCCAGCGCGGTGCTGACCTCACGCGGGGCCAGCTGGTTGTGCTCGAACACGTCGCCGGCGACGACCACGAACTCGGCCCCGAGCTCGTCGGCCAGCGAACCGAGCGCGGCCACCGCACCCCGGCGCGCCGCCGAATACCGTGGCTGCGCATCCCCGTTGAGGTAGTGCCGGGTCATTCCGAGCTGCCAGTCAGCGGTGTGGAGAAATCGCATCTCAGCCCGTCCTTTCCCGTGGTTTTCCTCGAGGGCACCGCTACTGTAGGGCCGCCCGCCGACAAGTCTGTGGACGCGCACCGGCATGGCCTACCTTTAATGGATGAGCGAGCCACGCCGCACCCTGCTCCTGCTGCGCCACGCGAAGTCCGACTACCCGGACGGGGTGGTCGACCACGATCGGCCGCTGTCGTCGCGGGGTATCCGGGAGGGAGCGCTGGCCGGCGACTGGATCCGCGCGACGTTCGGCGGGGTGGACGCGGTAATGTGTTCGACCGCGACCAGGACACGCCAGACGCTCGAACAGACCGGTATCACCGCGCCGGTGCAGTTCGTAGACCGGCTCTACGACGCGACCGCGGGCATCCTCATCGAGGAGATCAACGGTGTGCAGGCACGCTTCGACGACGAGGTCGCGACGCTGCTGGTGATCGGCCACGAGCCGGTGATGTCGTCGGTCGCGCTCGGGCTGGCCGACGAGGAGTCCGGTAACGGCGCTGCGGCGGCGCAGATCTCGCAGAAGTATCCGACATCGTCGATCGCGGTGCTGCGCTCGAGCGCACCGTGGGATCAGTGGGCGTTGCGGGGGGCGGAGCTCACGGATTTTCATACCGCGCGCTGAGCGCGCTGAGTGTCAGGCCCGGGTGGCCAGCGTCAACTCCATCAGCTTGATCGCCATTCCGCAGGCATCCATCCCGGGTGTCTGCGGGTTGACCCACCAGCCGACCACGCCCGCGGCGTCGCTGGCGACCCCGCATGCACCGTTGGGATCGTTGGGCCGCATGACAATTGACTGGATACCGGCGACGTTGCGCTCCTCGATCTGGTACTCCAGCTGCTGGGCGACGTCACGCTCGTTGTCCAGGCTGCCCGTCTCGAACCAGAACCGGGTGATGTCGACCAGCCCGGCCGGGTTGGCGGCCTGCCAGCGGCAGATCGCACCGACGAACGTGCTCTGGATGTCCAGCGGGTCGGCGCCCACGGTCTCGGCGAGGATGTCCTCGGTCAGGACCTCGCACTCCTTGAGCAGGTTCGGGTACTTGCGCTCGGAGTTGTCGTTGCGGGGCACGGTGCCGGTACCGGACTTCGCCGCGGTGCCGTCGACGGTCTGTGTGCAGCCGGTCAGCACGACCAGGCCGGCGGCCGCGGCGGCCACAGCTTTGAACAGACGTCGGGTCATTTCGAATTCACAATCGACTGGCGGGTGAGTTCCTTGGCCACTTCGCAGGCGTCCGGATACGGCGGCTGGGCGTAGCTGACCGACCACTCGATGAAGTCGTCGTCGAACTGGATGCCGACCTCGCAGAGGTTGACGCCGATCTTCGGATCCGGGTCCTCGTTGATGCCGATGAAACCGTCGTGGCCCTCGATGTTGAGATCCTCGACGCTGGTGCGCGAGAGCTCCATGGTCTTGCGTTCGCGCCCGATCGGGCTGCCGCGGAACCAGGAGAACGAGATGTGCGGACCGAGGATGGAGCCGCCGGACAGCCACTGGCAGCCCACGGAGGTCTTCGCGGTGTTGACGAGCCCGGGGATCTCGGTGACCGCGCCGACCTCCTCGTCGCTGACACCGCCGCACTGCGGGAAGAACGGACCGTGCGAGATGTTCTCCTGCGGCGCCTCCGTCGAGGGCACGACCGGGCCCTGCGGTTCGGAGTCCGAACACGCCGCGAGCACCGGAATCACGGCCACAGCGACGACGGCCAGGGCCTTCACCGGCCGACGAAATCCGCGGTAGCTTCCAGTCACGCCATGCACTGTAGCGGCACCCCATCGGGTCAACCACCGACATGCCGACTGACCTGCTCATTTATGTGATTCTCAGGTGCAAACGCCGCGCCGTCGGCATAGCGGCGGTGTGCGACAGTAACGGGATGCTCTGGGAGCTGCTGCGACGATTCACCCGGCCTTACCGCGCACTGCTGGCAACGGTGGCCGGGCTGCAGGTCGTCAGCACGCTGGCCACGCTGTACCTGCCGACCGTCAACGCCGCGATCATCGACGACGGTGTCGCGCAGGGTGACGTTCGCCGCATCGTGGAGCTGGGTGCGGTCATGCTCGCGGTCACGGCGCTGCAGGTGGTGTGCGCGGTCGGGGCGGTGTACTTCGGGTCGCGCGCCAGCATGGGGGTGGGCCGCGACATGCGCTCGACGATGTTCCACCACGTCACCGGCTTCTCGGCCGAGGAGACGGCCCGCTTCGGCGCGCCGTCGCTGCTGACCCGGACCACCAACGACGTGCAGCAGATCCAGCTGCTGGTGCAGCTGACCGCCACGATGCTGGTCACCGCCCCGATCATGTGCGTCGGTGGCATCTTCATGGCCATCCACCAGGACGCCGGGCTGTCATGGCTGCTGGTGGTCAGCGTGCCGGTGCTGGCCCTGGCGAACTACGGGATCGTGACGCGGCTGCTGCCGATCTTCCGGCGGGTCCAGCGTCAGATCGACGCGATCAACCGGGTGATGCGCGAGCAGCTGACCGGCCTGCGGGTGGTGCGGGCGTTCGCCCGGGAACCGTTCGAGCGCAACCGGTTCGCCGAGGCCAACACCGCGCTGGCCGACAGCGCGATCGAGGCCGGACGCTGGCAGGCGCTGATGCTGCCGGTCACCACGCTGGTGATCAACATCTCCAGCGTGGCGCTGATCTGGTTCGGCGGCATGCGGATCGACGCGGGTCAGATGCAGGTCGGATCGCTGATCGCGTTCCTGTCGTATTTCATGCAGATCCTGGTGGCAGTGCTGATGGCGACGTTCATCCTGGTGATCATCCCGCGCGCGTCGGTGTGCGCGGAGCGGATCACCGAGGTGCTGGACACCAGCCCGGCGATCGCGAACTCCCCCACCCCATCCGCTCCCTCGGCGCTGCGCGGCGAGATCCGGTTCGACGACGCGACCTTCAGCTATGCCGGTGCGGAGCGGGCTGTGCTCCAGCAGGTTTCGTTCACGGCACGGCCCGGGACGACGACCGCGGTGGTGGGCTCCACCGGCTCGGGCAAGTCGACGCTGGTGGCTCTGGTGTGCCGGCTCTACGACGTGACGGGCGGAGCGGTCCGCGTCGACGGCGTCGACGTGCGCGATCTCGACATCGAGGTCCTGTGGAACACGCTGGGGCTGGTTCCGCAGCGCGGTTACCTGTTCGCCGGCACCATCGCCGACAACCTGAGGTACGGCAAGGCCGATGCGACGGACGACCAGATGTGGGAGGCACTACGGGTGGCCTGCGCCGACGAGTTCGTCGCCGGCCATCCCGACGGCCTCGGGATGCGGGTCGCACAGGGCGGGATGAACTTCTCCGGCGGACAGCGGCAGCGGCTGGCGATCGCGCGCGCGGTGATCCGCCGGCCGGCGATCTACCTGTTCGACGACTCGTTCTCCGCGCTCGACGTGCACACCGACGCGCGAGTGCGGGAGCGGATCCGGGAGGTCTCCGCGGACGCGACGACGCTGATCGTGTCGCAGCGGATCTCCACCGTCGCCGGCGCCGATCAGATCGTGGTCATCGACGACGGCCGTGTAGTCGGCACCGGCACCCACGAACAACTGATGCAGACCTGCGACGCGTACCGCGAGTTCTCCGACTCGCAGTCGGTGACGGCGGGAGACCGATGAGCGGGCCGCTCGCGCGCGGGATCCGGATGGCCGAACCCCCGCAGGAACGCTCCCGCGACTTCAAGGGCTCGGCCGTCCGGCTGCTGAAACAGCTGATGCCGCAACGCGGGATGACCGTCGCGGTGATGCTGCTCGGGGTCGGCGGCATCGCGATCGGCGTCGTCGGTCCCCGCATCCTCGGGCATGCCACCGATCTGCTGTTCAACGGGGTGATCGGCCGTGGGTTGCCCGCCGGGATGACCAAGGAGCAGGCGGTCGAGGCCGCCCGCGCCCGCGGCGACACCACCTACGCGGATCTGCTGTCGGGCATGGACGTCGTGCCCGGTCAGGGCGTCGACTTCGGCGCGGTCGCACGCACGCTGACGCTTGCGCTCGCGCTGTATCTGGTTGCCGCACTGATGGTCTGGTTGCAGGCGCGGCTGCTCAACGTCGTCGTCCAGCGCACCATGGTCGGGCTGCGCGCCGACGTGGAGAACAAGGTGCACCGGTTGCCGTTGCGCTACTTCGACTCCCGGCAGCGCGGTGAGGTGCTCAGCCGGGTCACCAACGACGTGGACAACCTGCAGCAGTCACTGACGATGTCGATCACCCAGCTGCTCACCTCCGTGCTGACGGTGTTCGCGGTGCTGGTGATGATGCTGACGATCTCGCCGATGCTGACACTGCTGACGGTGGTGACGGTCCCGTTGTCGCTGTGGGTGACCCGCTCGATCGCACGGCGGTCGCGCAAGCTGTTCATCGCGCAGTGGACCAACACGGGCAGGCTCAACGCCCACATCGAGGAGACCTACAGCGGGTTCACCGTCGTCAAGACCTTCGGCCACCGCGCCCGCGCCGAGGACGAGTTCCGCGCCCTCAACGACGACGTCTACCACGCGAGCTTCGGCGCCCAGTTCCTGTCCGGGCTGGTCTCCCCCGCCACGATCTTCATCGGCAACCTCAGCTACGTCGCGGTCGCCGTCGTCGGCGGCATCCAGGTCGCGACCGGACAGATCACGCTCGGCGGAATCCAGGCGTTCATCCAGTACGTCCGGCAGTTCAACCAGCCGCTGACCCAGATCGCGGGCATGTACAACACGATGCAGTCCGGGATCGCCAGCGCCGAGCGGGTGTTCGACCTGCTCGACGCGGACGAGGAGCCGGCCGACCCGGCACCTGCGCTGCCGGCCGTCGCCGACCGCCGCAGCGGCCGGGTGGAATTCGAGCGGGTCTGGTTCGGCTACCGGGCCGAAACCCCGGTGATCGAGGATCTGTCGCTGGTCGCCGAACCGGGCCAGACCGTCGCGATCGTCGGGCCCACCGGCGCGGGCAAGACCACGCTGGTGAACCTGCTGATGCGGTTCTACGACGTCGACTCGGGTCGGATCCTGCTCGACGGCACGGACATCACCACCGTCAGCCGCGCATCACTGCGTTCCCGGATCGGGATGGTGCTGCAGGACACCTGGCTGTTTGCGGGCACCATCTACGACAACATCGCCTACGGCCGCCCCGACGCCACGCGTGACGACGTGATCGAGGCAGCCACCGCGGCCTACGTCGACCGGTTCGTGCACACGCTGCCCGACGGCTACGACACCCGCATCCACGACGGCGGCACCAACATCAGCGCCGGCGAGAAGCAGCTGATCACGATCGCCCGCGCGATCCTGGCCCGGCCGCAGCTGCTGATCCTCGACGAGGCGACCAGCTCGGTGGACACCCGCACCGAGGTGCTGATCCAGCACGCGATGCGCGCGCTGCGCCGGGACCGCACGAGTTTCATCATCGCGCACCGGCTTTCGACGATCCGGGATGCCGATGTGATCCTGGTGATGGAGGCGGGCAAGATCGTCGAACGCGGTACACACGACGAGCTGCTGGCCCGTCGCGGCGAGTACTGGACGATGGTCAACAGGTAATCGCTTCGCTCAATTCCGTTTCGGGGACGGCTGCGGTGGCCCCGGGGCACCATGACGGCATGACGCAGACCGTGCACACTTTCTGCCGATACTGTCTGGCCGGCTGCGGCATCGAGGTCACTGTCGCGGACAACCGGGTGGTCAAGATCTCCGCTGACAAGCAGAACCCGCACAGCTGGCAGGACTTCTGCGCCAAGGGCCGCACCGCGGGACGGCTGGTCGAGCACCCGCGGCGGATCCTGGCTCCGATGCGCCGCGTCGGCGAGCGCTACGTCGAGGCGAGTTGGGACGAGGCGATCAGGGACATCGCGGCCCGGATGAACGCCGCCATCGACGCGGCCGGCCCCGACGCGGTCGGGGTGTACTACGGCAATCCGGCCGGGTTCTCGTCGTCGAACGTGATCTTCATGAACGCCTGGCTCGACGCGATCGGCACCCGGAGCCGCTACGCGGTCGGGTCGGTGGACCAGAACGCGATGCATGTGGTCGCCCAGGCGATGTACGGCTCGATCCTGATGGCACCGGTGTCCGACGTCGACCACTGCGACTACTTCCTGCTCGTCGGCACCAATCCGGCGGTGAGCGCGTGGAACTGGCTGGAGACGGTGCCCGGCGGGTGGCGCCGGGCACTGGCCCGGCAGGCCGGCGGCGCGACGATCGTCGTCGTCGACCCGGTCCGTACCGACTCGGCCGCGCGGGCCGACGTTCATCTGCCGATACGCCCGGGCCAGGACTGGGCGCTGCTGCTGGGCATGGTCAAGGTGATCCTCGACGAGGGTCTCGAGCACAGGCAGGACTGCACCGACCTCGCCCACGGAATCGCTGAGCTACGGGCGCTTGCCGCCGACGCGGACCTCGACGACCTGGCGCACCGCTGCGACCTCACACGCGGCCAGATCGAGTCGGTGGCACGGGATTTCGCGACCGCGAAGGCCGCGATGGTGGTCACCCGCACCGGGGTGTCGATGCATCTGACCGGCACGATCGGCGAGTGGCTGGGCCATGTGCTCAATGTGATCACGGGGCGGATGGACCGGCCCGGCGGTCGCCGCTTCGAACCGGGCTACGTCGACGCGATCCGGATGGCCGGCCTGGTGAAGGCGGCCCCGCACCGCAACCGGGTGTCGGGCCGCGAGATGGTGGCCGGCGCGCATGCGCTGGCCGAGCTGCCCGACGAGATCACCACGCCGGGACCGGGTCAGATCCGGGCGATGGTGATCAACTGCGGCAATCCGGTGGTCTCCGGCCCGGACGGCGCTCGCCTCGATGCGGCGCTGGCTCAACTGGATCTGCTGGTCGCGATCGACTTCGTCCAGCGGGAGAGCCACCGCCACGCGCACTGGCTGCTGCCCGCCGTGCACTGGCTGGAGCGCGACGACCTGCTGTCGTTCACCAGCAACATGCGCGACGAACCGTACCTGCACTACGGGGTCAAGGCCGTCGATCCGCCGCCGCAGGCGCGCCAGGAGTGGCGGATCTTCGTCGATCTCGCCATCGCGATGGGTAGGCCGCTCTTCGGCGTGAAGGGACTCAATTCGTTCATCAAGGCCACCCGGACCGCGGCGCGGGCCACCGGCCGCCCCGGACTCGAGTTCACCCCGCACTGGGTGGACCGGCTGGTGGTGGCGACCGGGCGGAAGTTCAACGGGCGCAGGCTCTCCTGGCGTGAGGTGCGGTCCCGGCGGCACGGCTGGGTGCTGGGGCCACGCGAATACGGGCACTTCCGCGACGCGCTGCGCACCCCCGACAAGCGGGTGCACGTCGCGCCGCCCGAGTTTGTCGCGCGCACAAGGGAACTGCTGGCCGAGCCGGCACCGGCGGCGCCGCACGGATACCCGCTCCAGCTGGCCAACCGCCGTCACCGGCACTCGATGAACTCGTGGCTGAACGAGCTTCCCGGCCTGCACCCGTCCGGCAAGGGCAGCCAGGTCGTCATCCATCCCGATGACGCGTCGTCACTGGGCATCCGCGACGGCGACCGGGTCAAGGTGCACTCCCCCGTCGGCGCGGTCGAGCTGGCGGCATCGCTCTCCGACCAGCCCCGCCCCGGTGTGGTGATCATCGATCACGGCTGGGGCTCAAGGGTTTTCGACCCGCGAGGCGGATCGGCGCCGGAGTCGTTCGGGGTCAACCGCAATCTGCTGGTCGACGGCGGACCGGTCGATCCGCTGTCGCAGACCCCCGCGTTGAGCTCGACCTACGTGGCGGTCGAGCGGCTCGCGCCCTAGAGTTGCGGACCTTCGGACCGCAGCTCGTCGACCTCGCGCATCGCGTCGCGCAGCTTGCCGAGCCATTCGTCGGCATGCTCACCGACCAGCCGCACCGACCAGGCGAGCGCATCGGAGCGCGACCGCGCCACCCCGGCGTCGACCAGGGTGTCGAGCACCTGCCGTTCGGGCTGACGCAACCGGGTCATCACCGGCACCGCCAGGTGGGTGAACAGAATCCGCTCGGCGCCGTCGCCGGTGCCGACCTGCACCCCCCAGGCGACCTTGCGGCCATAGCGGGCTTCGGCCTCGTCGGCGATGCGCATCCGGTCGGCACGGGTCTGCTCGCGGAACCGGGCGGCCCGTCCGGACGCACGGGCCTCGCTCTCGGGGCCCTCCGGGTCGGGAAGGCGCCCGACCACGGTGATCTCTTCGCGGTCGACGGTGACCTCGGGATCACCGTCGAACCAGTCATCGGGAAGACGGCCGCCGAACCAGTCGGCGGCGTCGGTGGCGTCGGGTTGGTCGGCCTGCTGCCAACCGCCGGAGCGGTGGGCTCGTCGACCGTGGGGATGGTGTCGCATGTTTACATGATTACACCGTTACATCACAGCTGGAGCGGTGTTCGCTGCCGGCGGAACCGCTGTGTCAGGTGCGCTTGAGAACCACTGCCGCGCCGCCGCCGAGCAGGCCGGCGATCAACAGGACGAGGGCCCATCCCGGGCTCACCAACCACCACACGAGCGCGATCACCAGCAATGCGGGCGACACCGCGAACAGCACCATGCCGGGGTGTTGTTTGACGACGGAGAGCGCACCCCGGGCCCGCTGTCGGTCGATTTCCTTGGCCATCCCGTCAGAATGCCAGCTGATCCCCGCGCTGTCGGCTCATAGTGTGATGTCGGCAGTTTCGCTAGAGGAGGCGGCGATGACAGGTCCCGGACAGGGAAGTTGGCAGCCGGACCCCGAGGGTCGGTTCGACTACCGATGGCATGACGGAGCGCAGTGGACCGACCAGGTGTCCCAGGCCGGCCAGGTACACCGCGCACCGCTCGGTGGCGGCGCGGCGCCGACGCAGCAGGCGCAGCCGGTGCCCGGCGGCGCCGACGGATTCACCGGTATCACCGGCGATCTCGTCGACGGCCGGTTCAGCGAGAAGGAAGCCAAGGCGATCGCCAACCAGAACACGAAGATGCTTCGGGTCCGCTTGGGCGAGCCGTTCATGGCGCGTCAGGGCTCGATGGTGGCGTATCAGGGCAATGTCGAATTCTCCTTCGAGGGCGGGGGCGCGTCGAAGTTCATCAAGAAGGCGCTGACCGGCGAGGGACTGCCGCTGATGCGCTGCCAGGGGCAGGGTGACGTCTTCCTGGCCGAGCGCTCATATGACGTGCACCTGCTCAACCTGAACAACTCCGGGCTGTCGATCAGCGGCAAGAACGTGCTGGCGTTCTCGTCGAGCCTGGACTGGAACATCGAGCGTGTCCGGGGCGGCAGCATGGTCGCCGGCGGGCTGTTCAACACCACGCTGCGCGGTACCGGCTGGGTGGCGCTGACCACGGACGGACCCCCGGTGGTGCTCGACGCGGCCGAAGCGCCGACGTTCGCCGACACCAATGCCGTGGTGGCCTGGTCGGCGAACCTGCAGACCCAACTCAAGACCAGCTTCAAGGCCGGCGCTCTGATCGGCCGCGGGTCGGGCGAGGCCATGCAGGTGTCGTTCTACGGCAACGGTTTCGTGATCGTCCAGCCTTCCGAGGGCGCCCCGGTCTCCCCGACCGCGTAGCTCACAGCTCGAGCACCACGGTGACCGGACCGTCGTTGACGAGTTCGACCTGCATGTCGGCGCCGAACACCCCCGTCTGCACCGTGGCGCCGAGCGAGCGCAGCGCGTCGGCGAACTCGTCGACGAGCGGTTGGGCCACCGGACCCGGCGCCGCGGCGTTCCACGTCGGCCGCCTGCCTTTGGTGGTGTTGCCGTACAGGGTGAACTGACTGATCACCAGGATCGGCGCATCGATATCACTCGCCGACTTCTCGTCGTCGAGAATCCTCAGGCCCCAAAGCTTTTCGGCGAGGCGTTTGGCCTTGGGTGGATCGTCGTCGTGGGTGACGCCGACCAGCGCGAGAAGTCCCTGGGTCCGGGGCTCGATCCTGCCGACGACGTCGCCGGCCACGGTGACGGCGGCAGAGGTGACGCGTTGCACGAGGATTCGCATGTTCGCGAACCTACAGCGAGTCGAGGATCTCCTTCATCGTGGCGATCTCGCGCTGCTGGGTCTCGATGATCTCGTGCGCGAGGTGCACGGCTTCCTCCGACTGACCGGTGTCGACCTCGGTCTGCGCCATCCTCACCGCGCCCTCGTGGTGCACGATCATGCCTTCGAGGAACTGGCGGGCGGCGTCGGCGCCCTGCGCCTGACGCAGCTGTTCGAGCTGCTGGTCGGTCATCATCCCCATCTCGGCGTGACCACTCATGCCGCCGTGACCTGCATGTCCGGACGGGGTCTGCACGCCCCACTGGGTGAGCCAGCCCTGCATGGTCGCGATCTCGGGCCCCTGCGCGTCCTTGATCTGGGTGGCGAGTTCGGTCACCCGGGGATCGATATCGGGCTTGACCAGGATGATGTCGCTCATCACGATGGCCTGCTCGTGGTGGGGAATCATGTCGCGGGCGAAGGTCGCGTCGGCCTCGTTGTGCGCGCCTTGAGCGGCGTCGGCAGGTGCCGACGTCGTCTCGTGCTCGTGGCTGCCGTGGTCGTGCTCGGCCGATTCGGTGCCGACGTCGCTGCAACCGGAGAGCACCACTGCGAGGGTGGCCCCCACAGCGGCCGTTCCGGCCAGCAGACTGCGTTTCGACAACACTTCGTGCTCCCTTCGAGTGCGGGTGTCCATGGATACCCTAGGGGGGTATGCTAGGTCTTAGCAAGCGTCACGGAGAGGAGCCTCATGAGCACCACCACCATCACCGTCGAGGGTATGAGCTGCAGCGGGTGCGCGAATTCCGTGCGCGCCGAGCTCACCCAGGTCCCCGGCGTCGTCGAGGTCGACGTCGACGTCTCCCAGGGTACGGTCACGATCTCGAGCGACACCCCGGTCGACGACGCCGCGATCCGCGCCGCCGTCGAAGAGGCCGGCTACACGCTGGCCGGGTGACCGGATCGACCATGCCCACCCCCGTCAGGATCGCCGCTTTCGTCGCCGCGCTCGTCGTGGTCTTCGCGGCCGCGATGTGGGTCGGCAGCGCGTTCGGCCCCGACGTGGTTGCACCGGATGCCCACCCGGTCAGCGGTGAGCATCCGCACGGGAGCCACAGATGAACACCATCGAGTTGTCGATCGGCGGCATGACGTGTGCGTCGTGCGCCGCGCGGGTGGAGAAGAAGCTCAACAAGCTCGACGGCGTGACGGCCACGGTCAACTTCGCAACGGAGAAGGCCCGCGTCGAGTTCGGTGACGACGTCACCGCCGAGCAGCTGGTGACGGCCGTGGAGTCGGCCGGGTACCAGGCGGCGCCGCCGGCGCCCGCAGCGGACGCGGCGGCGGAGGAACCCGTCGACCCGACGGCCTCCCTGCGACAGCGCCTGTTGATCTGCGTGGCGCTGTCGGTGCCGGTGATCGCGATGGCGATGGCGCCCGCGCTGCAGTTCACCTACTGGCAGTGGTTGTCGCTGACGCTGGCCGCCCCCGTCGTGGTGTGGGGTGCGTGGCCGTTCCACCAGGCGACCTGGACGAACCTGCGCCACGGCACCGCCACCATGGACACGTTGATCTCGGTCGGCACCCTGGCCGCGTTCGGCTGGTCGGTGTACGCGCTGTTCTGGGGTACCGCAGGCATTCCGGGGATGACGCACCCGTTCGAGCTGACGATCGCCCGCACCGACGGCAGCGGCAACATCTACCTCGAAGCGGCTGCCGGGGTCACGACGTTCATCCTGGCCGGCCGATACTTCGAGGCGCGCGCCAAACGCCGTGCCGGTGCGGCACTGCGGGCACTTCTGGAGTTGGGCGCCAAAGAGGTCACGGTGCTTCGGAACGGCACGGAGCACCGCATACCGGTCGATCAGCTGCGGGTCGGCGACGAGTTCGTGGTCCGGCCGGGCGAGAAGATCGCCACCGACGGTGTCATCGTCGACGGGGCGTCGGCGATCGATGCGTCGATGCTCACCGGTGAGTCGGTGCCCGCCGAGGTGCAGCCCGGCGACCAGGTGGTCGGCGCGACGGTGAACGCCGACGGCCGGTTGGTGGTGCGGGCCGAGCGCGTCGGCACGGACACCCAGTTGGCGCAGATGGCCCGACTTGTCGAGGACGCCCAGAACGGCAAGGCCCAGGCGCAGCGGCTCGCCGACCGGATCTCCGGGGTTTTCGTGCCGATCGTGATCGCGTTGTCCGTTGCGACGCTGGGGTTCTGGATCGGCAGCGGCGCGTCGTTGGCGGCGGCGTTCACGGCGGCCGTCGCGGTGCTGATCATCGCGTGCCCGTGTGCGCTAGGACTGGCGACGCCGACGGCGTTGATGGTCGGTACCGGACGCGGCGCCCAGCTCGGAATTCTGATCAAGGGCCCCGAGGTGCTGGAGTCGACGCGGCGGGTGGACACCGTGATCGTCGACAAGACCGGCACGGTGACCACCGGGGATATGACGCTGGTGGACGTTGTCGCGGTCGACGGCGAGCAGCCCGACGAGGTACTTCGGCTGGCCGGCGCTGTCGAGAGCCCGTCGGAACACCCGATCGCAGAGGCGATCACGGCGGGGGCGCGGGAGAAGCTCGGCGATCTGCCGGCGGTCGGCGCGTTCTCGAACCTGCGCGGCCTCGGCGTGGAAGGCGACGTCGATGGCCGACGAGTGCTGATGGGACGCGTCGCGCTGCTGGCGGACAGATCCTTCGTGGTGCCGGACGAACTGGCAGCCGCGGTCGCCCGAGCGGAATCCGATGGCCGAACCGTGGTCGCCATCGGATGGGACGGGCGCGCACGCGGCGCCCTGGCGGTGGCCGATGCGGTGAAACCGTCTTCCGCGGAGGCCATTTCGCTGCTGAGGCAGCTCGATTTGACGCCGATCATGGTCACCGGGGACAACGAATCGGTGGCGCGCACGGTGGCCGCCGAGGTCGGCATCGACGAGGTGATCGCCGGGGTGTTGCCGCAGGAGAAGGTCGACACGGTCAAACGGCTGCAGAGTGAGGGCAAGGTCGTGGCGATGGTCGGCGACGGGGTCAACGACGCCGCCGCGTTGGCCCAGGCCGACCTCGGGCTGGCGATGGGTAGCGGCACCGATGTCGCGATCGAGGCCAGCGACCTGACGTTGGTCAGCAATGACCTGCGCGCCGTGCCTGACGCGATCCGGCTGTCCCGCAAGACCTTGAGCACCATCAAGGGCAACCTGTTCTGGGCGTTCGCCTACAACATCGCCGCGCTACCGCTGGCGGCCGCCGGGCTGCTGAACCCGATGATCGCCGGCGCGGCAATGGCTTTCAGCTCGGTTTTCGTGGTGAGCAACAGCCTGCGCCTGCGCGCGTTCACCCCGTCGCGCTGAACGGTCCTCAACCTTCCCCGCGAGCAGACGCGAACTCGGGCGAGTCGCCCGGCGTGTCGTGCGAGTTTGCGTCTGCTCGCGGGAAAAGTCAGCGGAAGGGTTAGCCCACCCGCCGGGCGCGGAAGGTCTTCACCTCCGACTTGATGCCCTTCAGATGCTTGCCGCCGGCGAACGACCAGCTGAAGCGGTCGTCGTCACCGATCGCATCCCGCGCCGATTCGGCCACCAGCACCGTCCCCGGCCGCGCCGCACCGGTCACCCTCGCCGCGAGGTTCACCGGGCTGCCGAACCAATCCCCCGCCCTGCTCACCGCCATCCCGGTCGCGACCCCGGCACGCAGCCGCGGGAAGTCGTCGTCGCCTTCGGTCTCGTCGACCAGCCGCAGCATCGCCTCCAGCAGCGGCGCCGGCTCCGGGCTGACCAACATCACCTCGTCACCGATCGTCTTGATGAACCGCACCGGCGCCACCGCGATCTCGCGCGTGAGATCGGCCAGCTTCTGCGCCAGCTGTTCCAATTCCTCCGGCGGCAGCGCCTCTCCCAGCCTGGTGAACCCGACCAGATCGGCGAACCCGATCGTCACCAGCCGCGCACCGGGCAGATGCTGGCCCTCGGCGCGTTCGGTCGCGTTCACGGCCTCGGTCTCGATCGCGTGCCGCAGTTGCAGCAACAGGACTTCCTGAATCATCGGGCCCAGCAGCGGCGCCACGTTGCCGACCAGTTCCTCGGACGCCTGTGCGATCTCCAATTCCGTTGCACCCGGCCTCATCACCGCGGCAAGCGCGGCGTGCCGCATCGCCTCGGCCGCTCTCGAGAGCCCGTCGCCGAGCAGCCGGGTGATCTGCACCAGCTCGTCCGGCGCGATCCCGACGTCGAGGAACTCGCGGGTGAACTTCGCCGCCTCCGCATCGGCGCGCAGGAACACCTCGGCGTCCGGATCATCGACCCGGGGCAAGCCCATCGCGCGCTGAATCCGCTCGAACAGTTCCAGCTCGACGCCCGCCGCGGCGGCCGCCTGCCGCGCCGACACGAGCTCGCCGTCGTCTCCGATGACCCGCCGCGAGGCCAACAGCATCGGCGCCGGAGTGCCCCGGATCTGATCGGCACCGACGCCGCGCTCGAACAGCCAGCGGATCAGCTCGGCGCGTTCGGTGCGGGCGGCACCGTCGAGCCCGTCGAGCAATCCGCTGGTCTCCAGATCGAAGTCTTCGGCCACCCGGCCAACGTATACGGTCGGGACCATGACGTCGCCGACCCTGGAGAGCTTCCCGCCGCTGGTCTCGGCCAACGCGCGCATCCTCATCCTCGGCAACATGCCCGGCGTCGCGTCCCTGCGCGCGCAGCGCTACTACTGGTACGACCGCAACGCGTTCTGGCGTCTCACCGCGGCCCTGTTCGAGTTCGACGCCACGGCACCGTACGACGAGCGGGTCGCCGCACTGACCGGCGCCGGGGTCGCCGTGTGGGATGTGCTCAAGCACTGCCGGCGCGTCGGCAGCCTCGATTCCGCGGTCGAACCGGACAGCATGGTGCCCAACGACTTCGGGGCGTTCTATGCGACCCATCCGACCATCACGCACGTGTACTTCAACGGCGCGGCGGCGGAGAAGAACTACCGGCGGCTCGTCGGCGGGCCCGATACCCTGCACTACACCCGGCTGCCGTCGACCAGCCCGGCGCAGACCATGTCGTTCGACGCCAAACTCGCCGAATGGCAACAGATCACCGCGGCGTCGCGTACCTAGCGGCGTACTCACCCGGCGTGCAGCCCAGCATCGCGCGGAAGTCGTTGATGAAATGCGCCTGGTCGTACCAGCCCAGCCGCACCGCCAGATCGGCGAAGTCGGCGCCGGGGTCCGATTCGATCTGCAGCGCGGCGTTCTGCAGGCGATACCGGCACAGCACCCACTTGACCGGCACCCCGACGTAGCGGCGGAACACCCGCTGTGTCGTACGCACACTCCACGGAGAATGCGTCAGCACCTGGTCGACGCGATGGATGCCGCTGTCGTCCCTGATCCGGTCCACCAGTCTGGTCAACACCGGGTACACCTCGTCGGGTGCGGCGCCGCGTCCGATCAGCCGATCCAGTTCGACCCCGGCCCCGTCGACGTCGTCGGGCACCCGAACGGCCTCGCCGAACAGTTCTCCGACCGGTTCCACCCGCCCCGTCAGCGCCGACGCGTCGCCACCGAACCTCGCGGTGAACCCGCCGGGCCGGAATCGGGCGCCGACCACCCAGCCCCGCTCCCTGATCGTGGTGCGGAAGACCTGCTCGACGACGCCGTGGACGAGTGTGCTCGGCAACGGGAACCCGTGCCGCGCACGGTCTTCGCCCCACTCGTGGGTCAGGTGCAGCGACGGGAACGTGATGACGGTGTTGTCGAACGGGTCCTTGCCCCGCAGGTCCCAGGACACCGACCAGAAATGCTCCACGTACCGTGCGGTCACGCCGTCGGCGGGCCACCGACGCAGGTCGAACATCGAGGTGCTGCCCGGACGCCCGACCACGCCGCGCAGCGGTTGGCCGGCTGTCGCGTTTTTCCAAGCGTCCACACTGTCGAGGCTACGAAACTCGGTCCCATGACTGTCGCACCGATTCCCGCCGGCTACACCAGCCTGACCCCGTTCCTGTGTGTCGAGCGCGCCGCCGACGCCATCGATTTCTACACCCGCGTGTTCGGCGCCGTCCTGGTCGAGAAGATGGACGGACCGGACGGCACCGTCGCCCACGCCGAGCTCGACTTCGGCTCGGGCCGCCTGCAACTCGGCGACCCGGCCGCTGCGTACGGCACCCGCGCCCCGTCGGCCGCCGACGACACCGTCACCTACTCCGTCGCGCTGTACTGCGCGGACGTCGACGGCGTGGTCGCCAAGGCCGAGCAGGCCGGCGCGGTGATCCGCGAGAAGCCCCAGGACTTCGCCACCGGAGACCGGTTCGCGTCGCTGCGTGACCCGTTCGGTGTGCGCTGGACGGTGATGACGCGGGTGGAGGACGTCTCCGCCGAGGAGCGTGACCGCCGCCTGGCCGCGTGGGCGAAGGAGAACGTCAACTAGCGTGGCGGCATGTCCTGCGTGTTCTGCGCCATCGTCGCCGGGGATGCTCCCGCCATCCGCATCCACGAAGACGACGACTACCTCGCCATCCTCGACATCCGGCCGTTCACCCGGGGCCACACGCTGGTGATCCCGAAGGTCCACACCGTGGACCTGACCGACACCCCGGCCTCGACGCTGGCGGGGATGACGGCGATCGGCCAGCGGATCGCCAAGGCCGCCCGCAGGTCGGGCCTGCACGCCGACGGCAACAACATCGCGATCAACGACGGCAAGGCGGCGTTCCAGTCCGTCTTCCACATCCACCTGCATGTGGTGCCCCGGCAGTCCGGCGACAAGCTGTCCTTCGCCAAGGGGATGCTGGTACGCCGCGACCCCGACCGCGAGGCCACCGGCCGCCTGCTGCGGGAGGCACTGGCGCAGGTGGACGCCGCCGAGAAGGATTGACCCATGGGAATCGCGCTGTGGCTCGAACGCAACATCGGCACTCGACTGTTGATGCTGCACGACAAGCTGTACAAGAGCACCGACGGACGCATCGGGCACCGCATCCCGCTGCCCGGGGTCGCGCCGTCACTGCTACTGCACACCGTGGGCGCCAAGACCGGGCAGCGCCGGACCAACACGCTGTCGTACTTCCCCGACGGCGGCAGCTACTACGTCGTCGCGTCCAAGGGCGGCGACCCGAAGGCGCCCGGCTGGTACCACAATCTGAAGGCCGACCCGGACGTCGAGATCAACATCGGACCGAAGCGGTTTCCCGTGACCGCGACACCGGTGCTCGCCGGCGACCCCGACTACCCGCGGCTGTGGAAGATGGTCAACGACGGCAACGCGAACCGCTACGAGGGTTACCAGAAGCGGACGTCACGCAAGATCCCGATCGTCCGGCTCACGCCGAAGACCTAGAAGAGCTCCTTGGCCAGCAGCTCGAGCGTGGCCACCCGGGCCGGCGCGGTGGCCGGGTCCACGCCGCGGTACGCCGATGCGACCGGGTTGACCATCACCTCGTCGACGCCGAACTTCTCGGCCAGCGACAGCACCTGATCGGCCGCCTCGGCGGGGGCGCCCGCCACGGCCAGGTTGCGTCCGCCGTCGATCACCGCCTGCGCCCGCGGCCCCATGTCCAGCGCCTCGGCGTCCTCGACGAGGTCCAGCGGCACCAGCGGCTGACCGGTCCGCAGCCGCGCCATCATCTGCAGGTTCGGCAGCACCAGACGCATTGCCTCGTCATGTGTTTCGGCGACGACGGCGTTGACCGTCAGGAACGTCACCGGCTCCGAGGCCAGGTTGCTCGGCTGGAAGTTGTCGCGGTAGTACTGCAACGCCTCCAGCGTGCCCTGGCCGGCGAAGTGGTGCGCGAACACGTACGGCAGCCCCTTGGCCGCGGCGAGGCGCGCGGAGTACATCGACGACCCCAGCAGCCACAGCGTCGGCACCGAGGCCGCGGCCGGGGTGGCCTTGAGCATGTAGTTGTCGCGCATCAGGTCGCGGGGCAGCGGCACCCGCACGCCCGTGCGGCCCATCAGCGCCATCACGTCGTCGAGGTATTCGGGGAAGGCCTCGATGTCGCGGTCGTCGCGCCCGGCCGCGCCGCGCAACGCCAGCGATGTGACCGGGTCGGAGCCCGGCGCGCGCCCGATTCCGAGGTCGATCCGGCCAGGATGGGCGGCCTCCAGCAGCGCGAACTGCTCCGCGACTGCCAGCGGCGCATGGTTGGGCAGCATCACCCCGCCGGAGCCGAGCCGGATCGACGACGTGTGCGCGCCCAGATGGGCGATCAGCACCGGCGGGCTGGTCGCGGCGACCGCGGGCATGTTGTGGTGCTCGGCCACCCAGTAGCGGGTGTATCCGAGCCGGTCGGCGGCCTGGGCGAGCTGTGTCGTCGCGGCCAGGGCGTCGGAGGTGCTCTGGTCGGAACGCACGGGCACGAGGTCGAGGACTGAAAGGCGCATTGATCGCACAACGCCTGCTGAGGCCGTTCCGTTCCCGGTCACGCCGAGATCTCCGCCGCCGTGGCGAAGATGTCGTCCATCATCTGCCCTGTGAGCCGGCCGGTGAAGGTGTTCTGCTGGCTGGGGTGGAAGCAGCCCAGCAGCGTGACCTCACCGTGGGGGGGCTGCAGCACCGCGGTGGCTCCGTGCCCGAACTTCGGCGCGGGCACCGGCACCGTCCCACCGGCCCGGCGCACCATCGCCAACGCGACCTGCCAGGCGAAGCCGCCCAGCGCGACGATCACCCGCACCGACGGGCCGGTCAGCCGCCACTCCGCGTCCAGCCAGGGCGCGCAGGTGGTGCGCTCGGCCGGTGACGGTGCGTTGTCCGGCGGGGCGCAGCGCACCGCCGCCGCGACCCGGACGCCGATGAGCTCAAGGCCATCCGCGCTGTCGGTGGCGACGGCCTGGTTGGCCAGCCCGCTGCGGTGCAGCGACGCGAACAGGAAGTCGCCGGACCGGTCGCCGGTGAAGACCCTCCCGGTGCGGTTGGCGCCGTGCGCCGCCGGGGCCAGTCCGACCACGAAGACCCGCGGCGTCGCCGAGCCGAAACCCGGTGCGGGTCTACCCCAATACGGTTGGTCGGCATAGGATTTACGTTTGACCGTGGCGACCTCTTCGCGCCAACGCACCAGCCGAGGGCAGGCGCGGCACACCGACACTCCGGCGTCGACCTGCTTGAGGGTTTTCGCCGCGGCGGCCAGCGCCGCCACGTCGGCGGCCGTCGCCGCGACCGCGGTGCGCGCGGTCGCCGGATCACCCGGCCAGCCGCTGCCGGGCCGCACCGGGCTCTCGAAAAGCTCACCGGTGCGTGGATGCGGCAGGCCGTCGGTGAGACGACGCATCATTCGTTACCAAGAAGCATCGTTCATCGTTATCACGAAACGCCGTTTCCCTCACGGAGGGGTCGCCGTCGTTGCCCCACCATTAGGCGCTGAGCACTTCGAATGGGGAGGGTGACATGCGACGAGCGGCAGCCATTGCGGGGATCGCGATCATGGTCAGCGGTTGTGCCAGCACCAGTAGCGCCGAGTCGGCCACGCCGACCCGCACGATGATCCCGCGGCCGCTGGTGGAGCGCGAGCTCGGCGCCGTACTGCTGCCCCCCGAGGAGATCGCCGCGGCGATGGGGACGCCCGCGATGGGCGTGATCGAGGCGCAGTCGGCGCTGTCGGACCACAGCGCGATCATGGCGCCGCCGGAATGCCTCGCCGTCGACGGCGCCGCCGAACTGCAGGTCTACGCCAACAGCGGCTATACCGCCTCGCGCGATGAGAGCCTCAACGACGGAGAAGGCTGGAAACACTACGTCAAGCAGTCCGTGGTGCTGTTCCCCTATCTGGAGAAAGCCGCAGAATTCCTCGACGCGTCGGTTCAGCAGTGGCCGCAGTGCCATGAGTACACCCACACGCAGAGCGGATCGTGGTGGACGGTGGGCGAGATCGTCAGCGAGGGTGACACATTGAGCACCGTCGCGATGCAACGTGACGCCGCCGCGCCCGGGTGGGGCTGCGGACGCGCACTCGTGCATCGCAACAATGTGATCGTCGACGTGAACACGTGCAGCGCCGCGCCAGGCGATTCTGCGGTGCGGATCGCCCGGCAGATCGCGGACAAGGTCGACGCGCAGTGGTGACATAACGCCATAGGCGGAAAAGTCGGTCGTCACCGGGCATTCGCACTGCTACTGTCCGGCGATACCCATGACCGCCGACACCGCACCGCGCTCGCGTACGCCGCTGCTGCTCATCATGTTCGCGGCGCTGATGGCGGGCGCGGGCAACGGCATCTCGCTGGTCGCGTTCCCGTGGTTGGTGCTGCAGCGCAACGGGTCGGCGCTGGATGCGTCGGTGGTCGCGATGGCGGGCACGCTGCCGCTGCTGGCCGCGACGCTGATCGCCGGTGCGGCCGTGGACTTCCTGGGCCGGCGGCGGGTGTCGATGATCTCCGATGCGCTCTCGGCGCTGTCGGTCGCGGCGGTTCCGCTGCTGGCGTTGATGTTCGGCGCACAGGTCGTCAACGTCGCGGTGCTGGCCGGGCTGGCCGCGCTCGGGGCGTTCTTCGACCCCGCCGGGATGACGGCACGCGAGACGATGCTGCCGGAGGCGGCGAAGAAGGCGGGCTGGACACTCGACCACGCGAATTCGGTGTACGAGGCCGTGTTCAACCTGGCCTACATCGTCGGGCCCGGCATCGGCGGGCTGTTGATCGCGACGCTCGGCGGCATCGACACCATGTGGGTGACCGCGGCGGCATTCACGTTGTCCATCGCGGCAATCGGCGCGCTGCGACTGGAGGGCACCGGGAAGCCGGCCCCCGAGACGTTGTCGGACGGGGTGTGGGCCGGGATCGTCAAAGGTCTGCGGTTCGTGTGGAACAGCAAGGTGCTGCGCACGCTCGCGTTCGTCGACCTGGCGGCCACCGGTCTGTACATGCCGATGGAGAGCGTGCTGTTCCCGAAGTACTTCACCGACCGCAACGAGCCGGCCCAGCTGGGCTGGGTACTGATGGCGCTGAGCGTCGGCGGGCTGATCGGCGCGCTCGGCTACGCGGTGATGTCGCGATATATGAAGCGGCGCACCGTGATGCTGATCGCGGTGCTGACGCTCGGGGTGGCGATGACGGTCATCGCGTTCCTGCCGCCGCTGCCGGTCATCCTGGTGCTGTGCGCGGTGGTCGGGTTCGTCTACGGGCCGATCGCGCCGATCTACAACTACGTGATGCAGACCAGGGCCCCGCAGCATCTGCGCGGCCGGGTGGTCGGGGTGATGGGGTCGCTGGCGTATGCCGCGGGCCCGCTCGGGCTGATCGTGGCCGGCCCGCTGGCCGATTCGACCGGCCTGCACACCACGTTCCTCGCGCTGTCGTTGCCGATGCTGGCGCTCGGGGTTGCGGCGGTGTTCCTGCCCGCGCTGCGCGAACTCGACGCCGAGCCCCGTGGCACTTAACCGAACAACTCTCCGACCCGGCGTACGGCGTCCGGCTCACCGTCGACCTGGAGCGCACCAGAGGCTGCCAGTTCCCCGAACCGCTCCGGATCCATTGCGGCGAGCAGGGTTTCGGCATGACCTCGCAGCGTGACATCGACCGGCGCATCTTCGCCGGCAGCCTCGATCCCGTCCGGGCCGACCGCGAGGGTCACCTCCCCTTCGGGGACCACGAGGCGCAGCGTCACCGGCGGGCCGTCGCGGTCGTCACGCACGAACGCACGCACGGCTCGGGCCAGCCACTGCGGCCGGACCACGTCACCGGGCCGGCGGGTACCGAGCAGGCGCCGACCCCAGCGGGCGTGCGCGTCGACGATGCCTTCGAGTGCGCGGCCGTCATCGGTCAGGTCGTACACCGCGCCCGACGCCGGTTTGGGCAGGTGCCGCCTGACCACCAGGCCGTCAGTCTCCATCTGCCGCAACCGGTTCGCGAGCATGTCCGTCGCGATCGGCGCCAGCGCCGCGAGCAGATCGCCGTAACGGGCCGGCCCGTCGAGCAGTTCCCGGACCACCAGCAGCGTCCAGCGGTCGCCGACCACGTCGAGGCTCTTGGCCAGCGCGCAGTACTGGCCGTACGTCCGGGAGGGCACGAGGCCAGCATACCGATTTGGTTGGTTTTTCCAAGTTAATACTTGTTTTTTCCAAGCTCTAGTCGTAACGTCGGCTCGAACGCTGAAGGAGGGCCGGTGACAACACCTCTCGTGGACATCGACGCCACGCCCGCACTCGAGCACCTGCTGGACATCCGCATCGAATTCGACCCCGTCCATATCTTCGACACCCCGGTCGGACGCCGCCTGACCTACGCGATCCGGCGCGGGCGCTGCGAGGGACCGCGCATCGCCGGCGATGTCCTGCCCGGCGGCGGCGACTGGATCCTGTTCGGCACCGACGGGGTGGCTCGGCTGGACGTCCGGGCCACGGTGCGCACCGACGACGGCGCCCACATCCACCTCACCAGCACCGGGCGGGTCTGGATGGACGACGCCACGACAACGCGATTCGCCGCGGGCGAGCTGATCCGGCATGACCAGATGTCGGCGCACTCGACGCCCCTGTTCGACACCGACGACGCACGCTACCGCTGGCTCAACAGCGTGCACACGGTCGCACTCAACCAGGTCTCGCTCACTCAGGTGCACTATCGCGTATTCGCGGTGCACTGACCATGCTCAGACCGGGATCAGGTAGTCCTTGAAGAATCGGCCGACCGCATGCAACCAGCGCCGCCCGACCGGGCGCGCGAAATGTTCGATCAGATCCAAGTCGGCGATCACGTAGCCGTCCGAGGCCCGGTACCACATCCCCGCCATACACAGCTCAAGCGCTGCCATCGTCGTCACCGGCCCCGGGGCGATCGCATCGAGCCGCTCGTCGGGCACGAACGCCGGGTACGCCGCGCCGGTGCGATCCGCGACCGCGCGCACATGGATCTCCAACGCCGGCGCCGACAACCGTGCCGACCTCTTCCGCCCCTGCAACGCCCTCACCTGAGCGAAGACCACTTTGTCCCGCATGCCCGAAAACGATAGCCGTAACACGGCCGTGATCTCACATCGCCCGGGCCTACACTGGCGGCTGTGCACCAGCTGGCCGCCCTGATCTCCGAGCTCCCAGAAGGCACCGTCGTCACCGATCCCGACATCCTCCAGTCGTACCGACAGGACCGGGCGGCCGATCCGAGCGCGGGCACCCCGGCCGCGGTGGTGCGGCCCCGGCGCACCGAGGAGGTCCAGGCCGTCCTGCGCTGGGCCGCCGCGAACCGGGTCGCCGTCGTCCCGCGCGGCATGGGTACCGGTTTGTCCGGTGGCGCAACGGCTCTCGACGGCAGCATCGTCGTCAGCACCGAGCGGATGCGCGACATCGCCGTCGACCCGGTGACCCGCACCGCCGTCGCGCAACCGGGCCTGCTCAACGCCGAGGTCAAGAAGGCGGTGGCCGAACACGGGCTCTGGTATCCCCCGGATCCGTCGTCGTTCGAGATCTGCAGCATCGGCGGGAACATCGCGACCAACGCCGGCGGGCTGTGCTGCGTGAAGTACGGGGTGACCACCGACTACGTGCTGGGCCTGCAGGTCGTGCTGGCCGACGGGACCGCCGTCCGCCTCGGCGGACCTCGCCTCAAGGATGTGGCGGGGCTGTCGCTGACCAAACTGTTCGTCGGCAGCGAGGGGACGCTGGGCATCGTCACCGAGGTCACCCTGAAACTGCTTCCGGCACAGAACACCCCGTGCACCGTGGTCGCGACGTTCGACTCGGTGGCCGACGCGGCGGACGCGGTCGTGACGATCACCGGCAAGATCCGGCCTTCGATGCTGGAGTTCATGGACGCGACGGCGATCAACGCGGTCGAGGACAAACTCAAGATGGGTCTCGACCGCACCGCCGCCGCGATGATGGTCGCCGCCAGCGACGACCGCGGCCCGTCGGGGGCGCAGGACGCGGAGTTCATGGCCGAGGTCTTCACCCGGCACGGCGCGACGGAGGTGTTCTCGACGTCGGATCCGGACGAGGGTGAGGCCTTCGTCGCGGCCCGCCGGTTCGCGATCCCCGCCGTCGAAGCCAAGGGATCACTGCTGCTCGAAGACGTCGGCGTTCCGCTACCCGCGCTGGCCGACCTGGTCAGCGGGGTCGAGAAGATCGCCGCCGAGCGGGAGCTGCTGATCTCGGTGATCGCGCACGCCGGAGACGGCAACACCCATCCGCTGATCGTGTTCGACCCGTCCGACGCCGCGATGGAACAGCGCGCCCAGCAGGCGTTCGGCGAGATCATGGAGCTGGCCTTGGCGCTGGGCGGCACCATCACCGGCGAGCACGGGGTCGGCCGGCTCAAGCGGCCGTGGCTGGCGGGTCAGCTCGGTCCCGAGGCGATGGAGCTCAACCGCCGGATCAAGGCCGCGCTCGACCCCGACGGCATCCTGAACCCCGGCGCGGGCTTCTGACCGGTCCTCGATCAAGCCGTCGACGCAAGGCTTGCGTAAGTTCGTCTCATCCTGTGATCACAGCAGGTCGTTGGCGATCAGCGACTGCGCGGTATCAAGAATGGTCTCGCCAACCGGACGCGGTACCCAGCCCAGCACCGCCTTGGCCTTTGCGTTGCTGATCTGCGGGCGCCGACCGAGCCGAGACACCGCCTCGCGCAACGCCGGCACTGTCTGAGCGAGTTCGCGGACTTCGGCTTCGCTGTACTCGCTGGTGGGGACCTTCGCCGCCGCGACACCCAGACGCTCGCGCAGGATGCGCGCGATCCCCAGAAAGCTCTCCGCAGGTCCGTCGGCTGCCAGCAGGATGCGTTCACCGGCTGCGCCGGCCGTCGCCAGCGACTGCAAGTGGGCGGTCGCGACGTCGCGCACGTCGACGACGCCGAAGTACTGCGGAGCAACTCGATCGAGAGCACCGGTGAGCATCGACTGGATGAACTTCACCGACGTGGACAGATGCGGGCCGAGAGTGGGACCGAAAATACCCACGGGCACCAACGTCGTCAGTTCGAGCCCGCCGCCCTGCGTTTCGATGAAGTCCCATGCTGCGCGCTCGGCGATGGCCTTGGACCGGATATAGGCGGTGTTGTCGTCGTCCGGGTCGGTCCAGTCGTCCTCGGTCCAGTGCTCGCCCGCTTTGTCGGAGTACCCCACGGCGGCGAACGAGGACGTCATGACGACCCGGCGGCAGCCCGCATCGCGGGCGTGACGCAGGACCCGTAGGGCGCCTTCGCGCGCGGGGATGATGATCTCATCGTCGTTCTCAGGAGCTTCGGCCGGGAACGGTGAGGCGATATGCAGCACGTCTGCGACTCCGGCGACCGCCTCCGGCCACCCGTCGTCAGCAGTGAGGTCGGCCGGCACCATCTCGATCAGTCCCGGGTCCAGCCCCTGCCCGGCAACGGTTTCGGAGAGTTCCCGGGCTCGGGCTCGGCTACGCACGGCGGCGCGCACCGGGTATCGCCGGCGGAGCAGTTGACTGACGACGTGGCTGCCGACATAGCCGGCGGCACCGGTTACCAGCACCAAGGACTTGTCACTCATCCGCGTCGACGAGATCTGGTCGGGGCAATCTCATCGGTTGTGTTCATTTCTCGAAGGCTTTCCGCAATGTGTGGACCGCCAGTTCGACCGCCGCGGTGGTTGCCGCGGTGCCGCGGAGCGGGTTGAGCATCATGAAGTCGTGGATGATGCCGTTGAACCGGACGCTCGTCGTGCGCACACCGGCCGCGGTCAGTTTCCGGGCATAGGCCTCGCCCTCGTCGCGCAGGACGTCGTTCTCGTCGACGATCACCAGCGCCGGCGGCAAATCCCGCAGGTCGTCGACAGTGGCGCGCAGCGGCGAGGCGGTGATCTCCGAGCGCGTCGCCGCGTCGGGCAGATAGCAGTCCCAGAACCACGCCATCGACTTCGCTGTGAGAAACGGGCCCTCGGCGAACTCTCGGTAACTGCTGGTGTCCTGTGCGGCGTCGGTCACCGGGTAGTACAGCGACTGATGGATGAAGGTGACGTCGCCGCGCTGTTTGGCCATGATCGCCACCGCAGCGGCCATGTCACCGCCCACTGAATCACCGGCCACAGCCATCCGCGCGGCGTCCAACCCCTCGCCGGCGCCGCGCTCCGTAATCCATTGGGCGGTGGCATAGGCCTGCTCGATCGCCACCGGGTACCGCGCCTCCGGTGAGCGGTCGTACTCCACGAACGCCACTGCCGCGTGGGCACCGACCGCCAACTCGCGCACCAGGCGGTCATGGGTCGCCGCATTGCCTAGCACCCAGCCCCCGCCATGGATGTAGAGAACCACCGGCAGCGGACCATGCGCGGCGGGCGGCGCCACGATCCGCACGGCCACGTCGCCGTCTTCGCAGGGCACCGTGACCCACCGCTCGTCGACGTCGAGCTTGTCGATCGGAGCAGCCTGCACATCGTCGAGCACCTTGCGAGCGCCCTCTGGGCCCAACTCATAAAGGAACGGTGGTGTGGCGGTCGCATCGGCGAACTCCTGGGCCGCCGGTTCCAGCACGTGATCACTCATACCGGCAGCCTTCCAGCACAGCGCAGACCAGGGACCACGGAAAACCCGTAGTCCTTGCCGCATGCAGCGCGTGACTACCGGGTGTAGCGCGCCACGGGCCGAGGACTACGGGTTTTCCGTGGTCCCTGACCAGCCCCTGGATGGCAGCGTCGTAGGCGTGAGGAGAAACAGATGAGCACCACCACGCGCATCGTGGTCGTCGGCGGCGGATACGCCGGTGTCCTGGCCGCCAACCGGCTGCGCCAACGCCCCGACATCGACGTCACCCTGGTCAACCCGCGGCCGCAGTTCGTCGAACGAATCCGGTTGCACCAGTTGGTCGCCGGTAACGACGACGCAATCGAGGACTATTCGACGGTGCTGGCCGGCTCGGTGACATTGGTGGTCGACAGTGCCGAGCGCATCGACGCCGCCGCTCACTCGCTGCGGCTGTCCTCTGGCGCAACCCTTGACTACGACTACTTGATCTATGCCGTCGGCAGCACCGCCCCGGTCCCGGCCGCTATACCGGGTGCCGCTGAATTCGCCTATCCGCTGGGCGAACTAGAGGCTGCGCAGCGGCTGGCCGCCCGCCTGGTCGACATTCCGATCCAGGCGCCGATCGTGGTGGTCGGCGGCGGCCTTACGGGTATCGAAGCCGCCTCCGAGTTCGCCGAAGCCGGCCGCAACGTCACTTTGGTCACCGGTGCGCTGGGCCCCTCGCTGGCCAAGGGCGGCCGCCGCTCGGTGGCCAAGCGCCTGAGCAAGCTCGGTGTGACCGTCGTCGACAACGAAACCGTCACGCAAGTTCAGCCAGACCGAATCGCGTTGCGGGACGGCAAGGAACTACCGAGTGCGGCCACCGTGTGGACCGCGGGTTTCGGCGTCCCCACACTGGCCGCCGACAGCGGACTGAGCACCGACCGACTGGGCCGGTTGCTCACCGACGAAACTCTCACCAGCGTCGACGATCCCGCGATCATCGCCGCCGGAGACGCGGCCTCACCGTCTGCACAGCCGCTGCGGATGAGCTGCCAACTCGCCATGCCGCTGGCCTCCCACGCCGCCGACACCGTCCTGGCGCGACTCGACGGGAACGCTCCCGAGAACCTGAACCCGGCCTCGGTGGGCCAGTGCATCAGCCTGGGCCGCCACGCCGGCACCATCCAGATGTCGCACTTCAACGACGAAGCGCTGCCGCTGCACCTCGGCGGTCGCCTCGCCGCCACCATCAAGGAATCAGTGTGCAAGGGCACGGTCTCCTTCCTCGCCAAGGAGGCCCGCAACCCGGGCAGCTATTTCTGGCCCAAAGGCGGTAAACGACAGAAGAATCTGAAGAGAGGAACAGTCGATGTCTGACGTCATGGACAAGCTCATGACGGCGATGACCGTCATCCAATCGGTCAAACCGCCCCTCATCCCCGAGGGCGCCGACGCGATGACCGCGATCATCGAATGGGGTCCGGGAGACACAGGCGCGCCACCGCATCGTCATCCCGGTGGGCCGTGCTTCGGCTACGTCCTCGAGGGAGAGATGCTCTTCGAGCTCGAGGGGGAAGCACCGCGGGTCATCAAGGCCGGCGAGGCGTTCTGGGAACCGGGCGGCGACGTCATCCACTACTCGGACGGCAACAACCGCGAGGACATCCCGCTACGTTTCCTGGTCACCATGCTCTGTCAGCCGGGCGTCGACATGTTCGTCCTCGTCGACGGCGCAGAACTCGAACAACGCAAGAACCGCCGATTTCAGAAGGGACAGTCATGAAGATCACCGTGGTGGGCGCTACCGGCCTGATCGGCGCCCAGGTTGTCGAATTACTTCGCGCCGCAGGACATCACGTCAAAGCCGCTTCTCGGTCCTCCGGGGTCGACGCTGTCAGCGGAGACGGTGTGGGCGCTGCCTTCGAGGGCGCCGATGTGGTCGTCGACGTACTCAACTCCCCCACCCTGGAACCCGGACCGGCACTGGAGTTCTTCACCGCCTCGGCCACCACGCTGCTCGCGGCAGCCAAGAAGGCCGATGTGCGGCACTACGTGGTGTTGTCGATCGTCGGTGTCGGCAGCATCGAGGCCGACGGCTACCTCCACGGCAAGCATCTCCAGGAGCAACTGGTGGCCGACTCCGGCGTGCCCTACACCATCGTGCGGGCCACCCAGTTCCACGAATTCACCGAAGGAATCGCCGGATCACTGGTGGTCGACGGTCAGGTCCATGCGCCGGACGCCTTGATCCAGCCCGTTGCTGCAGCCGAGGTCGCGGGCGTGGTCGCGCGGGTGGCCACCGAGGCGCCGCACAACGCTGTCCTCAACTTCGGCGGGCCGGAGAAAATGTCGTTTGCCGACCTGGCCCGCGCCGTCTTCGCCGCTCAGGGTAAGAATCTACCTGTCATCGTCGATCCGCAGGCCACCTACTTCGGTGTCCCGGTACAGCAGAACAGCCTGGTCACCGGCGATGGCGCCGAGCTGGGTACCACCCGGCTCGCAGAGTGGCTGGACCGATGACCGAACTTGCCGGCAGTACCGCCCTGGTCACCGGCGGGACCGCCGGCATCGGCTTTGCGACAGCCCAGCGACTGGTGGACGGGGGCGCCTCGGTGATCATCACCGGCCGCAACTCCCAACGCGGACAGCAGGCAAAGGAAAAACTCGGTCCGACAGCACAATTCGCCGCCGTCGACATGGCCGACCCCGCCGGTGTGGAACGGCTGGCCAAGAAGTACGAGGTCGACATCCTGGTCAACAACGCCGCTCGCTTCCCTGCCGGCTTGACCATCGACCAGGACGAGAACGAGTTCGGACACACCTTCGCCGCCAATGTCCGAGGGCTCTACTTCCTGGTGGCCGAGACGGCGCCCGTCATGATCCGACGCGGCGGCGGGGCCATCGTGAACGTCACCTCCATGGTGGCGTCCAAAGGTGTTCCCGGCGCGTCGGTGTACAGCGCATCCAAAGCAGCCGTCGAGCAGTTGACCCGAACGTGGGCAGTCGAGTTCGGTCCGCACAACATCCGAGTCAACAACGTCGCGCCAGGCCCGACCGCCACCGAGGGTGTCGCGGCCGAATGGGGGGAAACCAACGACGAACTCGGCCGCGCACTCCCGCTCGGGCGGACCGCAGATCCCACCGAGATCGCCGAGGCCATCTATTTTCTGGTCTCCCCGCGTGCCAGCTTCATCACCGGAACCACCCTGCACGTCGACGGCGGCGGCACCGCCGTCTGATAGGAGAACGATGGACTTCGACGACGTGGTGCTTCGCCGGCACTCCTCCCGAATGTTTCTGCCGGACAAACCCGTACCGCAGGAGTTACTGCAGGAGGCGCTGATTTTGGCCATGCGCGCACCCTCGAACTCCAATGTCCAACCCTGGCGGGTTTTCCTGGCCTCCGGTGCTCGGCGTGTTCGTCTCGGCGCTGCGTTGGCCAAGCAGGTGCGCACCACCCCGCCCCCGAATCTCGGTCTGCCCGACTCGCACAGCCATCTGCGCCGCGAGCTCGGCGCCCTGCTGTACGGCGCCATGGGCGTGGCTCGCGACGACAGCGAGGGCCGCTGGACCGCGCAGCTGCGCAACTGGGATTTCTTCCACGCCCCGGTGGCCGGAATCGTATGTATGCACCGCGATCTGGGGCTGCCCGACGCCATCGGGGTGGGTATGTTCCTGCAGACCCTGCTGCTGGCGTTGACCGAACGGGGCCTCGACAGCTGTGTCCAGGTATCCACCGCCCTCTACCCGGACGTGGTGCGCGAGCAACTCGACATTCCCGACGAACTCACCGTGCTGTGCGGAATCTGCATCGGCTACGCCGATCCGGCTTTTCCGGCCAACAGCATCAACACGCCACGCAATCCGGTGACCGCGAACGTCGTGTTTCTCGAGGACTGACGTGGACGTGCAGCCGCCATTGCGCACCGGCCGACCCATGGCGGGGTGGCGCGAGCTCCTCGACCCGGGCCGCTGCGTTGCGTCGCAGAGCCTCAAGGACGAGCTGCGTACGGTGTTCCTCTTCGAGTTCCTCACCGACGAGCAACTCGACGCTCTGGGCTCCAACGGAATCATCACCGACGTCGACGCCGGTCCGGTGTGCCGGGAAGGTGGATTGGCGCAATCGTTTTACGTACTTCTCGACGGCGGCGACGTGGTGACGACGAAGCGCTCGGGGGCCCACGACGTCGAACTGCACCGTACATCCGAGCGCGGTACCTACTTCGGCGCGATCGCCGGATGCGCCACCGTCTACGACGTCACCGTGCGGGTGACACGGCGGTCGCGGCTGTTCGTGGTGGCCGCCGACTTCTTTGCTCGGTTCATGCAGACGGTGTGGCCCGTCGCGGTGCACCTACTGGAGAGCACCGCGATCGGCGGGCTGCGCCAGCGACAGCTCCTGGGCCTGCAAGAGAAGCAGCATGCCCTGGCCACCCTGACAGCCGGACTCACCCATCAACTGAACAACCCCGCTGCGGCCACGGTCCGGGCCGTTGCCGACCTGCGCGACAGCTTGGCCGAGTCGCACCGCAATCTGGGTGTCCTGGCGGTGACCGACCCGGACGCGCTGCCGGCCCTGCTCACGCTGCAGGCTGACATCACCGCAAGCACTGCAGCAGAAACACTCTCACCGATGGAGGCCGCAGACCGCGAAGACGCAATCGACGACTGGTTCGGCGAGCACGGCATCGACGACAGCTGGCGCTACGCCCCCACCCTGGTGGAGGCCGGTCTGGACGTCAGCTGGCTGGACCGCGTCGCGGCGGCCGTCGCACCGGCGTGCCTGGAGTGCGCCATCAGCTGGCTCAAACAGTTCATCGACAGCGAGATGCGCATCCGGGAGATCGCCGAGGCCGGCGCCCGCATCGCCGCGGTGGTCAACGGCGCCAAACCCTACTCTCAGATGGATCGCGGCCCCTACCAGTGCATCGACGTCCACCAGATGCTGCGTAGCACCGTGCTGATGTTCGGCGACAAGATCGCCATGATGGGCCATCCGGTCACCCTGGTCAAGGACCTCGACCAGACCCTGCCCGAATTGCACTGCTATCCCGCCGATCTCAATCAGGTGTGGACCAATCTGATCGACAACGCCCTCTACGCGATGAACGGCCGCGGCACGCTGACCGTGCGCACCCGGCGGGAGAACGACTCGATGATCCGGGTGGAGATCTGCGATGACGGACCCGGCATTCCGCACGACATCATCGACCGCATCTTCACCCCGTTCTTCACCACCAAGCCCGTCGGGGACGGCCTCGGGCTCGGGCTTGATCTGGTATGGCGCATCGTCGTCGACCGGCACAGCGGCCTCATCTCCGTGCGGTCGAGGCCGGGCGACACCCGGTTCATCGTGTGCCTGCCGCTGGAGGCCCCCGCCCCGGGCGGCTAGCCGAACTTCCGCCGGAGCTCGCGGCGCGATCGAATGCCCAATTTGGTGAACACTTTCCGCAGATGCCACTCCACAGTGTGCGCGCTGATGAACAGCTGACCGGCGATCTCCTGATTGGTCAGGCCCTGGCCTGCCAGCTCGGCGATCTGCCGCTCCTGCGGGCTCAATTCATCACCGGCGGCCGTCGGCTGCTTGCGGGTCTTCTGGCCGGCAGCCTGCAATTCGCGGCGGGCCCGCTCCGCGAAGGCCATCGATCCCATCTGGACGAACTCCTGGTGGGCGAGGTGCAGCGGCACTCGGGCGACAGTGGCGGGGCCGTTACGGCGCAACCACTCCCCGTACAGCAGTCGGGCCCGGGCCAGCTGGATCCGCTGTGACGTCGCCTCGAAATGGCCGATCGCCTCCCGGTAGAGCGCTTCAGCCTGCTCGCCGCTGCTGAGTAGCGCCCGCGAGCGCGCCAGTGAGCCCAGGGCTCGGGGTGTGCCGGCCGCCCGCGTCCGCTCCCGTAGGCGGGCGAAGGCCTGCTCGGCGGCCACACGGTCATCGCAGCGCACACCAGCCTCGACCATCTCGGCCAGCAACTCGGGATAGAACCCGAGGTCGTCGTATTCACCGGCATGACGGGCCGCAGCCAGGGCGTCGGCGTAGCGGCCCAGCCCCACGTTGAGCACGGCGGTGGCGTAGTACGCCAGCCCGATCACCCGACCCTCGCCACGGGCCCGGCCGGATTCCAGGGCTGCCGTTGTCAATCGGGTGGCTTCGGCTTCGTCGCCCCGCCAGGCCGCCACGATGATCCAGTGGTACTTCAACGGGGCGTAGTCGATGGCGATCGCCAGGTCGTTGGCCTCGGCGACAAGCGCACCGGCCGTGGCCAATTCACCGTTCTCCACGGCTGCACCGGCCCGCGATAGCAGCGCCGACGGCAGCAGCGCCAGCGTCCCGCTGTCAGTGGCCAGCTTCACCGCGTGCGCCGAAACATCACGCCAGCCGTCATCCCAAGTCTCATGGATCAGGCAATCGTGAACGAGCGGGAATGCCCGCCAAAACCATCCCTGGCCGAGATCCCTGGTGGACTCCTTGAGCGCGGCCAGGGCGCGGCGCATGGCCGGCATCGCCTCGACGGCACCCACGGCCAACCGGTGAGCCAGCGCATGGGTCACCAGATCCAGCGGGGTCCTCGGCTGCAGTTTCGCCAGCGCGGCGCGGGCGGTGATGGCGACCTCGGCCGCCAACCCGTCTCCGATGCGCCCGACGTACATCGCCGCGCTGAGGGCCTCCAGGTACGCCTCGGTGGCCAGGGCGGTGTCGAGCGCCATCAACTGATCCGCTACCGCCGTGAACTGCGACACGGCGGTCACCAGCGCGTCGGGGTCACCGACGGCGCGTGCAGAGGCGAACGCCAGTCGGGTCCGTAGTTGCGCGGACCGGGCTCGTTGCAGGTCAGTCAGCGGCCCCAGTGCCGCGGTGGCCAACAGGCGGCGCGCGCTGTCGAACGATGCGATCTCGCGGTGGGCCTCGGCAGCGGCCAGGGCGCGGCCGGCACGGAGGGCCGGGTCGGGCGTCAACTCCACCGCGCGCGTCAGAAAGGCTGCGGCAGAGGCCGTTCCGCCGCGCTGCAGCGCCCGGCCTGCGGAGCTCTCCAGCTCGAGTGCCACCTGCTCGTCGAGGGAGTCGGCGGCCAGCGCGCGGTGCCAGGCCCGCCGGTCCGGGTCGACAGCGGGATCGGTGACCGCCGCCAGCGCCGCATGCGCGAGCCGTCGCTGATCGCCGGTGGCACAGCGGTACGCCACCGATCGCGCCAGCGGGTGGTGGAACTGCACCCTGGTGTCGACCGCGATCAGACCGAGGTCGTACGCGGGCGTCATCGCGGCAGGTTTGAGGTCCAGATACGCCAGCGCACGCGACAGCAGGGCAGGGTCTCCCACCGGTTCGGCGGCCGCGACGAGCAGCAGCATTCGGGTGTCGTCGGGCAGATCGGCGATCAGGACGCGGTAGTGCTCTTCGACGCCGGCGCTGACGGTACCCGCGTGCAGGGCGGTGACGTCCTTCGGAGTCTCCAACAGCGCCAACGGGTTTCCCCGCGCCTCGGCGACGATCCGGTCCAGGATCGCCGCATCCAGTCGTCCTGGGAAGGCCGACTCCAACAACCTGCGCGCGTCACCGTCGTCGAGCCCGCCCACCACCAGGGTGGGCAACCCCGCGGTGCCGTCGATCGGGGTACGCGACGCGAAGACCAAACCCACGGACTCGGCCTGCAGACGGCGCGCGACGAAGAACAGCGTCTGCGCAGACGCCTGGTCCAGCCATTGCACATCGTCGACGACACACACCACGGGTCGGTCCGCCGCGGCGGCCGCAAGTAGCCCGAGCACCGCCAACCCGACCAGGAACCTGTTCGGCGCGGCGCCGGTATCGCTGAGCCCGAAGGCCCCCTCCAACGACTCCCGCTGCGGTGGCGGCAAACCCAGCCGGTGATCCATCAACGGGGCGCACAACTGCTGCAGGCCCGCGAACGCCAACTCCATGTCGGATTCGACTCCGACCGCGGTCAACACGGTGCAATCCGCGGCGGACTCGCGAAGAAACGTCAGCAGCGCCGTCTTCCCGATACCGGCCTCACCCAGCAGCACTCGCACTTCGCTGCGCCCGCAGCGCAGCGCGTCCAACAACTCACGCAGCGCCAGGCATTCGGCGGTGCGGCCCGGCAACACCCCACTGCTTCGGTCGTGGATCGCCGTCACGATCGAGATGACCACCTGTCTGGAACGCCGGTGCAGCCCACGCCCCCCGGCCGCGGTTATCGGCAAATCCTGTCACGTCTGCACGACGGATGCAGGGCTACCAGCGGACTACGGGTTTTCCGTGGTCCCTGCCGGTGCCCCGACTGCCACTGTTGTCGAATGCCACCGAAGGGAGTGCAGGTTGTGAGCACTTCGGAGGAGCCGGGACGAACGGCCCTGGTGACCGACTGCGCCTCGGAACTCGGACGGGTCACCGCACGCCTGCTCAAGCAGGCCGGTGCTCAGCTCATCCTCAGCGGCCGACAGACGGGCGCAGGCCGGGCCGCCGTCGACGAACTCGGTCCAGGCGCCCGGTTCATCGCCGCTGACCTGGCCGACCTGGAATCCGTCGACCACCTCGCCCGGCAGGTGCCGGTCGACATCCTGGTCAACAACGCCGACGTCGTGGACGTTGATGCATTGGCCGGTCTGTACTTTTTGGTGGCCGCCGTCGCCCCCTGCATGACCCGCCACGGTGGCGGGGCGATCGTCAACGTCGCGTCGGCGGCGACAGGTGCCGTCGCCGCACTGACCCGAACCTGGGCCGCCGAGTTCGGCTCCGCGGGCATCCGCGTCAACACCGTGGTGACGCAGATACCGGCGGAGCCGAATCCCCTGGGACGCGCCGGCAAACCTGCTGAAATCGCCGAAGCAATCGCCTTCCTCGCCTCCAGTCGCGCGAGCTTCATCACCGGCGCCACGCTCGTCGTCGATGGCGGAGCGAGCATCATGTGACGGCCATGAAACGACGTCGGCCACTGCTTCCGTCATCGTCTCGCTGAACATCGAGGCCCGGCAAATGCGCGTCAGGGTGATGATCACCGGAAACTCTCAACCGGCGTCGGAGCGGCATCAGCGGCGCTGGGCTGCGCCCGGCCTGCCGGCGCTGCGCAGCGTCAGCAGATCCGCCCGTCCGCCATCGACAATGAGATCCGCGATCGATGAGAATCCCACGAATGATTGACATCTTCTCGAATGTGTCGTACCCATAAGACATGGTCGCACTTCTGTCTCACAGCTCGCCTGCCAGGTTCGAGCTGGCCACGGCGGACACCTGGCGTGATCCGTGGCCGATGTACCGGGCGCTGCGCGACCACGATCCGGTACACCACGTCGTCCCCGCGGACCGACCGGAGCACGACTTCTACGTGTTGTCCCGCCACGCCGACATCTGGGCCGCCGCCCGCGACCACGAGACGTTCTCGTCCGCGCAGGGCCTCACGGTGAACTACGGCGAGCTGGACCTGATCGGGCTCGCCGACAATCCGCCGATGGTCATGCAGGACCCGCCGGCGCACACCGAGTTCCGCAAGCTCGTCGCGCGCGGATTCACCCCACGCCAGGTGGAGGCCGTCGAACCCAAGGTCCGCGACTACGTGGTCGAGCGGATCGAGCGGCTCAGGGCCGCCGGCGGCGGAGACATCGTCGCCGAACTGTTCAAACCGCTGCCGTCGATGGTCGTCGCGCACTATCTCGGGGTGCCCGAGGAGGACCGCGGCAAGTTCGACGGCTGGACCGACGCGATCGTCGCCGCCAACACCAGCGAGGGCGGAATCGGCGGCGCGCTGGGCACACTCGGCGATGCGCTCGGTGAGATGATGGGCTACTTCACCGCGCTGATCGAGCGCCGTCGGGTCGAACCCGAGGACGACACGGTTTCACACCTGGTGGCGGCCGGTGTCGGCGCCGACGGCGACATCTCAGGCGTGCTGTCGATCCTGGCGTTCACGTTCACGATGGTCACCGGGGGCAACGACACCACCACCGGAATGCTCGGCGGCTCGGTGCAACTGCTGCACCAGCGACCCGACCAACGCAGGCTGCTGTGCGAGCGACCGGAGCTCATCCCGGATGCCGTCGACGAGTTCCTGCGGCTCACCTCGCCGGTACAGATGCTGGGCCGCACGGTGACCCGGGACGTGACGATCGGCGACGTGACGATCCCGCAGGGCCGCCGGGTGATGTTCCTCTACGGCTCCGGCAACCGTGATGAACGCCAATTCGGCGACACCGCAGCAGAACTCGACGTCACCCGCAGGCCACGCAACATCCTGACGTTCAGCCATGGCGCGCACCACTGCCTGGGCGCCGCGGCTGCCCGCATGCAGTCCCGGGTGGCACTGACCGAACTACTCACCCGGATCCCGGATTTCGAGGTCGACGAGGCCGGGATCGTGTGGTCGGGCGGCAGTTACGTCCGGCGGCCGCTGTCGGTGCCGTTCACGGTGGTGGGCTGATGGCCGGCGATTGGCTGGCGGCCCGACGCACCGAGGTCGCCGCCGACCGGATCCTGGACGCGGCCGGGGAGCTGTTCGCCGCACAGCCCGCCGCGACCGTCGGCATGCACGAGATCGCCGCGGCCGCCGGCTGTTCGCGGGCCACGCTGTACCGCTACTTCGAGAATCGGGAAGCCCTCTACACGGCCTACGTGCACCGCGAGAGCTACCGTCTGTACCGCGAGATGACCGAGCACATCATGTCGTTCGACGATCCGCGTGAGCGGCTGATCGAAGGCATGCTGAACTCGCTGCGCAACGTGCGCGAAAGCCCGGCGCTGTCGTCGTGGTTCGCCACCACCCAACGCCCGATCGGGGCCGAGATGGCCGAGCAGTCCGAGGTGATCAAGGCGCTGACCGAGGCCTTCGTGATCTCGCTCGGGCCCGACGACGCCGAACTCGTCGCGCACCGGGCTCGCTGGCTGGTCCGCGTGATGACCTCGCTGATGCTGTTCCCCGGCCACGACGAAGCGGACGAGCGCGCGATGCTCGAAGAGTTCGTCGTACCGATCGTGCTCCCGGAACGGGCCGATCAGGCGACCCAGTAGGCCTGCGCCTTGATCGATTTGCGCGCGATCTTGTAGTCCTCGCGCATCAGCTTGGCCACCGCGCGCGTGGTGCGGTTGTCGCAGGCGACCCAGCCGAAGTGGTCGGCGGCGTCGAAGGCCGCCGAGCCGACGGCCTCGATCAGCGCCTCGCCGGAGTTCTTGCGGTCCACCCACGTCACGTCGGCGGGACGGCGCACCGGCAGCTGCTTGTCGTCGTCGTGCGCGGCCTCCAGGAAGATCCGCGCCGGCGCGTCGCCGATCGCGTCGAGCAGCGAGTTGATCGCCGGCAGCGACGCGGTGTCGCCGACGATCACATAGCCCGCCGGGCGCGGCTCGGGCAGCGCGAAGTTGCTGCCGAGCACGGTCGCCTCGATGGTGTCGCCCGGCTGTGCGCGCTCGGCCCAGTTGGACGCGACACCGTCGTGCAACGCGAACTCGATGTCGACACTGTCGTTGGCCGGGTCGGGGTTGACCAGGGTGTAGCCGCGCTGGTGCAGCTTGCCCGCATCGGAGAACCACAGCCGGACCCACTGCGTGGGGTGCAACGGACGATCGTCCAGCAGTCCCCCGGCACGGAAGCTCAGCCGCAGATAGTGCGGGCTGACCTCGGTGCGGCCGGTCACCGCCAGCTCGTAGTCACCCGCCCGCAGCAGCTTGAGCACCGCACCGGCGAACCCGCGTGACAACTTGGCGTCCGACATCAACCATCACCCCTTCGAATACTTAGGCCAAGATAACCTAACTTCTCCGGGGTGTGGCAGGGCCCCGCGTCAGGTCCGCAAGCGGGTGAACCGGTGCAGCACCCAGGCCAGCGGGATCGTGACGATCATCGTGCCGAAGAACAGCTGCCACATCGATCCGGTGTAGACCGGTTTGCGCATGATCTCGACCATCACGAGTTCCATCGTGATGAGGTGGATCAGGAAGATCTCGTACGAGATCTCGCCGAGGAAGACCATCGGCCTGCTCGCCATGAAGCGCGAATACCACCCGGTGTTGCCCAGCGCGAGCGGGGCCACCACCAGCGTCGCGATCGCGGTGTAGAACGCGGTCTTGAAAAGAGCCTCGTGCAGCGCGGCGGGCGAGGTCGTCGGCTCGCCGGCGATCGGGGTCGAAGCGATCAGGTAGCAGACGATGGCCAACGGCACGCACACCGCCGCGTAGGCACGTACCCCCAGCGGTTGCAGTGCGGCCAGGATCATCCCGCCGACGAACCACGCCAGGTATCCCGGCAACCACAGCCGCGCGCCGTCGGGCAGGAAGTCGGTCGAGTGCACCAGCCACAGCCACGCCGGGGACACCAGCGCCAACGCCACCAGCCCGGTCAGCAGCAGCCCGGGACGCCACTGCCGCCGGCACAGCACCACCAGGAGCAGGTACGCCAGCGCCGGCAGCACCACGTAGAACGCCACCTCGACCGCCAGGCTCCACATCTGGGTAAGCCCTTGGTGCAGAAACGAATACAGATAGTCGTCGGTGTAGATCTGGGTCAGCGTGAGATTGCGGAACAGGCCTTCCCAGGTGTGGCCGGGGTTCGGGCCCGCGGTGCGGAAGTGATAGACGAGATAGGCCGCGATCACCGTGACCACATAGGCGGGCATGATGCGCCGCACCCGGTGCCACGCGTACCGGCGCACCGACGGGGATGCCTGGCCGGAGTGCGCGGCCTTCACCCACGGCAGAAACAACAGGAACCCGGACAGCACGAAGAAGATCGGCACGCCGATCTCCATCCGCGAATACACCAGGCCCACATAGCCCTGCGGGTATTTGCCCGTGGTGTAGGCGGCGTGGGTGAGCACCACCAGCAGCGCCGCGACCGCGCGGATTCCGGTCAGTGACGAGACGCGCTCACGCGTGACGGACTCCAGGCCGCCGGCGGCGTCGATGCCGGAACCGGGCGGCCGAGAAAACACGGTCACTTCGTCTTGGGCTTCCCTCTGTGAGGTTTCGGTGCGCGATCGGGCTGCAGCTGGATCAGCTGGCCCTGGATCTTGGTGTTCTCCAACGCCTTCAGCGTCTTCCCGGACAGCTTCGCGGGCAACTCCACCAGCGAGTGGTCCATCTTGATCGTGATGTGGCCGAAGTCGCTGCGGTGCAGCCCGCCCTCGTTGGCGATGGCGCCGACGATCGCGCCGGGCGCGACCTTGTGCCGCTTGCCGACCGCGATGCGGTAGGTCGCGAGATCGCTGCGCCGCTCGCGCGGCTTACGCGACGAGGCGTCGCCGCGGTCTCCACGGTCCGGACGCTCGCGGCGCTTCTCCGGCGGCGGCTCCGTCATCAGGAACTCTTCACCGTTGCGGCTCTGCAGCGCCAGCGCCGCGGCGATGTCGGCCATCGGGACGTCGTGGTCGCGCTCGTAACCCTCCACCAGCGTGCGGAACAGGTCGATGCCGGGCTTGTCCAGCGCGTCGGTGATCGAGTCGCGGAACTTCGCGACCCGCTTCTCGTTGACGTCCTCGACCGACGGCAGTTCGGACTCCACCAGCTTCTGCCGGGTGACACGCTCGATCGCGCCGAGCAGGTGACGCTCGCGCGGCGTCACGAACAGCAGCGCCGTACCCGAGCGTCCGGCGCGCCCGGTGCGGCCGATGCGGTGCACATAGGACTCGGGGTCGTGCGGGATGTCGAAGTTGACGACGTGGCTGATCCGTTCGACGTCCAGACCACGGGCCGCGACGTCCGTCGCGACCAGGATGTCGATGGTGCCGTCCTTGAGCTGGCTGATGGTGCGCTCGCGGACGGCCTGCGGGATGTCGCCGTTGATGGCCGCCGCCGCGAACCCGCGGGCGCGCAGCTTCTCGGCGACCTCCTCGGTGGCCTGCTTGGTGCGGACGAACACGATCATCGCGTCGCCCTGCTCGGTCTCCAGCAGCCGGGTCAGCGCATCCATCTTGCGCGGATACGACACCAGGAAGTAGCGCTGCGTGATGTTCTCGGCGGTCTGGGTCTTGGACTTGACGGTGACCTCGACCGGATCGTGCAGGTACTTGGCGGTGATCTTCTTGATCGCCGGTGGCATGGTCGCGGAGAACAACGCGACCTGCTTGTACTCGGGGGTGTCGGCCAGGATGCGCTCGACATCCTCGGCGAAGCCCATCTGCAGCATCTCGTCGGCCTCGTCGAGAACCAGGTAATCCAGATGGGAGAGGTCCAGGCTGCCCTTCTCCAGGTGGTCGATCACCCGGCCCGGGGTGCCGACGACGACCTGCGCGCCGCGCTTGAGTCCGGCCAGCTGCGGCACGTAGGACGAGCCACCGTAGATCGGCAGCACGTTGACGCGCAGCTGGGCGCCGTAACGGCCGAACGCCTCGGCGACCTGCAGCGCGAGCTCACGGGTCGGGGCCAGCACCAGGGCCTGGGTGTTGCGGCTCTCGGTGTCGATCTTGGACAGGATCGGGATCGCGAACGCAGCGGTCTTGCCGGTGCCGGTCTGTGCGAGGCCGACCACATCGGAGCCGTTCAACATGGCGGGGATGGTGGCGGCCTGGATCGGTGAGGGTGATTCGTAGCCGACGTCGGAGACAGCCTTCAGCACCGCAGGGTGAATCTGCAGGTCGGAAAAGGTCAGGGCAGCGGGGTCGGGCTCCGCGTTTGTAGACGTCATCGAGGAAGAAGTCTAGTGCGTACAAGACGGTGATCCGGCCGACCGTGACTTCTGGCCCGGGCGAGCCTTGCCCCACGGCCACGCGGACTGCCGTACGGTGCCCAACGTGAATTGGGCGGCGACCAACATCTGTGTGGTGGCGGCGGCACTCACCGTCACGGCATGCAGTCCCGGCGACTCGACGGTGTCCAAGACACCGGACCAGACCGCACCGGTCAGCGCGGCGCCCGCGGCCCCCGCGGCTCCACCGCCCGCCGGACCGCTCCCGGGCCCCGCGCCCGCCGACGATCCGTGCGCCACCGACCTGGCCGCCCCCGAGATCGCCAAGGCGGTGTCGGAGCTGCCCCGCGACCCGCGCAGCGGTCAGGCGTGGAACCCCGAGCCGCTGGCGGGCAACTACAACGAGTGCGCCCAGCTGTCGGCGGTGATCATCAAGGCCAACACCAACCAGTCCAACCCGAACACCCGCGCGGTGTTGTTCCACCAGGGCAAGTTCATCCCGACGGGCGTTCCGGACACGTACGGGTTCAACGACCTCGACGGCACCCAGACCACCGGGGACACCGTCGCGCTGAAGTACTCCAGCGGCGTGCCTGGCCTCGACAGCGTGGTCAAGTTCCGCTGGAACGGCAGCGGTGTGGAGCTGATCGGCAACACGCCCGGCTAGGTACCCGCGAAATATCATTCCGGGCTGCGCGGAGGCCGCCGAGCACTGCCCGGAATGATATTTCGCGGGGGCAGGGTGTCGGGGCGCTCACCTACAGTGGCTGCGTGTTCGTCGCCACCGACGCCGGCGTTGACCGTGTCATCTACAGCGCCTCCGACCTCGCGGCCGCGGCGCGCTGCGAGTACGCGCTGCTGCGGTCGTTCGACGCTCGGTTGGGCTGGGGTCCCGCGGTGTCCGGCGACGACGAACTGCTGGCCCGCACCGCGACGCTGGGTGACGAGCACGAGCAGCGGCACCTGGACACGCTGAAGGCCGGTACCGAGGTGACGGTCATCGGCCGTCCCCGGTACACCGTCGCGGGGTTGACGGCCGCGGCCGAACAGACGCTGCGCGCGGTCGAGCACCGCTCCCCCGTCGTCTACCAGGCGGCGATGTTCGACGGCCGGTTCGCCGGCTTCGCCGACTTCCTGCTGCTCGACGACGACGGCCGCTACCGGCTGCGCGACACCAAGCTCGCCCGCTCGGTCAAGGTCGAGGCACTGCTGCAGATGGCCGCCTACGTCGAAACCCTCACCGCCGCAGGAGTTCCGGTGGCGCCGGGGGTGGACCTGGTACTCGGCGACGGCACCGCGGTCAGCTACCCCGTCGACGAGCTGCTGCCGGTGTACCGGCCACGCCGAGACGCGCTGCAGCGGCTGCTCGACGATCACCTGGCCGGTGGCCGGGCGGTCGCGTGGGAGGACGAGCACATCCGCGCGTGTTTCCGCTGCTCCGAGTGCGAGACACAGGTGCGCGAGCGCGACGATCTGCTGCTTGTCGCCGGGATGCGGGTCAGCGCGCGGGCCCGGTTGCTCGACGCCGGCATCACGACGGTGCACGAACTGGCCTCCCACGACGGGCCGGTACCCGAGCTGTCGACGCGGACGGTCACCGCCCTCACAGCGCAGGCCCGGCTGCAGATCGCCGAGCGCGTCGACGGTAAGCCGCCCTACGAGCTGGTCGACCCTCAGCCGCTGATGGTGCTGCCCGACGCCGACAAAGGCGATCTGTTCTTCGATTTCGAGGGTGACCCGTTGTGGACCACCGACGGCCGCGACTGGGGCCTGGAGTACCTGTGGGGCGTGCTGACCCTCGCCGGATCGGCCGGCTCGCCGGCCCAGACGGACGGGTTCCACCCGTTCTGGGCGCACGACCGCACCCAGGAACGGAAAGCGCTCGAGGACTTCCTGAAGTTCGTGCGTAAGCGGCGCAACCGCTACCCGAAGATGCACATCTACCACTACGCGGCCTACGAGAAGAGCACGTTGCTGCGGCTGGCCGGCCGCTACGGCGTCGGCGAGGCCGAGGTCGACGAGCTGCTGCGCGACGGCGTGCTGGTGGACCTGTACCCGTTGGTGCGCAAGAGCATTCGCGTCGGCACCGAGAACTACAGCATCAAATCGCTGGAACCGCTGTACATGGGCAACGAGTTGCGCGACGGCGAGGTCACCACCGCCACCGCATCGATCACCGAGTACGCCAGGTACTGCGACCTGATCGCCGAGGGCCGCACGGACGACGCCGCCACCGTGCTCAAGGAGATCGAGGAGTACAACCGCTACGACTGCCGCTCCACCCGGCGGCTGCGCGACTGGATGATGGCCCGCGCCATCGAATCAGGAGTGCCGCCGCGCGGGCCGGCCCGCGTGCCCGGCGGTCCCGAGCCACGCACCGTCGAGGTCGACGCGGTCGAGCGCGCGCTGCTGAAGTTCGCGGGCGACAGCATCTCCGAACGCACACCGCAGCAGCACGCCGCGGCGATGATGGCCGCCGCCAAGGGTTTTCACAAACGCGAGGACAAGCCGTTCTGGTGGGGCCACTTCGACCGCGTCAACAACCCGGTCGACGAATGGGCCGACGACAGCGATGTGTTCATCGCCGAGCGTCACGAGATCGTCGCCGACTGGCACACCCCGCCGCGGGCCCGTAAACCGCAACGCCACCTCCGGCTGTTCGGCGAGCTCGCCAACGGCGAACTGGCGGGCACCATGTACGCGCTGTACGACCCGCCGTCGCCGACGGGCCTGGCCGACGACCCGGACCGGCGCGGGTACGCGACGGTGACCGTCACCGGCTGCGACGATCCGGAGGCACCCACCGAGGTCGTCATCGTCGAACGTCAACCCAAGGACGGCCCGGTCTTCGACCAACTGCCCTTCGCGTTGACCCCTGGCCCCCCGATCAGCACGGCCATGCTGCAGGACGCGATAGCCGACACCGCGTCCTTGTTCGCCGCCGGGCTGCCGGACCTACCCGCCGACGCGCTGACCGACATCTTCCTGCGCCGCCCGCCGCGCACCCGCAGCGGCGCCGCGCTGCCGCGCACCGGTGATGTCGTCGCCGACATCACCGCTGCCCTACTGGATCTCGACTCCTCCTACCTTGCGGTGCACGGCCCTCCCGGCACCGGCAAGACCTACACCTCGGGGCAGGTGATCGCCGCCCTGGTGACCCGGCATCACTGGCGGATCGGGGTGGTCGCACAGTCACATGCGGTGGTGGAGAACCTGTTCCGCGATGTGATGGCCGCCGGGGTGGACGGCGCCCGCGTCGGCAAGAAGCTGCACACCATCAGCACCGGATGGACCGAGCTGGACCGCGACGACTACGCACAGTTCGTCTGCCAGGACGGCTGCGTGGTCGGCGGGACGGCGTGGGATTTCGCCAATGCCAACAAGTTCGACCGCGACAGCCTCGACCTGCTGGTGATCGAGGAGGCCGGCCAGTTCAGCCTCGCCAACACCGTCGCCGTCGCACGGGCGGCCCGCAACCTGCTGCTGCTCGGCGATCCGCAGCAGCTGCCGCAGGTCAGCCAGGGCACCCACCCCGAGCCCGTCGACGGGTCGGCGCTCGGCTGGCTCGTCGACGGGCACCACACGCTGCCACCCGAACGCGGCTACTTCCTGGACCGCTCCTACCGGATGCATCCCGACGTGTGCCGGGCGGTGTCGAAGCTGTCCTACGACGAACGCCTGCACTCGCACGAGGCGGTCACCACCGCACGCCGTCTCGACGGCGTCGCACCCGGCGTTCGGACGCTGCCCGTCGACCACCTCGGCAACGCCAACGAGAGCCCCGAGGAGGCCGACGCGATCGTCGCCGAGATCCGGCGACTGCTGGGCACACCGTGGACCGACAAGGACGTCACCCGACCGCTGGTCCAGGACGACATCCTGATCGTGACGCCGTACAACGCGCAGGTGGTGCAGCTGCGTCGGCGCCTGGACGCCGCCGGCCTGACCGAGGTGCGCGCGGGCACGGTGGACAAATTCCAGGGACAGCAGGCGCCGGTGGTGTTCGTGTCGATGACGGCGTCCTCGATCGACGATGTGCCGCGCGGGATCTCGTTCCTGCTCAACCGCAACCGGCTCAACGTCGCGGTGAGCCGCGCGAAGTACCTCGCGGTCATCGTGCGCTCACCGCATCTGACCGACTACCTGCCCGGCACGCCGGACCGGCTGGTCGAGTTGGGTGCGTTCCTGTCGCTGCCCACTTGTGATACACCGACGGGGTGAGCGAAGCGCTGACCGAGCGGCTGACGGAGATCGTCGGAGCCACCTACGTGAGCACCGACCGCGACGTGCTCGACGGCCGCAGCGTCGACCACACCGGGCGCTACCGGGGGCGGGCCTCGGTGCTGGTGCGGCCGGGTTCCACCGACGAGGTCGCCGCGGTGCTGCGCGCGTGCCGCGATGCGGGCGTGGCCGTGACCGTGCAGGGCGGCCGGACCTCGTTGGTGGCGGGCACGGTGCCCGAACACGACGACGTGCTGGTGTCCACGGAGCGGCTACGGGAGGTCGGCGAGGTCGACACCGTCGAACGCCGGATCCGCGTCGGCGCCGGGGTCACGCTGGCCGAGGTGCAGCGGGCGGCCACCGCGGCCGGACTGGTGTTCGGCGTCGATCTCGCCGCGCGCGACTCCGCGACCGTCGGCGGGATGGCCTCGACGAACGCGGGCGGGCTGCGCACGGTCTGCTACGGCAACATGGGCGAACAGGTGCTCGGGCTCGACGTCGTCCTGCCCGACGGCTCCGTGGTGCACCGCCACAGCCAGGTGCGCAGCGACAACACCGGATACGACCTGGCGTCGCTGTTCGTCGGCGCCGAGGGCACGCTGGGGGTGATCACCGCCCTCGATCTGCGCCTGCACCCCACCCCGCGCCAACGGGTCACCGCGATCTGCGGTTTCGCCGACCTGGACGCGCTGGTCACCACCGGGCGGGTGTTCCGCGACATGGAGGGCATCGCGGCCCTCGAGCTGATCGACGCGCGGGCGAGCGCGCTGACCGCCGAGCACGCCGGGGTGGCGGCCCCGGTCGACGGCGCCTGGCAACTGCTGATCGAACTGGCCGGGGAGACGGACCTGACCGAGCGGCTGGCCGACGCGCTGGAGACCGCGGAGCTCTGCGGCGAACCCGCCGTCGGTGTCGACACGAACGCCCAGCAGCGACTCTGGCAGGTCCGCGAGTCGATCGCAGAGGTGCTCGGCGTGTACGGACCGCCGCTGAAATTCGATGTGTCGCTCCCCCTTTCGTCCATCCAGCCGTTCGCCGGCGATGCCGCGGCGCTGATCGGCGAACACGCCCCCGATGCGATCCCGGTGCTTTTCGGCCACATCGGCGAGGGCAACCTGCACCTCAACATCGTGCGCTGCGCGCTGACCGGCGCCGCCGAGCGCGAGCTCTATTCGGCGATGATGGCGCTGATCGCGGGCCACGGCGGCAACGTCAGCTCCGAACACGGCGTCGGAACCCGCAAGCGCGACTACCTGTCGATGGCGCGTACCGAAGCCGACATCGCCGCGATGCGCGCGGTGAAAAACGCGTTCGACCCGACCGGTTATCTCAACCGCGCGGTGCTGTTCGACTGAGTCGTCCCTCGCGCGGTTTCGGTACCGTGGCGGAGGATGACCAGCATCGAGGCCGACTACCTCGTCGTCGGGGCCGGGGCGATGGGCATGGCGTTCGTCGACACCCTGCTGACCGAGACGGACGCGACGGTCGTGCTCGTGGACGCGAACCACCAGCCGGGTGGGCACTGGAACTCGGTCTACCCGTTCGTCCGGCTACACCAGCCGTCGGCGTACTACGGGGTGAACTCCCATGCCCTCGGCAACGAGGACGCGATCGACCGCAGCGGTTTCAACGAGGGGTTCTTCGAGCTCGCCACCGGACACGAGGTGTGCGCGTACTACGACCGGGTGATGCGCGACCGGATGCTGCCGACGGGTCGGCTCACCTACCTACCGATGACCCGCTATCTGGGCGACAACAGGATTCGCGTCCTCGACGGCACCGAGCAGACGGTCACGGCGGGACGCCGGACGGTGGACGCGACCTATCTGCTGACCGTGGTGCAGTCGATGCGGCGACCGCCGTTCTCGGTCGCCGACGGTGTAGCGGTGGTCGCGCCGAACGACCTGCCGCGCCACGCCGCCGAGCACGATCACTTCACCGTCGTCGGCGGCGGCAAGACCGGTATGGACTGCGTGCTGTGGTTGCTGCACAACGGGATTCGCCCGGACCGGGTGCGATGGGTCCGGCCCCGGGACTCGTGGCTGCTCAACCGGGCCAACATCCAGCCGGGACCGGACTTCGCCCCGCGGCTGCGGGACGCGATGGCCGCCCGGATGCAGGCGGTCACCGACGCGGACACGCTCGACGACCTGTTCGATCGGCTGGAGGCCGCCGAAGTGCTGTTCCGGCTCGATCCGTCGGTGCGGCCCACGATGTACCACTGCGCGATCGTGTCGGCGCGCGAGCTCGAACAGCTGCGCCGCGTCGGCGACGTGGTCCGGCTCGGGCACATCGAGCATGCCGGCCACGACCACGTCCGCTTCGTCGGCGCCTCGCTGCCCGCGGGCCCGTCGCTGTATGTCGACTGCACCACCCAGGGATTGCCCCGCCCACCGTCGGTGCCGGTGTTCGACGGCGACCGGATCACGCTGCAGAGCGTGCGCAGTTGCCAGCAGGTGTTCAGCTCGGCGTTCATCGCCCACGTCGAGGCGGCCTACCCCGACGACGCGACCCGCAATGCGTTGTGCGTGCCGATCACCCACCCCGACGCTCCGGTCGACTGGCTGCGGCATATGCGCGAGGACAACGTCGCGACGGTGCGCTGGCTGCGGGATCCGGACCTGTCGGCGTGGCTGGACACCGCACGGCTCAACGCGGCGCGCACTTTGTTCCCGGTGTTCCCGCCGGGCAAGGAACGGGTCCGGGACAAGGCGATCGGCGCGCTGGCGGTGGCGCTGAACAAGGCCAACGCCGCGCTGGACGAGTTGATGGCCGCTGCCGGGGAGCCGGATCAGTCGCGGGTGTGAGACCGCCCGTTGCCGCTCGGCTCGTCCAGCAGCTGCTCGAGGATGCGCCGCCACTGCTCGTCGTCACGCACAGCGGGCCCGGGCACCGAGCCGAGCACGTCGGTGTCGGCGCCGGCGATCTCGGCCGCGGGATCGTCCCAGGCGTACTCGTCCGGGGTGTCGTCGACCCACTCCACCTCGTACTCGATGTACTCGTCCTCACCGTCGGCCCAGTACAGCTCGTGGTCGGGGTCGTAGGGCTCCATCGGTTCGGCCGGCACCTCCGCGGAGTCGGCGCCGAGGAACCCGAGCAGGAACAGTGCGGCGATGAGCCCGAACAACGCGACGAACGCGGGCAGCAGCATCGCCTGCGACATCGCGAGTGCGAACGGGGCGTGCAGGAACTCCGGCAACGGCGCGGCCGCACCCTCGACCTGCGGCGCCGTGTCGGCGGCACCGGGGATCTTGGCCGACAGCTCGTAGGTCATCAGCGCAGCCATGCCCGCGCTGCCGAACACCGACCCGACCTGACGGGTGGTGTTGTAGACACCGGAACCGGCACCGGCCAGCTCCGGCGGCAGGTTGCGGGTCGCGGTGGCCGCCAGCGGCGACCAGATGAACGCCATCGCGGCGCCCATCGCGGTCAGCGGGAGCAACAGCCGCCAGATCGGAGTCGCCGGGGTCATCTCGATCGACAGCCAGGTCAGCCCGATCGCCATCAGTGAGAACCCGAACCCGACCACCGACCGGGGATGGGACCGGTCGACCAGCTTGCCGACGAACGGGGCCAGCACACCGGTCGCGATGGCCATCGGCGCGGTCAGCAACGCCGCCTGCGTCGGGGTCAGACCGCACACCGACTGCGCGTAGAACATCAGCGGCAGGATCATCCCGGTCGCGACGAACCCGATGGTGGCCACGCCGAGGTTGGACATCGAGAAGTTGCGGTCCCAGAAGATCACCAGCGGGATCAGCGGCTGTCCGGTGTTGACGGACTGCCAGTACACGAACGCCACCATCACCGCGATCCCGGCCGCGACCGTCACCCAGATCCACGCCGCCCAGCCGTGGGACTGACCTTCCTGCAGCGCGAACACGATCAGGAACAGGCCGACCCCGGAGAGCACCACCCCCGGTATGTCGAAGCGCTGCCGCGCCTGGGTGGGCAGCGACGGGACCAGCCAGACGGCCATCACCAGGCCGATGACCCCGATCGGCACGTTGACGATGAAGATCCACTGCCAGCCGAGGTGGTCGACCAGCACGCCACCGGCGAGCGGACCGACCAGCGTCGCGACGCCGGCGGTGGCGCCCCAGACGCTCATCGCCACCCCGCGCCGGTGTGGCGGGAACGTCCGGGTGATCACCGTCATCGTCTGCGGGGTCAGCAGCGCCGCGCCGAGACCCTGCACCACCCGGGCGGCGACGAGCATGCCGATCGTGTCGGACAGTCCGCACCACAGCGACGCCGCGGTGAACACCACCAACCCGATGAGGTACATGGTCTTCGGCCCGTAGCGGTCCCCGAGGCGCCCGGCCACCAGCAGCGGAACCGCGTAGGCCAGCAGGTAGGCACTGGTCACCCACAGCACCGCGTCGTAGCCGGCGCCGAGGCTCGCCATGATCGCCGGGTTCGCGACGGCCACGATCGTCGCGTCGACCAGGATCATGAAGAACCCGATCAGCAGCGCCCACAGCGCATGCCAGGGATTGACGCTCTGGGCGCGCGCGGTCGCGGTGTCAAACATGGTGGGAGCCAGCCAAAGTCACGGGGAGGAACGACGGGGAGAAGCGGAGGAACGTCAGGAACAGCGTCGGAAACAGCACTGAGCCCCGACGCTACGGTCCGGCGGGGGCCCCGACAAGTCGGCCCCGGCGCGTCCCCCGGTTCAGGCCGCTTCGGCGACCGCGTCGCCGGGGATGCCCGCGGGCTCGGTGGCCCGGTGCACTCCGGTCAGCAGCAGCAGCGCCAGCGCGATCATCACCCCGGCGGCCATCACCACGGCCATGGCCAGTTCGTCGTTGCCCAGCACCCCGACCACGGGGGCGATCGCCGCGCCGCCGCCGAACTGGACCGCGCCCAGCAGCGCGGCGGCAGTGCCCGCGGCGTCCGGGTGCCGGGTCAGCGCGACGGCGGGGGCGTTCGGGATCACCAGACCCATCGCGGCCAGGATCGCCCACACCGGGATCACGAAGCCGTACACGCCGCCGACCTGCCCGGCGGCCAGCGCCACGAAGACCACCCCGAACACCGATGCGGCGACCAGCGCCCAGACCATGATCTGCTGCGGGCTGAACCGCTTGAGCAACAGCACGTTGCACTGGGTGGTGCCGATCAACGCGACGGCCCCGGCACCGAAGATCAGCGCGAACGCGGTCTGGCCGACGCCGAACCTGTCCTGCAGCACGAACGGCGCACCCGCGATATAGGCGAACAGTCCGGACATGCCGAGCGCGGCGACCAGCACGAGGATCACGAACCGTGCATCGCGCAGCAGTTCCAGATAGGTCGCGCCGATGCTCCTGACCTTCAGCGGGCGACGGTGACCGACGGGCAGCGTCTCGGGCAGCGCGAGGACGGCCATCACCAGCAGCGCCGCCGCGATCACCACCAGTGCGGCGAACACCCAGTGCCAGGACCCGTGCAACAGCACCGCCGCGCCCAGCGACGGCGCGAGCACCGGGGCGACCCCGAGCACCAGCATCAGCCGCGACATCACCGTCGCCGCGACGTTGTCCTTGTACAGATCCCCGACCACCGCGATGGCGACCACCATGCCCGCTGCGGCGCCCATGCCCTGCAGCCCGCGGGCAACGCCGAGTACGGCGATGTTCGGGGCGAACATGCACACCAGTGACGCGATCATGTGCAGCACGATGCCGCCGAACAGCGGTTTGCGGCGGCCCAGCGAGTCCGACAGCGGCCCGATGATCAGCTGGCCGAGCGCCAGTCCGGCCAGCGTGCCGGTCAGGGTGAGCTGGGCGACCGACGACGTCACCGACAGCTCCTCGGCGATCTTGGGCAGCGCCGGCAGGTACATGTCGATGGTCAGCGGGCCGAGCGCGACCAGCAGGCCGAGCACGAAGATCATCTTGATGCGACTGGGGGCCTGGCCCTGGCCCGCCGCGTCCGGCTTCACATCCACGTCCGGGGATACTGCCATGGAAATGATTAGCGACGCTTTCCAATAATTTCTTCCCCGTCGCGCGAACAGTGACCGCGATCACGTTCGGGCACGCGTGGCGCGCCGCCGTTCGTTTCACGAGGGCTAGCCTGAAACCAGGTTCACACAGGGAGGAAGCGCCCATGAGTGCCAGGTCGCGAGCCAAGAGTCAGCTACCTGCCGTGCAGGACGAGGATCCGGGCGTGGCGGCCAAGGTGCTCTCGCAGATCATCGAGCGGGGCGCGCGCGTGCAGGGTCCCGCCGTGCGGGCCCACGTCGAGCGCCTGCGCGAGCAGAATCCCGGAGCGACGCCGGCCGAGGTGATCCGCAAGCTCGACACCCAGTACATGGCCGCGGTGACCGCCAGCGGCGCGGCGGTCGGTTCGGCGGCGGCCTATCCGGGGATCGGCACACTGGTGGCGATGTCGGCGATCGGGGGCGAGACGGTGGTGTTCCTCGAGGCGACCGCGCTGTACGTGCTGGCCATCGCCGAGGTGCACGGCATCCCGGCCGAACACCGCGAGCGGCGCCGCGCCCTGGTGCTGTCGGTGCTGGTGGGCGAGGACAGCAAGCGGGCGGTCGCCGACCTGCTCGGCCGGGGCCGCACCAGCGGGGCGTGGGTGTCCGACGGTGCGGCGACGCTGCCGCTGCCCGCGCTGTCGCAGTTGAACAGCCGGTTGCTGCGGTACTTCGTCAAGCGGTACACCCTCAAGCGGGGGGCGCTGGCGTTCGGCAAGATGCTGCCGGTCGGCATCGGCGCCGTCGTCGGTGGTGTCGGGAACCGGATGATGAGCAAGAAGATCGTCAGCAACGCCCACCGGGCGTTCGGCGAGCCGCCGCAGCGTTGGCCCTCGACGCTGCGCCTGCTGCCCGCGCCGCGGACGTAGCCGGCGCGCAGATCATCCCCCGCTCATCCCGCCCGCGTCCGGCGGGCGTGACCGGAATGACCATAACGACGTTGCCTGGTCGACGTCACGGCGGAAGCGCTAGCCTTTATTACGGCAGGAACGCGGGACTGCACACCGGGTTGACACAGGGGAGGCGGGCGGCCGCGGGTCGCCGGCCCGAAGCGAAGAATTGAGGCGAAGAGCAGCCGTGAGTTCACCTTCACCATTCGGTCAGAACGAGTGGTTGGTCGAAGAGATGTACCGCAAATTCCGCGAGGATCCGTCATCGGTCGACCCCAGTTGGCACGAGTTCCTCGTCGACTACTCCCCTGAGCCCACCACCGACGCCGCGTCCAGCGCGGCGTCGAATTCCAACGGCAGGTCCTCGGCGAAGACGCCGACCGCCCCCGCCGAGCCGGCCCCGGCCCCCAAACCCGCGAGCAGCAACGGCGGCTCCGCACCGTCGAAGACCGACAAGCCCGCGCCGAAGAAGGCTGACAAGGGCCCCACGAAGAGCGCGGAGAAGACCGCCGAAAAGAGTGCGGACAAGTCCGCCGACAAGTCCAAAGACAAGCCGGCGGCCAACGCCAAGCCGGCCGCCACCGCGTCCTCCGCCACCGAGGACGAGACCCAGGTACTGCGCGGCGCGGCCGCGGCCGTGGTGAAGAACATGTCCGCCTCGCTGGAGGTGCCGACCGCGACCAGCGTGCGGGCCATCCCGGCCAAGGCGATGATCGACAACCGCATCGTCATCAACAACCACCTCAAACGCACGCGCGGCGGCAAGATCTCGTTCACCCACCTGCTCGGGTACGCGATCGTGCAGGCGGTCAAGAAGTTCCCGAACATGAACCGGCACTACGCCGAGATCGACGGCAAGCCGAACTCGGTCACCCCGGCTCACACGAACCTGGGCCTGGCCATCGATCTGCCCGGCAAGGACGGCAAGCGCTCCCTGGTGGTCGCCGCGATCAAGAACTGCGAGACGATGCACTTCGGGCAGTTCATCGCCGCCTACGAGGACATCGTGCGCCGCGCCCGCGACGGCAAGCTGACCGCCGAAGACTTTGCGGGCGTGACGATCTCGCTGACCAACCCGGGCACCATCGGCACCGTGCACTCGGTGCCGCGGCTGATGCAGGGCCAGGGCGCGATCATCGGCGCCGGCGCGATGGAGTACCCGGCGGAGTTCCAGGGCGCCAGCGAGGAACGCATCGCCGATCTCGGCGTGGGCAAGCTGATGACGCTGACGTCGACCTACGACCACCGCATCATCCAGGGCGCGGAATCCGGCGACTTCCTTCGCACGATCCACCAACTGCTGCTCGACGACGAGTTCTACGACGAGATCTTCCGCGAGCTGGGCATCCCCTACGAGCCGGTGCGCTGGCGTATCGACAACCCGGATTCGATCGAGGACAAGAACGCGCGCGTCATCGAACTGATCGCCGCGTACCGCAACCGCGGTCACCTGATGGCCGACATCGATCCGCTGCGCCTGGACAAGACCCGCTTCCGCAGCCACCCCGACCTCGACGTCAACACCCACGGGCTGACGCTGTGGGACCTCGACCGCGAGTTCAAGGTCAACGGGTTCGCCGGGTCGACCCACAAGAAGCTGCGCGACATCCTGGGCCTGCTGCGCGACGCGTACTGCCGCCACATCGGTGTGGAGTACACCCACATCCTCGAGCCCGAGCAGCAGCAGTGGCTGCAGGAGCGCATCGAGGTCAAGCACGAGAAGCCGACGGTCGCCGAGCAGAAGTACATCTTGAGCAAGCTCAACGCCGCCGAGGCGTTCGAGACCTTCCTCCAGACGAAATACGTCGGGCAGAAACGCTTCTCGCTCGAAGGCGCGGAAACCGTCATCCCGATGATGGACGCCGCGATCGACCAGTGCGCCGAGCACGGCCTCAACGAGGTGGTCATCGGCATGCCCCATCGCGGCCGGCTCAACGTGCTCGCCAACATCGTCGGCAAGCCGTACAGCCAGATCTTCACCGAGTTCGAGGGCAACCTGAACCCGTCGCAGGCACACGGCTCCGGCGACGTGAAGTACCACCTCGGCGCCAACGGCACCTACATCCAGATGTTCGGCGACAACGACATCGACGTATCGCTGGTCGCCAACCCGAGCCACCTGGAGGCCGTCGACCCGGTGCTCGAGGGCATCGTCCGGGCCAAGCAGGATCTGCTCGACGTCGGCGAGGAAGAGGACGGTTCCGAGCAGTTCACCGTCGTACCGATGATGCTGCACGGCGACGCCGCGTTCGCCGGGCAGGGTGTGGTGGCCGAGACGCTGAACCTGGCGCTGCTGCGCGGTTACCGCACCGGCGGCACGATCCACATCATCGTGAACAACCAGATCGGGTTCACCACCTCGCCGTACGACTCACGCTCCTCGGAGTACTGCACCGACGTCGCGAAGATGATCGGCGCGCCGATCTTCCACGTCAACGGCGACGATCCCGAGGCCGCGGTGTGGGTGGCGAAGCTCGCCGTCGACTTCCGGCAGAAGTTCAAGAAGGACGTCGTGATCGACATGCTGTGCTACCGCAGGCGCGGGCACAACGAGGGCGACGACCCGTCGATGACGCAGCCGTACATGTACGACGTCATCGACACCAAGCGCGGTGTCCGCAAGACCTACACCGAGGCGCTGATCGGCCGCGGCGACATCTCGATGAAGGAGGCCGAGGACGCACTGCGCGACTACCAGGGCCAGCTCGAGCGGGTGTTCAACGAGGTCCGGGATCTCGAGAAGCACGCGGTCGAACCGAGCGCGTCGGTCGAGGCCGACCAGATGGTGCCGGCCGGGATGAAGACCGCGGTGGACAAGTCACTGCTGGCCCGCATCGGCGACGCACACCTGGCGTTCGGTGAGGACTTCAACGTGCACCCGCGCGTCAAGCCGGTGCTGGAGAAGCGTCGCGAGATGGCCTACGAGGGCAAGGTGGACTGGGCGTTCGCCGAGCTGCTCGCTCTCGGCACCTTCCTCGCCGAGGGCCGCACGATCCGGTTCACCGGTCAGGACACCCGTCGCGGCACCTTCACCCAGCGCCACGCCGTGATCATCGACCGCCACACCGGCAAGGAATTCACCCCGCTGCAGCTGCTGACCGTCGACTCCGACGGCAACCCGACTGGCGGCAAGTTCATGGTCTACGACTCCGCGCTGTCGGAGTTCGCGGCCGTCGGCTTCGAGTACGGCTACTCGGTGGGCAACCCCGACGCGCTGGTGCTGTGGGAGGCGCAGTTCGGCGACTTCGTCAACGGCGCACAGTCGATCATCGACGAGTTCATCAGCTCCGGCGAGGCCAAGTGGGGCCAGCTCTCCGACGTCGTGCTGCTGCTGCCGCACGGCCACGAGGGTCAGGGCCCGGACCACACATCGGGCCGCATCGAGCGGTTCCTGCAGCTGTGGGCCGAGGGGTCGATGACGATCGCGGTGCCGTCGACGCCGGCGAACTACTTCCACCTGCTGCGCCGCCACGGCCTGGACGGTATCCACCGGCCGCTGATCGTGTTCACGCCGAAGTCGATGCTGCGCAACAAGGCCGCTGTCAGCGATCTGCGCGACTTCACCGAGGCGAAGTTCCGGTCGGTACTCGAAGAGCCCACCTACACCGACGGCACCGGCGACCGGTCGAAGGCCACGCGGGTGCTGCTGACCAGCGGCAAGCTGTACTACGAGCTGGCGGCGCGCAAGAGCAAGGAAGACCGCGACGACGTCGCGATCGTGCGGCTCGAACAGCTGGCCCCGCTGCCGAAGCGGCGTCTCGCCGAGACGCTGGACCAGTACCCGAACGCCGAGAAGTTCTTCTGGGTGCAGGAGGAGCCGGCCAACCAGGGTGCGTGGCCCACGCTGGGCCTGACGCTGCCCGAGGTGCTGCCGGAGAAGCTGACCGGGATCAAGCGGATCTCGCGCCGCGCGATGTCGGCGCCGTCGTCGGGCTCGTCGAAGGTGCACGCCGTCGAACAGCAGGAGATCATCGACGAGGCGTTCGGCTGACGTTCGGCAGTCGGTCGCCTCGGCACCGCGAGCGCGCGTGTCTGTACCTCGACGCGCCGTGACCTGTGTGCACTCAGCGCACGGTCACGGCCGTCGAGCGCGCCGCGGTCAGCGCAGGAACGAGAACGGCACCCCATCGGTCATCGCGTTGACCGCCCTGGGGCAGAAGATCGAGATCGCCAGTCCGGTAAACATGGTGGCCGGACCAAGCGGACGGCCCAGTGCGTCGGCGACGTCGGCGGCGACGTTCGCGGCGTTCTGACCGGGTTCGGCGAGCATCGGACAGACGGTTTCACCGACCCGCACGGCGGTGGCCGGATCGATGTCACCGAGCCGGTAGTGCGCCAGCGTGGACAGGAACGCATCGGTGGTCGAGTCTGCCTGGGCGGGCGGGGCGGACAGCGTGGCCATCGCGACGGCGGCCGAGGCCACCGCGGCCGCGACGGCCGGGTACGTCAACTTCATGTCCTCATTGTCGCTCTCGGCGCCCCGGTCATTACCCGCACGCGCCGACGCCGCAATACACGGGACCCGGGGTACCGGGTAAGCTCACAACGACTCGACACGCGTTCAACAACCGAGGGAGTGGTATGCAGGGCTTCGCGGGGAAGGTAGCCGTCGTGACCGGCGCCGGTTCCGGTATCGGGCAGGCGCTTGCGGTCGAACTCGGCCGCTCCGGCGCACTGGTCGCCATCAGCGACGTCGACACCGAGGGCCTGGCCGCCACCGAGCAGCGCCTCAAGGCCATCGGCGCCCACGTGAAAAGCGACCGGCTCAACGTCACCGAACGTGAGACGTTCCTGCAGTACGCCGACGAGGTCGCCGAGCATTTCGGCAAGGTCAACCAGATCTACAACAACGCGGGTATCGCGTTCACCGGCGACATCGAGATCACCCAGTTCAAGGACTTCGAGCGGGTGATGGACGTCGACTTCTGGGGCGTCGTCAACGGCACCAAGGCATTTCTTCCGCACCTGATCGCCTCCGGCGACGGGCACGTCGTCAACGTCTCATCGGTGTTCGGACTGTTCTCGGTGCCCGGGCAGGCCGCCTACAACTCGGCGAAGTTCGCCGTCCGCGGCTTCACCGAGGCGCTGCGCCAGGAGATGGCGCTGGCCGGGCATCCGGTCAAGGTGTCGTGCGTGCACCCCGGCGGCATCAAGACCGCGATCGCCCGCAACGCGTCGGCCGCCGAAGGACTCGACCCCGAGGCGCTGGCCAAGACGTTCGACAAGAAGCTCGCCAGCACCACGCCGGAGAAGGCCGCTCAGGTGATCCTCGACGGCGTCCGCAAGAACAAGGCCCGCATCCTGATCGGCAACGACGCGAAGATGTTCGAGGTCCTGATCCGTGCGCTCGGCGCCGGGTACCAGAGCGTCTTCCCGAAGGCCGTCGCCCGGCTGACACCGCCGGCGAAGTAAGCGCTTTCGGCGGCGACGAGCGCGCGCTGACCGCCACTGGGGGCGGCGAGTCGCCGGGCAGACCCGCGCGCTCGCGGTGCCGGGTCTCCTAGTTTCTAGTTGCCGACGCCGAGCGGGTGCTGCTCCAGCCACCGGCCCGCCACCAGGCCCGGCTCGGTGCCCTCGGCGACCTGCCTGCGCATATCGGCCAGGGATCCGGTGTCGAGCACGCCGGCGATCTCGTTGAGCGCGAGCACCTGCGATTCGGACAGCTCGTTGCGCCGGTACAGCGGCACCAGGTTCTCGGCGCGGATCAGCGACGTCTTGTCCGACAACACCACCGCCTCCGCCGGCACATCCGAGGCCGCGGTCGAGGTCCACGCCGCATCGATCTGCCCGCCGCGCAGCGCGTCGAACATCGCGTCGTCGTCCGCGAACTCACGCGGGGCCCCCAGCTCGCAGCTGCCGATGCGGGCCGGGTGACGGTCATCGGTCGCCCCCACCGTCAGCCCCGGACAGTCGCGGGCCACCGCGGCGATGTCGGGGTCACCCCACTCCTCGGCGGTGCGCTCCGCGACCGCGAGTGCGGGCTTGTCCTGCGCCGAGGTGGTGTAGTCCCCCGCCGCGATGCCTTCCGGCAACGCCGAGAGCAGCGTGCGGTACACCTGCTCGTCCGAGCGCGCCGCCGACTCCGGTGCCAGCTGTGCGAGCAACCGCCCGGTGAACCCGGGCGCGACGCGGATCTCGCCGGCGTCGAGCCCGCTGAGCAGATCCTCGGCGGATTGCACATGCGCGGGATTTCCGTAGTACCGCAGCGCCGCGACGTACAGCTGCGCGACGAGCTGCGCCTCCGGATCAGCGGATGCGCCGACCGGGATCGACGGCGGTGCCGCCGGCCCGCCACAGCCCGCGAGGATGCCGACGGCGACCAGCAGCGCGGCCGGCCGCAGCCGGCGCGGGGCGCGCGTGCGGCTCAGCCCGATCAGTCCTCGGATGCGGCGGCCACCGCGGCCGCGACGGCCGGTCCGACCCGCGGATCCAGCGCGCTCGGCACGATGTGGTCGACGGTCAGATCGTCACCCACGACCGAGAAGATCGCCTCGGCCGCAGCAACTTTCATCTTCTCGGTGATCCGGCGCGCACCGGCGTCGAGCGCACCGCGGAACACGCCCGGGAAGGCCAGCACGTTGTTGATCTGGTTCGGGAAGTCACTGCGGCCCGTGGCGACGACGGCCGCGTACTTCCGCGCGGCGTCCGGGTGGATCTCCGGGTCGGGGTTGGACAGCGCGAACACGATGCCGTTGGGCGCCATCGTCGCGATGAGCTCCTCGGGAACCAGCCCGGCCGACACCCCCAGGAACACGTCGGCGCCGTCGAGAGCCTCGGCGACCCCACCGGTCAGCCCGCGCGGGTTGGTCCGTCCGGCCAGCTCGGCCTTGAACGAGTTCAGGTCGCCGCGGCCGTTCTCGACGATGCCCTTGCTGTCGAGCACCACGATGTCGGTGATGCCGGAGTTGAGCAGGATGTTGGTGCAGGCGACGCCGGCGGCACCGGCACCGGACACCACGACCTTCAGCGACCGCAGGTCGCGGTCGAGCACCTTCACCGCACCGAGCAGCGCGGCGAGCACGACGATCGCCGTACCGTGCTGGTCGTCGTGCATGACCGGGCAGTCGAGGGCCTCGATGACACGCCGCTCGATCTCGAAGCAGCGGGGCGCCGAGATGTCCTCCAGGTTCACCGCCCCGAACGTCGGGCGCAGGCGGATCAGCGTCTCGACGATCTCGTCGGGGTCCTTGGTGTCGAGCACGATCGGGATCGAGTCCAAGCCGCCGAACGTCTTGAACAGTGCGCTCTTGCCTTCCATCACCGGCAGTGAGGCGGCCGCGCCGATGTCGCCGAGGCCCAGCACGGCGCTGCCGTCGCTGACCACCGCGACCAGCCGGTTGGCCCAGGTGTACCTCCTGGCCAGCGTCTTGTCGGCGGCGATGGCGCGGCTGACCTGCGCCACACCGGGGGTGTAGGCGATCGACAGTGCGCGCTGCGTGTCCAGTGGGGATTTCAGACCGATGGAGAGCTTGCCGCCCTCGTGCGCTTCGAAGATCTCGTTGTCATCGACGACAACCTGGGGCGTGCGAACCTGTTCAGCCACGGCGTCACAGTATCCGACCCCGCAATCTCACAGGAACGGGTTCCCCGTTCGTGAGAACGGGCAGACACATATCCGACGCGTACGATTTGCCCGGACACCGATACAGGGAGGTGGCACATGGCCGCATTCCGAGCGTTGCCTCCCCGTCCGCCGCGGCTGGTGCACAAGGCCCGGCTGCACAAGCCTGAGCCCGCCGGACCGGGTCCCGAGGTCCCGGTCAGCGACGCCGTCGTCGACTGCGGTGTGTACTGCGACGGACGGCGACTGCCGGGCGACTACTCCCCCGCGGCGGCGCTGGCGAAGGTGTGCGCGATCAGGGACGAGGGCCGTCCCGCGTTCGTCTGGATCGGCCTGCACGAACCCGACGAACGTCAGATGCACACCGTCGCCGAGGTGTTCGGGTTGCACGAACTCGCCGTCGAGGACGCGGTGCACGCGCATCAGCGCCCGAAGCTCGAACGCTACGACGACATGTTGTTCCTGGTGCTCAAGACCGTGGTGTACGTCGAGCACGAGTCGATCGCCAACGCCCGCGAGATCGTCGAGACCGGCGAGGTGATGATCTTCGTCGGCGACGGCTTCGTCATCACGGTCCGGCACGGCGAACACAGCGCGCTCTCGGGCGTACGCAAACGCCTCGAAGCCGCCCCCGACAACCTCGCGCACGGTCCGTGTGCGGTGATGCACGCGATCGCCGACCATATCGTCGACACCTATCTCGAGGTCACCGTGCTGATCGAGCACGACATCGACGCGATGGAGGAGGACATCTTCTCCCCCGGGACACAGACCGACATCGGCAGCATCTATTTGCTCAAGCGCGAAGTCGTGGAACTGCGCCGCGCGGTCGGCCCACTGACCACCGATCTGCAACGCATCGGCACCGAGCACGCCGACCTGATCGACCGCGAGGTCCGCCAGTACATGCGCGACGTGCTCGACCACACCATCAAAGCCTCCGAGCGCATCGCCAGCTACGACGAGCTGCTCAGCTCGCTGGTGCAGGCCGCGTTCGGCAAGGTCGCGATGCAGCAGAACGTCGACATGCGCAAGATCTCCGCGTGGGTCGCGATCGCCGCGGTGCCGACCGCGATGGCAGGCATCTACGGCATGAACTTCGCGAACATGCCCGAATTGAACTGGACGTTCGGATACCCGCTGGTGCTGCTGATCATGACGACCGTGTGCGTCGTGCTCTACCGCAACTTCCGGCACAACAACTGGCTGTAGCGATTCCCGCCGGCTCGCCGCTCAAGCCGGATTGGCGGCTCGCCGCTCAGGCCGGATTGGCGGCTCGCCGCTCACGTTGGATTGGCGGCTCGCCGCCGTGGGTCCGTCGGGTCGACCCCGTCCTGCACCCACGCCTCCCTCATCGCCTCCGCGCCCTTCAGCCGTACCCAGGCGGCTTCGGTCGCGGTGATCGGCACCGCCGAGAGCACCACCACCGGCGACAGCGGCTCCGGCAACACCACATCGTCGATGTCGCTGCGCCCCAACAGAAAAGCCGTGAACGGAGCGCCCTCCCACAGCGGCATCTCCAGATCCACCAACGCATCGGGCGCCAGCACCAGACCCTCGACGGCCGGTGCTGCCGCCACCACCGCCAGGGATCGGGACAGCCCCGCAGGCGACGGTCCGCGCAGCGCGACCACGACCTCGGCGCGCGGCCCCTGCACCGGGTCGGCGATCATCTCGGCCGGGTCGACCATCGGCTGTTTCGAGCAGCCGAGCGAGACATAGTGCACCGCACCTTCTCCCGGACCGGCGAAGCGCAGCACGTCGATCCGGTCCGCACCGAGGAAGGTGACGCTGGCCTGGTCCGGTTCGGCGGTGACGCCGCGGGCGGCGAAGTGCTCGATCAGATGCGCGCGAACCGCGGCGACGACGTCGCTCATGCCGAACCCGTTGGGAGCGAGAGATTCTGACCGGTTCGGGGATCGAAGATCAGCACATCCGCCGGGTCGAGCGCCAACCGCAACGTGGCACCCGAACGCGCGGCCGACCGCATCGGCACCCGCGCGACGAACTCGTACGCCTCGGCGCCGGCCTCCGCGGCGACCTCGGCCAGTTGCGCCGCATCGGCGGGCGGCCCGTCCATCCCGAAGTACACGTACTTGTCGGCGCCCAACGACTCGACCATCTCGACCGTCACGTCGAACACCAACGCGCCGATCCGCGCGTACGCGTCGATCACCGCCGCATCGGCCAGATGCTCGGGCCGGACCCCGACGATCAGATCGTGTCGCGACGGATGGTCCACCAGCCGTTCGTACACCGCACCGGTCAGCGGGATCTCGCCGAACGGCAGCCGCACCCCGAGTTCGGTGAGCGCAGCCGGGAAGAAGTTCATCGACGGTGAGCCGATGAAGCCGGCCACGAACAGATTCACCGGAGCGCGGTACAGCTCGTCCGGTGTGCCGATCTGCTGGACCGCACCGGCCCGCATCACGACCACCCGGTCGCCGAGCGTCATCGCCTCGGTCTGGTCGTGCGTGACGTATACCGTCGTGGTCCCCAGCCGCCTGTGCAGTCGCGCGATCTCGGTGCGCATCTGCACCCGCAGCTTCGCGTCGAGATTCGACAGCGGCTCGTCCATCAGGAACGCCTGCGGGTCACGCACGACGGCGCGGCCCATCGCCACCCGCTGCCGCTGACCGCCCGACAGTGCCGTCGGCTTCTTGTCCAGAACATCGGTCAGGTCAAGGGTTTTCGCGGTCTGCTCGACACGCTGCGCGATCTCGTGCTTACCCGTCTTGGCCAGAGTCAGCGGGAACGCGATGTTCTCGCGGACGGTCATGTGCGGATACAGCGCGAACGACTGGAACACCATCGCGATGTCCCGGTCTCGCGGCGAGCGCTCGTTGACCCGCTGCCCGCCGATGCGCACCTCTCCGGAGGTGATCTCCTCCAGCCCCGCGATCATGTTCAGCGTGGTGGATTTACCGCACCCGGACGGGCTCACCAGGATCACGAACTCACCGTCGGCCACCGTGAGCGTCACATCCCTGACCGCGGCCGTACCGTCCGGGTAACTTTTCGTCAGCCGGTCCAGAACGATCTCTGCCATCGTCAGAGCGTCAAGCGGGCCAGCAGATCCCGGCCCTTCTCGGCATTCTGCGGGTCGCAGAGCACGTCGTAGCGACCGGCGACCAACTGCAGTGTCGAGCTGAAATCCCTTGTGCCGCGCGCCATCGCGTAAGGAATGGCGGACGTGATCAGACCGAAGAACACACCGGCGATCAGACCCGTGACGAGCGCGCTCCACGGATTCGGGCTGAAGAACCCGAGGATCAGTCCGATGAACAGGCCCAGCCACGCGCCGGTCAGCACGCCGCCGCCGAGCACCTTCGGCCATGTCAGCCTGCCCGTGACGCGTTCCACCTGCATCAGGTCGACGCCGACGATGGTCACCTGCTGGACGGGAAACTGTTGATCCGAGAGGTAGTCGACGGCGCGTTGCGCCTCGGCGTACGTCGGATAGGACCCGATAGGCCAACCCTTGGGCGGCGTGGGCAGGCCGGCCTGACGTCCCCGCCCCGCGGCGGGACCGGGCGCAGGCGCGCCAGGATTCTGTCCAGGTTGGAAGGGGCTGGTCATGGTGTCCTCACTGCCTTTCCTTCACAGAAACACAACGCTAGTCCACTGATAACGCCCGGCCTACCCCGGAGGTGCCCCGAACCGGGCTTACCTCGGCGTATCCGGTTCTAGGCTAGGTTGATCCTCATGACAAGTTCGGACAACGACCCCCGTCCGGCCGAATCCTCCGATTCCGCGCCGAGCGGCTCCGAGCCGCCCTCGGCCGGCCACGAAGCGCCCCCGATCGAGAGCACCCCGGACGCGCCCGAACCGTCTCTGGACGACACCCCTGCGCACGGCTACCCACCGTCGCCGGCCTACAGCCCGCCCACTTATGTACCTCCGACGCCTGCGACCGGATTCCCGCCGCCCGGCGACCTCGCCTCACCCCCGTATCCCCCGCCGCCACCCGGTTTCGGGCCGCCCCCGAGCGCGGGACCGCCGCCCTACCCCCCACAGGGATACGGCCAGCCGATTTACGGGCCGCCGGGATACCCGCCGCCCGGATTCGGCGGCCCCGCCTATCCGCCTCCGCCACCGCCCTATGGGGATTACTCCGGCGGCTACCCCGGTGCCGACTACGGCTACGGGGCACCGGCACAGCAGGGCAACAACGGGTTGGCCGTCGGCTCGCTGGTCACATCGCTGGTCGCGATCCCACTGATCTTCGCGTGCTTCGCGGGCACCGTCGCGTCGATCGTCGCGATCGTCCTCGGCATCATCGCGCTCAACCAGATCAAGACCACCGGCCAGTCCGGCAAGGAGATGGCCATCGCAGGCACCGCGATCGGCGCGTTCGGCCTGGTCATCTCGCTCGTCCTGGTGGTGATCGTCGCCGCCGCGGGGGTCTAGTCCGGCGGGGTGAACCGTTCGCCGGTGCGCTGCATACCCGCGGCGCGCCCCTTGCCCGCGATGACGAGCGCCATCTTGCGGCTGGCCTCGTCGATCATCTCGTCGCCGAGCATCACCGCGCCCCTGAGGCCACCGGCCTGCGAGGTATGCCATTCGTAGGCCTCGAGAATCAGCTCGGCGTGGTCGTAGGCCTCCTGGCGAGGGCTGAACAACTCGTTGCCCGCCTCGATCTGATCCGGGTGCAGCACCCACTTGCCGTCATAGCCCAGCGCCGCCGACCGGCCCGCCACCCGGCGGAACGCGACGACGTCGCGCACCTTGAGGAACGGCCCGTCGATCGCGGCGATCCCGTTGGCCCGCGCGGCGACCAGGATCCGCATCAGGATGTGGTGGTAGGCGTCGCCGACGTCGTAGCCCTCGGGCTGCTCCCCGACCACCAGGGTGCGCATGTTCAGGCTCGCCATCAGATCGGCCGGGCCGAGCACCAGGGCCTGCACCCGCGGAGCGGACGCGATCGCGTCGATGTTGGTCAGACCGCGCGCGTCCTCGATCTGCGCCTCGATCCCGATACGCCCCGACGGCAGACCGTGAGTGGCCTCCAGTTGGGTCAGCAGCAGATCCAGCGCGTGGATGTGTGAGACGTCGGTCACCTTGGGCAGCACCACGATGTCCAGCGACGCGCCCGCGCGTGACACCACCTCGATGATGTCGGCGTGGGTCCACGGTGTGGTCCAGTCGTTGATCCGCACCCCGCGCAGCTGACCGGCCCATCCGGGTTCGGCCAGGGCTTCCGCAACCCGTGCGCGCGCTTGCACTTTCGCATCCGGGGCGACGGCGTCTTCGAGGTCGAGGAACACCTCGTCGGCGGGCAGGCTCTTGGCCTTCTGGATCATCTTGTCGCTACTGCCCGGCACGGACAGGCACGTCCGACGGGGCCGATACCGGTTTTCCACAACAACACTCTCTACCCTGACAACCATGGCGTCGGTCAACAGGGTCTATGCGGCTCGGCTCGCGGGCATGGTGGTGCTCGGCCCCGACGGCGAATCCATCGGCCGCGTGCGGGATGTCGTCGTCGGCATCAGCATCGTGCGACAGCAACCCAGAGTCCTCGGGCTTGTCATCGAATTGCTGAACCGCAGAAGGATTTTCGTCCCGATCCTGCGGGTCACCGCGATCGAACCCGGGGCGGTGACCCTGTCGACGGGCAATGTGTCGCTGCGCAGGTTCTCCCAACGCCCCGGCGAGGTGCTGGTGCTGGGGCAGGTGCTGGAAACCCGGGTGCGCGTCGACGATCCGGACCTCCCCGAGCTGGCAGGTGTCGACGTCGTCGTGGTCGACCTCGGCATCGAACAGACCCGCACACGCGACTGGGTGGTGACCCGGGTGGCGGTGCGTCCGCAGCGCAGGCTGGGCCGGCGCAGCAATGTGTCCCAGGTGGACTGGCAGCACGTGCACGGCCTCACCCCGTCCGGGCTGGCGATGCCCGATCAGGGCGTCGCGCAGCTGCTCGAGCAGTTCGAGGGCCAGCGCGCCGTCGAGGTCGCCGACGCGATCCGCGAACTGCCCGACAAGCGGCGCCACGAGGTGGTCAACGCGCTCGACGACGAACGTCTCGCCGACGTGTTGCAGGAGCTGCCCGAAGACGAGCAGGTGACGGTGCTGCACCAGCTCAAGACCGACCGCGCCGCCGATGTGCTGGAGGCGATGGATCCCGACGACGCCGCCGACCTGCTCGGCACGATGGCCCCGGCCGACGCCGAATCCTTCCTGCGCCGGATGGATCCGGAGGATTCCGAAGACGTCCGCCGGCTGCTCAGCCACTCCCCCAACACCGCGGGCGGTCTGATGACCTCGGAGCCGGTGGTGCTCGCCCCCGACACCACCGTCGCGGAAGCCCTTGCGCGCGTACGTGATCCGGACCTGACTCCGGCACTGGCATCGCTGGTGTTCGTGGTCCGCCCGCCGACCGCGACACCGACCGGCCACTATCTGGGCTGTGTGCACACCCAGCGCCTGCTGCGCGAGCCGCCCGCGACACTGGTCAGCGGGATCGTCGACACCGACCTGCCGAATCTGTCTCCCGAGGACTCCCTCGGCGCCCTGACCCGATACTTCGCCGCGTACAACCTGGTGTGCGGCCCGGTGGTCGACGACCAGAACCACCTTCTCGGCGCCGTGTCGGTCGACGACGTGCTCGACCACCTGCTGCCCGACAACTGGCGTGAGAACGAATCCGAGCCGCTGATCGTCACCGCGGAGAAGACGACATGAGCGAATCATCGCGGCAGCGCCTCGACACGCCGCGGATGTCCCGGTTCCTGGGGCCGCGGCTCGACATCGAGGCGGTCGGCCGATTCAGCGAGCGCATCGCCCGGTTCCTCGGCACCGGGCGGTATCTGGCGATCCAGACCATCGTCGTCATCGTCTGGATCGCGCTGAACTTCGGCGCGTTCGCCTGGCAGTGGGACCCGTACCCGTTCATCCTGCTCAACCTCGCGTTCTCGACGCAGGCGGCGTACGCGGCGCCGCTGATCCTGCTCGCGCAGAACCGCCAGGAGAACCGGGACCGGGTGTCGCTGGAGGAGGACCGCCGACGGGCCGAGCAGACCAAGGCCGACACCGAATTCCTGGCCCGCGAACTCGCCGCGCTACGGCTGGCTGTCGGCGAGGTCGCCACCCGCGACTATCTGCGCCGCGAACTCGACGAGGTGCGCGACATGCTGGAGAAGCTGCACGAGCACGCCGTCGACGGCGCCGACGGAACGAGCAAACACGACACCGGCGAACGTAAGGCCAAGAAATCCACCGGACACGGCTGATCGAATGCCGTTACACCGCCGTTGCCGAATAGGTATGGTGACGGGGTTCACAAGCGATCTCACAGCTAGGACGGTTGAGTGCACATAGGGGGAGGACCCGCCCTCCGCGCAGCGCGGCGTCGAGCAGGGCACGTCGTTCGCAATCCTGCGGTTGGTGTGGCTGCCGTGCTGACTCCCCTGGTTCTCGCCGGCGCCGTCGGCGCCTCCGCGCCCGTGACGATCGACCCGACCCGCGACACCGCGGTGATGCCGCTGGCCGCTATCGGAGCCCCGACCGGAGCCACCGTCGTCGACCGTTCGGGCCCGTCCGTGGTCGCGGTCGCCAAACCGCCCGCCCCGCTGCGCACGGTCGCCAGCACCGCGTCGGCCCCGCCGCCGCCGACCGTCGTCAACGCGCCCGGGACACTGCGCATCCCGTCGGTGAACCTGGCGGCCTACCGCAACGCCGAGGCCATGATGGCCGCCGCGTACCCCGGATGCGGCGTCAGCTGGAACCTGCTGGCCGGCATCGGCCGCATCGAGTCGATGCACTCCTACGGCGGCGCGACCGATGCGCGCGGCACCGCCGTCCGCCCGATCTACGGTCCCACGCTGGACGGCACGCTGCCGGGCAACGAGGTCATCGTCGAGAGCCGCACCGCCGACCGCGTCGTGTACGCGCGGGCGATGGGGCCGATGCAGTTCCTGCCCGGCACCTGGTCGCGCTACGCCTCCGACGGTGACGGTGACGGCAAGGCCGATGTGCAGAACGTCTACGACGCGGCCCTGGCCGCCGCGCGCTACCTGTGCAGCGGTGGCCTGAACCTGCGCAACCAGGCCGACGTGATGTCGGCGATCCTGCGCTACAACAACTCGATGGCCTACGCGCAGAACGTGCTCAGCTGGGCCGCCGCGTACGCGACCGGCGTCGTCCCGGTGGACCTGCCGCCGATCACCGGATCGATCCCCGAGCTGAGCGACAGCGAGAGCGCGACGCTGACCGCGCACCTGGACCGGCGCGCCGGGCTGGGCCCCGGGTTGCCGATCAACGCGGCCGGACTGCCCGCCAGCGATCCGCTGTCGCTGATCCCCCTGATGGAACGCACCGACGTGGCCAGCCAGATCAACACCGGACTGCCCGGCTTCGGGGCCGGCCAGACACTCGGTCCGCCTCCGGGCCCGATGCCGCAGGCCGCGCCGCTGCCCGCGGTGCCCGCGCCGCCGCCGGCCTGGGTGCCGCCGTGGGTGCAGCAGCCGCCGCAGAAGCCCGCCCAGTGCGCGGTGTTCTGCATCCAGGACCTGCCGCCCGCGGCAGCTGCGCCCGCACCCGTCCCGGCGGGCCCGCTGAACCTCGCCCCCGCACCGGCCGCGCCCCCGGCGCCGGGGCCGCTGCTGCCGCCGGCCCCGGTCGGGCTTCCGCCGGCACCCGGACCCGCACCCGGTCCCGCTCCGGGACCGGCGCCCGGGCCTGTCGCCTGACGCCGCGCCCGAATTCGTGACCACGGCGCGCCGACGCCTAGACTCGCCGGTGATGTCCTCTACTCCGCACGACCTGGAAGCGGCGGTACGTGCCGCCCTGACCAAGGTGATCGACCCCGAGTTGCGTCGGCCGATCACCGAAGTCGGCATGGTCAAAAGCGTCACCGTCGAATCCGACGCCTCGGTCCACGTCGAGGTGTATCTGACCACCTCGGCCTGCCCGAAGAAGACCGAGATCACCGACCGCGTCACGCGGGCGGTGCAGGACGTCCCGGGCACCGGCGCGGTCAAGGTCACCCTCGACGTGATGAACGACGAGCAGCGCGCCGAGTTGCGCAAGCTGCTGCGTGGCGACTCGCGCGAGCCGGTCATCCCGTTCGCGCAGCCCGGATCGCTGACGCGGGTGTACGCGGTCGCATCCGGCAAGGGCGGCGTCGGCAAGTCCAGCGTCACGGTCAATCTCGCCGCGGCGATGGCCGCGCGAGGGCTGTCCGTCGGGCTGCTCGACGCCGACATCTACGGCCACTCCGTGCCCCGGATGATGGGCACCCAGGACCGGCCCACCCAGGTCGACTCGATGATCCTGCCGCCCGTCTCCCACGACGTGCGGGTGATCTCGATCGCGATGTTCACCCAGGGCAACACCCCGGTGGTGTGGCGCGGACCGATGCTGCACCGCGCGCTGCAGCAGTTCCTCGCCGACGTGTACTGGGGCGACCTCGACGTGCTGCTGCTGGATCTGCCGCCCGGCACCGGCGACATCGCGATCTCGGTGGCGCAGCTCATCCCCGGCGCGGAGATCCTCGTCGTCACCACCCCGCAGCTGGCGGCCGCCGAGGTTGCCGAACGGGCCGGGGCGATCGCGATCCAGACCCGCCAGCGCATCGCGGGCGTCGTCGAGAACATGGTCGACAGCCCCACCTTGAAGATGTTCGGCGAGGGCGGCGGACGCCAGGTCGCCGAGAGCCTGTCGCGGGCTGTCGGCGCCGACGTGCCGCTGCTCGGTCAGGTCCCGCTGGACCCGGAGCTGGTGGCCGCGGGCGACTCGGGGGTGCCGTTGGTGCTCAGCGCCCCGGATTCCTTGGCGGGCAGGGAACTTCGCAAGATCGCCGATACGCTGTCGAGCCGCAAGCGCGGCCTGGCGGGGATGTCACTGGGCCTGGATCCGGCCGGTCGCTGACCGTCCCCGGCGCGCCGTCAGGTCGCGTCGGTGTCGAACGGGGTCGCGGTCGGCTCGGCCGCAGGAGGTGCCGCCGCAGCCGGTCCCGGCCCGGACTGCGGTTTGGCCGGCGGATTCTGCGGTGTACCCGAGCCCGGGTTCTTGGCGTCGAACTTGCCGGTGAATATCGAGTCGTCGCCGTCGAGCAGATGCTTGGTCAGCGCCGCACGCGGGGTCATGCCCCGCAACTTCTGCAGTTCCGACAGCGGCTCACGCAGGTCGTCGAACTCCGGGCCGAGATCCTCGCGCAGTTGGCTGGTCGCCCCGGAGACGTAGTCGCGCACCTGGCGCACCGCACCGGAGGTCCACCGGATCGCCCCGGGCAGCCGTTCCGGTCCGAGGATCACCAGCCCGGCGATGACGAGGATGAGCATCTCGCCCCAACCGACGTTCGCGAACATCGGCTATGAAGCGCTGTCGTCGCCGTTGGGTGTCACCGTCAGCGTCACGGTCCGGCCGTCGCGGACCACCTCGACGGGGGCGGGCACACCGATCTTGAGCTGACGCACCGCGACGATCATCTCGTCGGCGTCGGCGACCTCGCGGTCCCCGACCTTGACGACGACGTCGTTCTCCAGCAGTCCGGCCTGCTCTGCCGGACTGCCCGGCTTCACATCGGCGATCTGCGCACCCTTGGCGACGTCGTTGCTGACCGAACGGGCGGTCAGGCCCAGCGTCGGATGCGCGATCTTGCCGTTGCGGATCAGCGTCTCGACGACCTGCTTGACCTCGTTCACCGGGATCGCGAAGCCCAGGCCACTGGCGCTGTCCGACAGCGACTTGCCCGCGGTGTTGATGCCGATGACCTCGGCGTCCATGTTGATCAGCGGACCGCCGGAGTTGCCGTGGTTGATCGACGCGTCGGTCTGCACACCGTCGATCACGGTGTCGGTGTCGGAGCCGTCACCGGACAGCGGGACGGGCCGGTGCAGCGCGCTGATGATGCCGTGGGTGACGGTGCTGCGCAGCCCCAGCGGCGCGCCGGCGGCGATGACTTCCTCGCCCACCTGCAGCTTCTCCGAGTCACCCATCCGGGCGACGGTCAGGTTGTCGACGTTGTCGACCTTCAGGACCGCCAGGTCGGTCTTCGGGTCCCGGCCGACCAGGTTCGCGGGCACCTCTTTGCCGTCGTTGAACACCACCGACATCTTGAAGTCGCTCGGGTTGGTGGCCGCCTCGGAGATGACGTGGTTGTTGGTGACGATGTAGCCGCGGCCGTCGATCACGACGCCGGAGCCCTGCGATCCCTCGCGGTCGCTGCTGGCCTCGATGGTGACCACGGAGTCAGCCACCGCGGCGGCCACTTTGGCGAACTGGCCACGCGGTTCACCGTTGTCGTCGCCCCCGCCGGTCTCCAGCGTGACCTTCGAGGTGGTGAACGCCGACACCACCTCGGCGGTGGTGCGGCCGACCCAGCCCCCGGCGACGCCGATCAGCAGCGCGATCAGACCGAGCACCATCAGCGCGATCGTGGACACCTTGCCGCCGAACAGCACGTCCCGCACACCGAGCTTGCCGACCGGTGCGTTGACCTGGGTCGGAGCCGCCGCGGGCAGCGCAGGGGTGCCGAGGGCGGCCGGTGCGCCGGGATTGCGCCACGGATCGTCGACGTCCTCGTCGTCACCCTCGCGCTCGGCCTCCAGTGCGCCGGCGTCGGTAGGGTGCCGCTGCAGCGAGTCCACGCCCGCGTGCGGACGGCCGAACGCCTCCGCGAGCACCGGGTCGGGGGCCTGATCCTTGGGGGTGTATTCGCCCTGGTCGATGTGCTTCTCGGCGCCGAGGAACGAACCACTCACGCCGGCCGGACGGCCGAACGCGCGCTGCGCCGCCGGGTCGACGGGAGGGCGCGACACGGGGCGCGGCTCAAGACGCTCCCGACCGGTCTCGTCCAGATTGCTCACCCGTTCATCGCCCTTCCCTCGCCTGTGCCTGGTGTCGGAATCGATGCCGGCAATCGCCGACAGTCGCCGGCGGTCGGCTCCGTGTCCACCCTACCGGCGCTTGCGGCGAAGACGCTGAGGGCTGTCAGCTAACTGCGGGGTGTCGGCCGACTCCGGTGCGTCGGCCGGTGCGCGGTCCGGGATCTGCGATAACAGGCCCAGCAAAGAGCTGGGCATCGAGACCGGGCAGGAATCCCGCAACGCTTCCCTCGCCTGCCGTTGCGCGTCGACCTCCATCGCGCACTCCTGGCACAACGACATGTGATGCGCGGCGCGCAGATGCGCGGCCATCCGCAGCTCGCCGTCGGCAAACGCGGCGATCGCCTCGGTGGACAGATGCTCGGTGGAACCGAACTGCCGCGGACCGACGGGGTCCTCACTCTGGGAGGCGAACTGGGAGGGCAGCCAGGAGAACGCCCGGCGGAAGGCATGCCCGGGATCGAACACGACCCAGCTCCTCTCCAGTCCGTCCGTTGTCAACGCGCTCCTTCGAATGTAGCGCGACACGCCCGACTCAAGCGCGGGAACGTCATGCAGATGTGACCATGTCCCCGGCGCCGGCGTCGGCGTGACGGGACAGGTACTCGCGGATCGCCTGGCGGCCGCGGTGGATGCGGCTGCGCACCGTACCGAGCTTCACGCCGAGCGTCGCGCCGATCTCCTCGTAGGACAGGCCTTCGATGTCGCACAGCACCACCGCGGCGCGGAACTCGGGCGCGAGCGAATCGAGCGCCGCCTGCAGATCGGCCCCGAGCCGGGAGTCGTGGTAGATCTGCTCCGGGTTCGGCTCGTCGGCCGGCACCCGGTCGTAGTCCTCGGGCAGCGCTTCCATCCGGATGCGCCCGCGACGGCGCACCATGTCCAGGAACAGGTTGGTCGTGATGCGGTGCAGCCAGCCTTCGAAAGTGCCCGGCTGGTAGTTCTGCACCGAGCGGAACACCCGGATGAACGTCTCCTGGGTCAGGTCCTCGGCGTCGTGCTGATTACCGGACAGCCGGTAGGCCAGGCGGTACACCCGGTCGGCGTGCTGACGGACGAGTTCGTCCCAGCTCGGCATCGCGGCCTTGTCCCCGGTCGCGTCGAATACCGCGGTGCCGGTCAACTCCTCGGATGGTTCGACCCATTCGGCTTCGGTGAACTGCTCGAGATGGGCCATCGAGACAGGAGCCGGAGAAACAGGAGCCGGAGCCGGCGCGCTCGCCGGCGCAGTGGACACGGGGCCGTTGATGATGGTCGTCGCATCCTCCAGATCGAAGTGGCGCTCATTCAGTCGGCCGCCGGTCGGCGACCCTTCAAGATCGGAAACGCGAGGCGTCGCCCGGTTGTTCCCCGGCTGCACGGAGTCGATACGTGCGCTGGATGCGCCGTGTGTCATGCGATCACCATTTCCCGCGCCCGTGTGCCAGGCATATGAGCAAACTGAACTTTTCCTGAGAAAGACCGCTACCCCTTTTTCTAGCAGCGGAAACAGGTGTGACTCTGGTCGCGCACGCGGGCGTGTCGGTGCGGCGGGCGACGGCGTTGGTTCTACGCTGCGGGCATGGCCAACACCGACGAGCCTGGAGCGAACTCCGGCGAACCCTCCGCGCGGGCACGTCAGGCCGAAGCGATCGTCAACCACGCCGAACACTCGATCTCCGAGGACTCCATCGTCGCGGCCGCCCGGGAGCGTGCGGTCGACATCGGCGCAGGCGCGGTGACCCCCGCGGTCGGCGCCTTGCTGTGCGTGCTGGCCAAGCTGACCCGGGCGCGTGCCGTGGTCGAGGTCGGCACCGGCGCCGGGGTCAGCGGCCTGTGGCTGCTCTCGGGCATGCGCGAGGACGGCGTGCTGACCACGATCGACGTCGAACCCGAACACCAGCGCATCGCCAAGCAGGCGTTCACCGAGGCCGGCGTCGGTCCCGGCCGGACCCGGCTGATCAGCGGACGGGCCCAGGAAGTGCTGACCCGACTCGCCGACGAGTCCTACGACCTGGTCTTCATCGACGCCGAGCCCGCCGATCAGCCCCAGTTCGTCGTCGAAGGGGTCCGACTGCTGCGTCCGGGCGGTGCGATCGTCGTGCACCGGGCGGCCCTCGGCGGACGCGCAGGCGATGCGTCGGCGAAGGACAACGAGGTGGCCGCGGTACGCGAGGCCGCGCGCCTGATCGCCGAGGACGAGCGGCTCACGCCGGTGCTGATCCCGCTCGGCGACGGTCTGCTGGCCGCCGCGCGCGACTGACCTTTCCCTGCGCGAGCAGACGCATACTCCGGCGAGTCCCACACGACACGCCGGAGTATGCGTCTGCTCGCGGCACATCCTTGACGCCGCACTGAACGCACGTTTAACGTACTGAACATGCGTTCAGCCGATGATCTGACCGCCACGGCGCGGATCCGCGACGCTGCGATAGAGCTGTTCGGCCGCGACGGCTTCTCGGTCAGCGTGCGCGCGATCGCCGCCGCCGCGGACGTCAGCCCCGGGCTGGTGATCCACCACTTCGGCTCCAAGGAGGGGTTGCGCAAGGCGTGCGACAACTTCATCGCCGAAACCGTGCTGGCGAGCAAACAGGAGTCGATCACGAGCTCGGACCCCGCGACGTGGTTCGCGGCGATGGCCGAGATCGAGGAGTACGCGCCGATTATGGCGTACCTGGTACGCAGCATGCAGAACGGCGGAGAGCTGTCGAAGATGCTGTGGCGCACGATGATCGAGAACACCGAGCTGTACATCGAGGAGGGCGTGCGGGCCGGCACGATCAAGCCGAGTGCGGATCCGAAGGCGAGGGCTCGCTTCCTCGCGCTGGCCGGGGGCGGCGGTTTCCTGCTCTATCTGCAGCTGCACGAGAGCACAGACCTGAAGGTCGTGCTCCACGACTACGCCGAGCAGATGATCCTGCCCGCGCTCGAGCTCTACACCCAGGGATTGATGGCGGACTCGACGATGTACGACGCGTTCGCCGCGCAACGCGCGCGAGGGGTTCCGTTCACCGCGACACCCGGAGCGGACAATGGCTGATATCACGCCTGCGGTCGAGATCGCCGGACTGCGAAAGTCGTTCGGGCGCACCACGGCGCTCGACGGTCTCGACCTCACTGTCGCCCCCGGCGACGTCACCGGGTTCCTCGGACCCAACGGCGCGGGGAAGTCGACGACCATCCGGGTGTTGTTGGGGCTGCTGCGCGCCGACGGCGGCACCGTACGACTTCTCGGCGGCGACCCGTGGCGCGACGCGGTCGGTCTGCACCGCAGGATCGCCTACGTGCCCGGCGATGTCACGCTGTGGCCGAATCTGACCGGGATGCAGGCCATCGACTTCCTGGCCTCGCTGCGCGGGGACGGCAGCGTCGATGCCAAGCGCCGCGATGCGCTGATCGAGCGTTTCGAACTCGACCCGCACAAGAAGGCGCGCACCTACTCCAAGGGCAATCGGCAGAAGGTCGCGATCGTCGCCGCGTTCAGTACCCGCAGCGAGCTGTTCGTCCTCGACGAGCCGACATCGGGACTGGATCCGTTGATGGAGAAGGTGTTCCAGCAATGCGTCCGCGAGGTCGCCGACCGCGGCGCCGCGGTCCTGCTGTCGAGCCACATCCTCGCCGAGGTCGAAAAGCTCTGCGACGCCGTGACGATCGTGCGGGCGGGCCGCACGGTCCGGTCCGGGGCGCTGGCCGAGATGCGCCATCTGATGCGCACCACCGTCGTCGCCCGGACGCGCGACGACGGCGGCTCGCTCGCTCACGCGCCGTATGTGCACGATCTGCGCACCGAGGACGGGCAACTTCGATTCTCGGTCGACCGTGACGATCTGGGCCGGGCGATGACCGATCTGACCGCGCTCGGCATCGACGACCTGACCGTCTCCCCCGCCTCCCTGGAGGACATGTTCCTGCAGGAGTACCACGCGGCGGCACCGTGATGACCGCTCCATCCCTGCGCGGCGAGGCGTGGACCGGCACCACGCGGCTGGTCGGGCTCGCGCTGCGGCGGGACCGGGTCCGGCTCTCGGTGTGGATCGCGACGCTGACGCTGCTCCTGGTGTACACCCCTAACGCGCTCGAGCTCGCGTATCCCGAAGAGGCGCAACGCCTTGCGCGAGTCAACCTGCTCAGGACACCGGCGGGCATCATGATGGGCGGCCCGATGTTCGGGGCCAACGAGACCGATCTCGGCGCGATGATCGCCAACGAGCTGATGCTCACGTTGATCGTCGCGACGTCGATCCTGGCCATTCTCACCGTGGTCCGGCACACCCGCGCCGAGGAGGAGAGCGGGGTCGCCGAACTGGTGCTGTCATCGGCCGTCGGCCGCCACGCCAGGACCACGGCGGCACTGGCCGTCGCCTGCGGTGTGAACATCGTTCTGGCGGTGACGATGACGGCGGCGACAGTCGCGGCGGGTTTCGCTGTCGCCGACTCGGCCGCAATGTGTATCGGTGTCACCGCGGTGGCGACGGTCTTCGCCGCCGTGTCCGCGGTGACTGCCCAACTGTGGCGTACGGCCAGGGCGGCGACCGGCGCGGCGATGGCGGTGCTCGCCGTTTCCGCGTTGGTTCGCGGGATCGGCGACGTCATCGACAACTCGGGAAGCACGCTGAGCTGGTTCTCCCCGATCGCGTGGGCACAGCAGATGCGCGCGTTCGTCGACCTGCGGTGGTGGCCCCTGGCGCTGCTCGCAGCCGTGACACCGGCGCTGGTCGCGCTGGCCGCCGCGCTCGAGGCCCGCCGTGAGTTCGACGACGCGACCGTGTCGTCGAGCGGCGAACATCCCGGCGCCGCACCGGTGCGCGGGGTGTTCGGACTGCAGCTACTGCTGCAACGGGGGCAGTTGCTCGGATGGGCCGCAGGGCTGTTCATTGCCGGGCTGGCGTTCGGGTCGATGACGAAGTCGTTGCTCGACGCGGCCGAGGGCAACGAGCTCATCGCCCAGATCCTCTCGGCGCAGGGACGTGACGGGGTGTACACCACGATGTCGCAGTTCCTGGCCGCTGCGGCGGGCGCATACGTGGTCTCGGCGGTGCTGCGGGTCTACCGCGACGAGGAGTCCGGACTCGGCGAGGCGGTGCTGGCCGGATCGGTGCCGAGGTGGCGCTGGCTGGTCACCGCCGTCGCGGCGGCGACGGCGGGCGCCGCGGTGCTCATGCTCGCGGCCGGGCTCGGTAACGGCGTGGGCGCCGCGGTCACCGTCCACGAGCCAGGCCTGGTCGTGCGGCTGACGCTGGCCGGTCTGGCGTTCGTGCCGGCGCTGGCGGTTCTCGCCGGCGTCGCGGCGGTCGCGGTCGCGGTGCGGCGCAGTTGGATCGGCTGGCTGGCGGTGACCTTCGTGGTCGCCTCGCTGTATCTCGGCGCCCTTCTGCGGCTACCGGACTGGGTGCTGGACCTCTCGCCGGTCGGGCAGACGACCGCGCCGGCCGAGGTCCCGGTGCCGGCCATGGCCGTGATGGTGCTCGCGGCAACGCTTTTCACCGCGCTGGCGGTGGGGATCTACCGGAGCAGGGACGCGGTATGAAGATCAAGCTGCAGGCACTGGCATCCACGCTGATCGGACTCGTCGTCTTCGCCGCCGTACTGTTCTGGCCCGCAGGCACGCTCGACTACTGGCAGGCCTGGGTGTTCACCGCGGTCTTCCTCGTCACGACGCTCACCCCGTCGGTGTACCTGGCTGTCCGCCACCCCGAGGTACTGGCCCGGCGGATGAAGGCCGGCCCGACGGCCGAGACCCGGCCGGTCCAGCGTCTCGTCATCACCGCGGTGATGGTCCTGGTGCTGGCGACCTTCGTGCTGTGCGCGCTGGACCATCGGTTCGGGTGGTCACACGTGCCGACATGGCTCACGCTGCTGGCAAACCTGCTCGTCGGCGTCGGTCTCGGGATCACCCAGTTGGTCATCGTGCAGAACAACTTCGCCGGGGCCAGCATCACCGTCGAACCTGGGCAGACCCTCGTCTCCACCGGCCTGTATGGGGTGGTCCGCCATCCGATGTACTCCGGGGCCGCGTTGATGATGTTCGCGACACCGCCGGCGCTGGACTCGCTGTGGGGCCTGGCCGGCGTCGCCGCGGCGGCCCCGCTGATGGTCGCCCGCATTCTCGACGAGGAGAAGATGCTGACGGAGGAACTTCCCGGTTACCGCGAGTACACCCGGCAGGTGCGGGCCCGGTTGATCCCCGGGGTGTGGTGAGCGCGCTCGCCGCATACTGATTCGCATGGAGCTGCTCACCGGGTTCGGCCTGGCGACGGCGGCCGGGCTGAACGCCTACATCCCGCTGCTCGCGCTCGGGCTACTGGCCCGGTTCACCGGCCTGGTGAACCTGCCTGCCGGGTGGGAGTGGCTGACGAACGGCTGGGTCATGGTGATCGTGGCCGTGCTGCTGGTCGTCGAGGTCGTCGCCGACAAGGTGCCCGCGCTCGACAGCCTCAACGACGCGGTGCAGACGTTCGTGCGGCCGGCCGCGGGCGGCATCGTCTTCGGGTCTGGCACGTCCGCGCAGACCGCGGTCGTCACCGACCCCGCCGCCTTCGCACAGTCCGGGCAGTGGATCCCGGTGGCGATCGGCATCGCGATCGCACTGGTGGTGTCGTTGACCAAGTCCACGGTGCGCCCGGCCGCCAACGTCGCGACGGCCGGAATGGCCGCACCGATGCTCAGCACCGCCGAGGACATCGCCAGCCTCGCGCTGGTTTTCGTCGCGATCTTGGTGCCGATACTCGTCCTGGTCGCGGTGCTCGCCTTGGCGTGGGTCGCGGTCCGGTTGGTCCGCAGGCGCCGTACCGCACGCCGGGCCTCGCCCGGACGCTGACCCATCCACAGACACAGACCCATGCTCGTGCGGGCAGCGGGTACCCCGGCGGGATGCAGACGTTCCTGCCGTGCGCCGGGTTCACCGCGTCCGCGGAGGTGCTCGACACCCGGCGGCTCGGCAAGCAGCGGGTGGAGACCATCCAGGTGCTGCGCGCGCTCACCGTTGCCGGTTACGGATGGCGCCATCACCCCGCCGCGGCGATGTGGGCCGGCTATGAAGAGGCCCTGGTGCGATACGGACTCGACGTGTGCGCGGTGTGGTGCGCCCAGGGCCGGGACGACACCTGCGCGGCGACGCTGCGGTCCGACCTCGCGGCGGGCACCGGTCTCGCGGACATCAGATCCCAGGACGAGCTGGCCGCCGCGGGTGAGCTACCCCCGTGGCTCGGCGACCCGGCGTTTCATCTCAGCCACCGATCCTCGCTGGTGCGCAAGGACCCCGACCATTACCGGAGCTGGTTCCCGGATGTCCCCGCCGACCTGCCCTACGTGTGGCCGCGCTCGGACCGCCCCCGCCGGGTGCCGGTGGGTTAGATCCACACACCCTTGCCGACGGCCACCACGCCGCCGGCGCTGACGGTGAACCGTTCCCGGTCCTTGTCCAGGTCCACCCCGACCATCTCGCCCGGGCCGACGACGACGTTCTTGTCCAGGATCGCGTGCCGCACCACCGCGCCGCGGCCGATGCGCACGCCCGGCATGATCACGCTGCCCTCGACGATGGCGCCGTCGTCGATCACGACGTTGGAGGACAACACCGAATTGCGAACGGACGCAGCCGAAATGATGCTGCCCGCGCCGACCACCGATTCCTGGGCGGACCCGCCGTTGACGAACTTCGCCGGGGCCAGGTTCTCGGCGCCGCCGCGGATCGGCCAGCGTTTGTTGTACAAGTTGAAGATCGGGTGCACCGACACCAGGTCCATGTGCGCGTCGTAGAACGCGTCCAGCGTGCCGACGTCACGCCAGTAGCCGTGGTCGCGTTCGGTGGCACCGGGCACCTCGTTGTTGCTGAAGTCGTAGACCGAAGCCATTCCGTCGGCCACCAGGCGGGGAATGATGTTGCCGCCCATGTCGTGGTCGGAATCGTCGTCCTCGGCGTCCGCGCGGATCGAGTCGATCAGCACCTTGGTGGTGAAGACGTAGTTGCCCATCGAGGCGAACGTCATGTCCGGGTCGTCGGGCGTGCCCGGCGGGTCGGCCGGTTTCTCCACCCATCCCCTGATCCGTCCCGAGTCGTCGGCGTCGATGCAGCCGAACGCGGTGGCCTCCGAGCGTGGCACCCGGATTCCGGCGACGGTCGCACCCGCGCCGCTCTCGATGTGTTGCTGGACCATCTGCTCGGGGTCCATGCGGTACACGTGATCGGCGCCGAAGATCACGATGTAGTCGGGATCCTCGTCGTAGATCAGGTTCATCGACTGGTAGATCGCGTCCGCCGACCCGGTGTACCAGCGCGGGCCGAGGCGCTGCTGGGCCGGCACCGGGGTGATGTACTCCCCCGCGAGCCCGGACAGCCGCCAGTTCTGCGAGATGTGGCGGTCCAGCGAATGCGACTTGTACTGCGTCAAAACGCAGATCCGCAGGAATCGGGCGTTGACGAGATTCGAGAGCACGAAATCGATCAGGCGGTAACCGCCACCGAAGGGCACCGCGGGCTTCGCCCGGTCGGCCGTCAGCGGGTAGAGCCGCTTACCCTCCCCGCCCGCCAGGACGATGCCCAGCACATGTGGCGCTTCCCTCATGTTTCCAACCTATCCGCACGCCGGGACGGCGGCTAGCCATTCGTCGGCAACTCGCGCGTCCCGGGCCCGCCCTACGCCGCTGACGACGGGTTTTCGGGCTGTCCGTCAAGACAATTGGGGATGCGGCGCAGCGCCTCGAGAAGTTGGATACGGTCAGGAGCATGCGGGTGGCGATGATGACGCGGGAGTATCCACCGGAGGTCTACGGCGGCGCCGGCGTCCATGTCACCGAGCTCGTCGCGCAGCTTCGGCGGCTGTGCGAGGTCGACGTGCACTGCATGGGGGCACCGCGCCCCGGCGCGACGGTGGCCCAGCCCGACCCGGCGCTGGTCGGCGCGAACCCGGCGCTGGCGACGCTGTCGGCCGACCTGTCCATGGTCAACTCCGCCGCCCAGGCCACCGTGGTGCACTCGCACACCTGGTACGCCGGGATGGCGGGGCATCTGTCGGCACTGCTCTACGGGGTGCCGCACGTGCTGACAGCACACTCGCTGGAACCGATGCGGCCGTGGAAGGCCGAGCAGCTCGGCGGCGGTTACCGGATCTCGTCGTGGGTGGAGAAGACCGCGGTGGAGGCTGCCGACGCCGTCATCGCCGTCAGCGCCGGGATGCGCGAGGACGTGCTGCGCACGTATCCGGCGCTGGACCCCGACAAGGTGCATGTCGTACTCAACGGGATCGACACCGACAAGTGGCGTCCGGTCCAAGCCGGCGGCGACGGGTCGGTGCTGACCGAACTCGGTGTGGACCTGTCCCGTCCGATCGTCGCGTTCGTCGGCCGGATCACGCGGCAGAAAGGCGTCGCCCACCTGGTGGCGGCAGCGCACCACTTCGACCCCGCGGTGCAGCTCGTGCTGTGCGCCGGCGCCCCCGACACCCCGGAGATCGCCAAGGAGATCGCCTCGGCGGTGCAGCAGCTGTCGCAGAGCCGCACCGGGGTGTTCTGGGTCCGGGAAATGCTCCCTCAGCCGAAGATCGACGAGATCTTGTCCGCGGCAACGGTATTCGTGTGCCCATCGGTGTACGAACCACTGGGCATCGTGAATCTGGAGGCGATGGCGTGCGCGACGGCGGTGGTCGCCTCCGACGTCGGCGGCATCCCCGAGGTGGTCGCCGACCAGCAGACCGGGCTCCTGGTGCACTACGACGCCGAGGCGACTGAGACGTTCGAACGTGACCTCGCCGAGGCCGTCAACGCCCTGGTCGCCGACCCGCAGCGGGCCGGCCGGTACGGACTGGCGGGCAGGCAGCGCTGCATCGACCACTTCTCATGGGCGCGCATCGCCGAACAGACCGTGCAGATTTATCGCACGGTCTCGGCCTGAAGGAGTCGGCGCTAGCTGGTTACGCCTTTGAGCTCATCGCCGAGGGCGGCGGCTTCCTCCGGGGTGAGCTCGACGACGAGTCGGCCTCCGCCTTCCAGTGGAACCCGCATCACGATGCCTCGCCCCTCCTTGGTCGCTTCCAGTGGACCGTCTCCAGTCCGGGGCTTCATCGCCGCCATCGAGTGCTCCCTCCACAATGGGCGTGCCCGTCAGGGCCTCGTCTGTCCGTGAGCCGGAAGCTGGGCACTGTTGGGCGTGCACTGACAGCACCCGGCTCTGAACTGCTACATGTTCCATTGTTCCCTATCCGGGCCGGGTCGTGTGCGAAGACCCGGCTATAGCTGCCCTGACGGGCCCTTTTGATTCGCTGAACGTCCCGCCCCGGTCGCCTCCACGCGCGGCACCCAGCAGTCGGCGACGTGGTCGTCGACCATCCCGGTGGCCTGCATCAGGGCGTAGGCCGTCGTGGGCCCGACGAACCGGAATCCGCGCTTCTTGAGCGCCTTGGCCATGGCCGTCGACTCCGGGGACACCGCGGCGACGTCCGCCAGACTCCCCGGTCGAGACCGCGTCGCCCGGTCCGCCGGTGCGAACGACCACAGCAGCTCCCCGAGATCCTCACCGGCGTCGGACATGTCGGCGACCACTCGGGCGTTGGCGATGGTGGCCTCGATCTTGGCGCGGTTGCGCACGATGCCCGGCTCGGACATCAGCCGTTCGACATCGCGGTCCCCGTAGCGCGCGATGCGCTCGACGTCGAAGCCGTCGAACGCCGCCCGGAAGTTGTCCCGCTTGCGCAGGATGATCAGCCAGGACAGTCCGCTCTGGAACGCCTCCAAACTGACCCGCTCGAACAGCTCGGGCGAGCCGTACAGCGGACGGCCCCATTCGGTGTCGTGGTAATCGCGATACAGCACGAAGTCGGCCGCCGACAGCCGGGACTGATCGATCCACCCGCAGCGGATCCGGTTGTCCGGTTCCATCGCCGGTTTCATGCCCGTCACGAGTCGTCCCGCACGTACTCCGGCGGTAGCGCGTGCGCCCCGGCCGACGCGTCGGCGTCCTCGTGTCCGGGCTCGGCGTCGAGGCCGTAGGACGAGCGCACCGCGGCGAGTTCACCGCGCAACATGTCCAACTCGCGGCCGAGCCGGTCGAGCACCCAGTCCACTTCACTGGCCTTGTAGCCACGCAGGGTCTGGGTGAACTTCACGGCCTCGACGTCGGCCCCGGTGACACCGGACGCGGGCAGCACGGTCGCGGTGGTCCCCTGCGGAAGCGGCGGCAGCACCTCGCCGCGGCCGAACAGCACACTGCCCACGGCGAACAACACGATGCCGACGAGCACCAGTACGACGAGGTAGAGCAGGACGAGAGTCACCCCTCGATAGTGCCCGACGGCACCGACGACCGCGGGGCGGCCACCCGTTGGGTCAGCGCGGCCGCAGCGTGTTCATCGGCGGACGGTCGCACAAGGACACCGTCGACGTGCGCGGGGTGTAGTCCTCACCGTCGGCGAAGAACTGGGTCAGCCCGACACCGGAGTCCGGGACGCCGCAGCGCGACAGCAGCGTGCCGATGACCTGCCTGCTCATCGAGGCCAGCTCGGTCAGCGGCCGGTTGCGGTGCGTGCGCACGCCGAGGTTGACCTGCGCGATGGCATCCAGACCCAGCCGGTCGTAGGTGTCGATGAGCAGACCGATCTCGACGCCGTAGCCCGGCGCGAACGGCACCGCGGTCAACAGTTCGCGGGTGCCGGCGTATTCGCCGCCCAGCGGCTGGTACAGGCACATCAACTCGGGGCGCAGCGAGGCCAGCAGCGGACGGGCCACCAGCTCGGTGACGCGGCCGCCGCCGTTCGCGTCCTCCTTGCCGCTGACCTTCAGCGGCCGCCGGTAGAAGCCCTTGACCAGGTGCACACCCTCGGTCGTCAGCAGCGGACCGAGCAGCTTGGGCACGAACATCGGGTCCGGATCGATCAGATCGGAGTCGACGAACGCGATCAGGTCGCCGGTGGTGGCCGCCAGCGACCGCCACAGCACCTCGCCCTTGCCGGGCTGCGGCGGCACCTCGGGCAGCGCGACCTCGCGGCTGACCACCCGGGCACCCGCGGCGACGGCCCGGATCTCGGTGTCGTCGGTGGATCCGGAGTCCAGCACGATCAACTCGTCGACCAGCCCGCCCAGCAACGGGGTGATGGTCTCGACGACGCTGGCGACGGTCTCCTCTTCGTTCAGGGCGGGAAGCACGACCGACACCGTGCGGCCACGCTTGGCGGCCACCAGTTCGGCGATCGACCAGTCCGGCCGGCTCCAGCTGCGGTCGGTCAGCCAGCGGTGTTCGGCGACCTCGTAGGTGGCCAGTTCATCGACGCGGTCAGACAACACAGTCATGCCAATCCCCTCACCGTGTGTTTCGGCGGACGGGCGCCTTGGATTGACGCAACCATCTCCAGTACCCGACGCGTGGGACCCACCTCGTGCACCCGGAAAACGGCGGCGCCTTCCGCGGCCGCCAGAGCGGTTGCGGCCAGGGTGCCCTCGAGGCGTTCGGTCAGTCCCACACCCAGAGTTTCCCCGACGAAATCCTTGTTACTCAGCGCCATCAGGACCGGCCATCCAGTGTTAACAAGCTCTTTTACATGACGCAACAAACTAAGACCGTGGTAAGTGTTCTTGCCGAAATCGTGGGTCGGATCGATCAGGATGCGGTCGCGGGCGACCCCGAGCGACACCGCCCGCTCGGCCGCGGCCGTCACCTCGGCGAGCACATCGTCGACGACGCCCCGCTCGCTCAGCCCGTAGTTGACCCGGAACGGCCGGGTGCGCGGCACCGCGCCACCGGTGTGCGAACACACCAGGCCTGCGCCGAACTCGGCGGCCACGGCCGCCAGGTCGGGGTCGGCGCCGCCCCACGTGTCGTTGATCAGGTCCGCCCCGGCCGCACACGCCTGTTTGGCCACCTCGGCGCGCCAGGTGTCCACGCTGATCAGCTGGTCGGGGAACGTCTCGCGCAGCCATTCGATGAACGGCACCACCCGCGCGATCTCCTCGTCGACCTCGACGGTGACCCCGGGCCCGGCCTTGACCCCGCCGACGTCGACGATGTCGGCGCCCTCGGCGACGACGCGGTGCGCGGCCTGCTTGGCCGCGTCGTCGGTGAACGTGGCCCCGCGGTCGTAGAACGAGTCGGGCGTGCGGTTCACGATCGCCATGATCAGCGCACGGTCCCCCGCGACCGGCCTACCCAGGAACGTCGACTGCACCTCCCCAGGCTACGGTTCACCGCGAATCCGGCGCGCTCGACGACGCTCGGTGTCGTTTTGCGCGCCCGATTCGCCCGTTACTTGGGCTTTTTGCCGTCCTTGACCTCGATCAGGTACTCCTCGTAGAACTCGACGTAGCCCTCTTCACGCCCCGACAGCACGTAGATCGGGTCTTCGACCTTGACGTCGTCCTCGTCGCCCTCGCCGCTGGAGCCGCCGTAGCCCTCCTTGCGCAGGTCCCCCTTCTGGCTCTTGAACGTCGAGGTGTGAGCCAGTTCTGAGACCACGCGCACGAACAGCGGCACCGCGTAACCGGGCAGTTTGTCGAAGGCGGCCTTGGCCAGCGATTTGCCGTCGAACTCCTTGCCCTCTTTGAGCTGGATGGCGACCATCCCGGCGCGGCCGCCGGTGTCGGGCACCTCGACGCCGAAGACGGTGGCCTCCTCGACCTGCGGGTCGGTCGACACCGCCGCCTCCACCTCGGTGGTGGCCACGTTCTCGCCCTTCCAGCGGAAGGTGTCGCCGAGCCGGTCGGTGAACGCCGCATGCCCGAGCCCCTGGGCCCGCATCAGGTCCCCGGTGTTGAACCACACGTCGCCCTCTTTGAAGGCGTCGCGCACCAGCTTCTTCTCCGATTCCTTCTTGTCGGTGTAGCCGTCGAACGGCTGGAAGTTGCTGACCTTCGACAGCAGCAGGCCGGGCTCACCCTTCTTGACCTTGCGCACCCGGCCGTCGTCGCCGCGCACCGGCTCGCCGGTGTGTTCGTCGTACTCGACGAACGCGATCGGGCTGGGGCAGATCCCGGTGGTCTTGTCGATGTTGAGGACGTTGACGAACGCGGTGTTGCCCTCGCTGGCGGCGTAGAACTCGCAGACCCGCTTGATGCCGAAGCGTTCGGTGAACGCGTCCCAGATCGCCGGGCGCAGGCCGTTGCCGCAGATGACCCTGACCCGGTGCTTGCGGTCGGTCGGCTTCTCGGGCTGGTTGAGCAGGTAGGTGCAGATCTCGCCGATGTAGACGAACGCGGTGGCGTCGTAGCGGATCACGTCGTCCCAGAACTTCGACGCCGAGAACGACTTGCCCAGCGCCAGCGTCGCCCCGGAGTTCAGCACCGACGACAGCGCCACCGTCAGCGCGTTGTTGTGGTAGAGCGGCAGGCAGCAGTACAGCGTGTCGTTGCTGTTGAGGCGCATGCCCAGACCGCCGAACCCGGCCAGTGCGCGCAGCCAGCGGTAGTGGGTCATCACGCTGGCCTTCGGCATGCCGGTGGTGCCGGAGGTGAAGATGTAGAACGCCTTGTCCTTGGCGAGCACCGCGGACGTGGTCGCCGGGTTGCTCGTCGGCGCCGTCTCGGCGAGCTGCTTGAACTCGTCGAGGGTGATCAGCCCGTCGGTGTCGGCGCCGGATTCGGTGATGGGTTCCACGAACTCGGTCTCGGCGACCACGACCGAGGCCGACAGCAGCCCGAGGCTGTGCTTGAGGACCTCGTCGCGCTGGTGGTAGTTGAGCATCCCCGAGATCGCCCCGCACTTGACCGCGGCGAGCATGAGCAGCACCGGTTCCGGGGAGTTGCGCATCATGATGCCGACGACGTCGCCGTGGCCGACCCCCTTGGCGGCCAGCACCGCGGCGTAGCGGTTGACGGTCTCGTTCGCCTCGGCGTAGGTGATCTCACGGTCCTCGAACTTCAGGAACACCTTGTTGCCGTACTGCGCGGCCCGGTCCTGGAAGACCTTCCCGATGGACGTCTTCGCGGTCGGGCGGGCACCGAAGCCGGTGACCACACCGCGCACGATCGTCGGCGTGTCCCTGACCAGTCCCGGTACCTGTTTGGCGATATCGAGCAGACCGACGCTGCTGCGGGTCCCCGACTTCTTGCTCACTGTGCCTCCGCTGTCTCCGCTGCTGCTGTTGTGTGCGTCACCCTAGCCGGGGTGCGCAAGCGGCCAGAGCGGCATCGACGTCGTCGACGACGACGAGAGATCGCATCGCGTCCTCGGCGACGTATCCGGTTCCGACCAACCCCCGCAGCCAGGCCAGGAGACCGTCGTAGTGCCCCGTGGTGTCGAGCATCACGATCGGTTTGGTGTGCATACCCAAATAGCCCGCTGTCCAGGCTTCGAAGAACTCTTCGAGGGTGCCGATCCCCCCGGGCAGCGCGAGAAAGGCGTCGGCGCGGTCCTCCATCACCTGTTTGCGTTCCCGCATCGTGTCGGTGACGACCAGTTCGTCGGCCTCGGTGTCGGCGACCTCCCGGTGCACGAGCGCCTTCGGGATCACTCCGACGGTGTACCCGCCGTGGCTGCGGGCCGCGCTCGCGACCTCGCCCATCGCCGAGACGTTGCCGCCGCCGGAGACGAGCGTCCACCCCCTGTCCGCGATCCCGGCGCCGACGGCGCGGGCCAGCTCCAGCAGCGCGGGATGGGTCGGACCCGAGGCGCAGTAGACACAGACGGCCCATTCACGGTCTGGATCTCGGGACACACCACCAACCTAGCCACATAGACTCCGGCTTGTGCCTTCGCCTCTGCCTCTCGGATGGGTGATCGCGCCCGCCGATCCGGCGCTCGACCAGCTCGAACTCGGTGTGCGGACCCGCGCGGGCGCGGTGCTGATCGGCCCGTCCGGGGTCGGGAAGACGACGTTGGCACGTACCGTCGCCGACCGGCTGGCCGCCGAGTTCCCGCGCGTGGACTGGGTGTTCGCGACGACGGCCCGCCAGCCTGTGCCGTTCGGCGCATTCGAACGGCTCGTCGAGGTCCCGGAGACAGGGTCGGCCACGGCGGTCTCACGTGCGGCCGCCGAGCAGCTCGGCGACGGGCGGTTGGTGATCGTCGACGACGCACACCTGCTGGACCCGCTGTCGAGTGCGCTGGTCCATCAGCTGGCGGTCGAGGGGACGGCGCGGCTGCTGCTCACCGCGACGACCGACGATGCGCCGGTACCCGCCGAGGTCAGCACACTGTGGCGCGACGGCCTGGTGGCCCGCGTCGACGTGCGGCCGCCGGGGCACGACGACACCCGGCTGCTCGCGCAGGCCGACGAGTTCGTCGCGACCCTGCCGGCCCCGGCACGCACCGTGCTGGAGTTCCTGACGGTGTCGGATCCGTTGCCGCGCAGCGACGCCGACACGCTGGCCGGGGCCGACGCGGTCGACGCGGCGCTGGAGTGCGGCGCCGTATCCGTCGTCGGCGGTGAACTTCGCCCCGCGCACCCGCTGCTGCTCGACGCGGTCCGCACCGCGCTCGGCGGCCCGGATCTCCGCCGGCTGCGCACCGCGGTGGTCGAGCGCACGTCCGGGCCCGGCCGGGGCGTGGTGTCACGGCTGCGGACGGCGTTCCTGGCGATCGGCAGCGACCGCGCCCTGACCGCTACCGAGCTGTGCGCGGCGGCGCGGGAGGCGCTGCGGCTCGGCGATCTCGATCTGGGCGAACGGCTCGGCCGGGCCGCGCTGACCCAGTCGCCGCAGCTCGACGCCCGGTTGACCGTCGGGTATGCACTGGCCTGGCAGGGCCGCGGCCGCGAGGCCGACGAGATCCTCGCCGAGATCGACCCGGCGGCACTGACCGAGGACGAGCTGCTGGCGTGGGCGCTGCCGACCGCGGCCAACCAGTTCTGGATGCTGTCCCAACCCGAACGCGCCACGGCGTTCCTGCGCACGACACGGGGCAAGGTGACATCGCCGTCGGCGCGGATCACACTCGACGCGCTGTCTGCGACGTTCACGATGAACGCCGGAAACCTCGGGCGCGCATCAGAACTCGCCGACGAAGTGCTGACGTCCCAACACGCCGACGACACCGCCGTCGGGTGGGCGGCCTCGGCGGCGGCGTTGAGTTCGGCGCGGATGGGCCGGTTCGCCGACGTCGACGCGCTCGCCGAGCGCGCACTGTCGGCCGGCCAGCCCGGCCTGCTGCGGTTCACCAGTGGCTTCGGCCAGACCACGGCGCTGATGATGACCGGCGACACCGACCGTGCCCTTGAGCTGGCGCGGCGGCTGACCGACCTCGCGCAGCGGCGTCAGCCGGGCCGGGCGATCGGCGAAGTGCTCACCGCCGATGTGCTGATCGCCTCCGGTGAGCACGCCGAGGCGGTACCGCTGCTTCGCAACGCTGCGGCGACGCTCGCACCGACCGGATACTCATGGGGACCGCTGGCCTGGATGCTGCTCGCCCAGGCGCTGGGCCGGCTCGGCCAGACGGTCGAGGCCGGAAAGGCGTTGTCGCGCGCGGAGTCCAAGCACGGCCTCAAGTCGATGCTGTTCGCCCCCGAGCTGGCGCTGGCCCGGGCCTGGACGATGTCGGCGCGAGGCGACGAGCACGGCGCGGTCGCGGCGGCGCGTGACGCCGTGAAGGCCGCCGAGCGCGGCGGCCAGCGGGCGGTCGCGCTGCGCGCGGCACGCGACGGGGTGCAGCTGGGCGATCCGCGGGCCGCCGAGACGCTGGCCCGGTTGTGCCGCGCCCTCGACTGCGCGTTCGCGCGGGCGGCGCTGAGGTAGCCACTCCTGGAGCGCCTTTTGGTGCGCTGGGGTCCTGTTCTCCGCTCATAGGATCGACACACCGACGATTCCGGAGGTGACGATGACCGAGCCCCTTTCGGTGGACCCGCACGGCCTGCGATCACTCGCCGACGTCCACGCCGGGGTGGCCACCGGGCTCGGCGCGCTGGGTGCGTCCGCGCCCGGTTCCGCTCCGCTGGCCGCGTCGCACGGACCGATCGCCGCCGCCGTCGACACCGCGCTGGCCGGCACGTTGGGCCGGCGGTCCCGTTCGGTGGCCGGCGCCCAAACCGCCGGCGAGACGATCGCCGAACTGCTGCACCAGGCCGCGCTGGCCTACGAACGCGGCGACGAGCGTGGCGGCGACGCGATCAGTGCGGCTGCCGACCGGATGACGTCGGCCCCGGAAGTTGCCGCCGCGACGGCCGCACCCGGCCCACCCGGCGCCGATGCGCTGGGACAGGCCGTCGGCCAGCTGGGCCAGCTCGGGGCGCTGGGCCAGCAGCTCGCCGCGCCGTTGGCGGCGTTGGCCCCCGCCCTGCTCACGCTGCCCGCGCAACTGGCGTCCGGACTCGCCCAGACGGGAGTACCAGAGGAAACCGGTTCCGGAACAACGGGTCTCGCCGACAAGGCGCCGTCGTCAGCCGAAGCGGTCGAGACGCCCGAAGCCGAGGACACCGGCGAGCCCGCTCGTGACGACACCGACGAAGCCGCGCGCGATGACACCGACGAGCGGGAGCCTGCGACGGCGCCACCGGGGCAGGCCGCACCGGTTACGCCCGTCGCACCGCGGCCCGCGCCGACTCGCCCGGCGCTTTAGGTGCGCTCGGTCAGCCGGCCGTCCTGCAGGCGCAGCACACGATCCACACCGACGGCGTCCAGGAACGCCGCGTCGTGGCTGACCACGATGAAGGCCCCGCGGTAGCCGCTCAACGCGTGCCGCAGATGCTCGGCACTGACGAGGTCGAGGTTGTTCGTCGGCTCGTCGAGCAGGAGCAGGTGCGGTGCGGGTTCGGCGAACAGCACACAGGCCAGCGTCGCGCGCAGCCGTTCCCCGCCGGACAGCGCGCACACGGGCAGGTCGACGGCGTCGCCACGGAACAGGAACTGCGCCAACAGATGCCGCCGCCGGGTCAGCGACAGACTCGGGGCGGACGCCGCGAGGTTGTCGGCGACGCTGCGCTCGTCGTCGAGCAGGTCCAGGCGCTGCGACAGGTAGGCCACCCGGCCACGGGCCGTCGCGACGGTGCCGGCATCGGGCGGCAACTCCCCGAGCAGCACCCGCAGCAGCGTTGTCTTGCCCGCGCCGTTCGGCCCCGTCAGCGCGATCCGTTCCGGCCCTCGCACCGACACGCTGACATCGGTGAGCACCTCTCGACCCCCGACGCACACCCGTATCCCGTTGGCGTCCAACACCGTGCGTCCGGCCGGGACGACGGTGTCGGGCAGGTCGAGGACCAGCGTGTCGTCGTCACGCACCGCCCGCTCCGCGTCGGCGAGGCGGCCCACTGCGTCGTCGAGGCGCCGGGCGTGCACGTCGTCGGTGCGGCCCGCGGTCTGCTGGGCACGGCGTTTCCTGGCGCCGGCGACGATCTTCGGCAACCCGGCGTCCCCGATGGTGCGTTTCGCCGCCGCCGATCGCCGTTCTTGCCGTTCACGGGCTTCCTGGCGTTGCCGTTTCTCGCGTTTGACGGCCTGCTCGGCGGAACGGAAGGCATCCTGGGCCGCACGCTGGGATTCCTGCACTGCTTCGGCGTAGGCGGTGAAATCACCTCCGTAGAGCCGCAATTCGCCGCGGTAGAGCTCGGCGATCCGGTCCATCCGGTCGAGCAGCATGCGGTCATGGCTGACGACGAGCAGACACCCACGGAAATCGTCGAGCGCATCGTAGAGCCGCTGCCGCGCATCCGCGTCGAGGTTGTTGGTGGGCTCGTCGAGCAGAAGCACATCCGGGCGGCGCAGCAGTTCGCGGGCCAGCCCGAGGGTGACCGCCTCTCCGCCGGACAGTGAGCGCAGCGAGCGGTCGAGCTCGATGTGGCCCAGGCCCAGCCGGTCGAGCTGGGCCCGGGTGCGTTCCTCGAGGTCCCAGTCGTCGCCGATGGTGGCGAACACCGCGTCGCCGGAATCGCCTGCTGCCAAAGCGGACAGCGCGTCGAGCACCGGCGCGACGCCGAGGACCTCGGCGACCCGGCGGTCGTCGAGCAGCGGAAGGGTCTGCGACAGGTAGCCGACCACGCCGTCGGTGCCGACGGTGCCCGAGGTGGGCCGCAGTTCACCGGCGATCAGGCGCAACAGAGTGCTCTTGCCCGCGCCGTTGGGGGCCACCAGGCCGGTGCGGCCGGCGCCGAGGGTGAACGACAGATCGCTGAACAGCGTGGTCGTCGCGGGACCGGCGTCGAAGGAGAAGGACAGATGCGTGCAGATGATCGACGGCATGCGGAAGCTCTCGGTGAGGGGCGGACAGAAACCGGAATCCTCTAGAGCGACAGCATGTATTTCAGGTTATCGGCGCGGTCAAGCGATTAAATAGCGCCGCAGCATCTCGGTCACCGCGGTGATCTGCGCGACCTCGACGTGTTCGTCGACGCGGTGCGCCATATTCGGGTCTCCCGGGCCGTAGTTCACCGCGGGGATGCCCAGCGCGGCGAAGCGGGACACGTCGGTCCAGCCGTACTTGGCCCGCACCTGCCCGCCGGCCGCCTGCACCAGCGCAGCGGCCGCGGGCTTGGCCAGACCGGGCAGAGCGCCTGCGGCGGAATCGGTGAGTTCGATGGTGACGTCGAGGCCGTCGAACACCTCGCGGACGTGCGCGTGGGCCTGCTCGACGCTGCGGTCCGGCGCGAAGCGGAAGTTGACGGTCACGCTCGCGGCGTCGGGAATCACGTTGCCGGCGATGCCGCCGTCGATACGCACCGCCGACAATCCCTCACGGTAGGTGCAGCCGTCGATCTCGACGCTGCGGGCCCGATATGCCTTCAGCCGGGCCAGCACCTCGCCGAGCTTGTGAATCGCGTTGTCGCCCAACCAGGACCGGGCCGAGTGCGCGCGGGTGCCCGCGGCGCGGACGACGACGCGCAGGGTGCCCTGACAGCCGGCCTCGATGAGGCCGCCGGACGGTTCGCCGAGGATCGCGACGTCGGCGGCGAGCCATTCGGGCAGCTCCCGCTCGATGCGGCCGAGCCCGTTGGCCGTGGCCTCGATCTCCTCGCAGTCGTACATGACGAGCGTGATGTCGTGTGCGGGATCGGCGACGGTCGCCGCCAGGTGCAGGAATACCGCGTCGCCGGATTTCATATCCGAGGTGCCGCAGCCGTACAGCAGCCCGTCGTGCATCCGGCTCGGCAGGTTGTCGGCGGCCGGAACGGTGTCGATATGCCCGGCGAGCAGCACCCGCGACGGCCGGCCGTAGTCGGTTCGGGCCAGCACCGCGTCCCCGCTGCGGATGATGTCGAAGCCGGTGGTCTGCTCGCGCAGCGCGCGTTCGATCTCGTCGGCGATGCGGGACTCGTGGCGCGACTCGCTGGGGATGTCGACCAGCGCCGCCGTCAGGGCGACCGGGTCGGCGTGTAAGTCCAGCACAACTACCCACGTTAGCCGGTCGGGGCGCGCGGTAGCCTGTTGCATCGTGACTGCAGCTTCTGGCGTCGGCGTCGCGACGATCGCGGCCGACGGATCCGTTCTCGATACCTGGTTCCCCTCCCCCGAACTGACGGCGGACGGGCCGTCGGGAACGGTGCGGTTGTCGGTCGCAGAGGCGCCCGCCGAACTGGCCGCGCTGGTGGGACGCGACGAGGACCGCGACGTCGAGGTCGTGCTGGTGCGGACCACCATCGCGTCGCTGCAGGACAAGGCCGTCGACGCGTACGACGTCTACCTGCGTCTGCACCTGCTGTCGCATCGGCTGGTGGCGCCGCACGGGCTCAACGCCGACGGGTTCTTCGGGCTGCTGACCAACGTGGTGTGGACCAGCCACGGACCGTGCGCGATCGAGGGCTTCGAGAGAGTGCGTGCGCGGCTGCGCCGCCGGGGTCCGGTCACGGTGCACGGGGTCGACAAGTTCCCGCGGATGGTCGACTACGTGCTGCCGTCCGGGGTGCGGATCGCCGATGCTGACCGGGTGCGCCTCGGCGCACACCTGGCAGCGGGCACCACCGTCATGCACGAGGGGTTCGTGAACTTCAACGCGGGCACGCTGGGCAGCTCGATGGTCGAGGGCCGCATCTCGGCGGGCGTCGTCGTCGACGACGGCTCCGACGTCGGCGGCGGCGCGTCCATCATGGGCACGCTGTCGGGCGGCGGCACGCAGGTCATCTCGGTCGGTAAGCGGTGCCTGCTCGGCGCGAACGCGGGCCTGGGCATCTCGCTCGGTGACGACTGCGTGGTCGAGGCCGGGCTGTACGTGACAGCCGGGACCAAGGTGACCACCTCTGACGGGCAGACCGTCAAGGCCCGCGAGCTCTCCGGTGCCGCCAATCTGCTGTTCCGCCGCAACTCCGTGACCGGCGCCGTCGAGGTCGTCAAGCGCGACGGCACGGGAATCACCCTCAACGAGGCCCTGCACGCAAACTGACGTGGCTTAGCCACCCTCCTCGCCACCCTCTTCGCCGCGCGAGCGCGCGGGTCTGCGCGCCGGCGCGCCACGATACGTGGCGCGCGGCGCGCTCTCGGCGCCGTCGAGCGCCACCTCACCGCCCGACCGGCCGGACGCGAAATTTGCTGGTAGCGCCCCTTTCGGTCAAGCGCGCGCGTGTTCGAGGTGACACCCTGCGTGCCCCGCAGAAGTCTTTGACGTTGCCAGCATTTTGGTTTTCTACGCATCCGCAAATTATGCTCTGGCGCGACGATCTTGAAGCCAGGTAGTCGACCAGCGCCTCCCAGCCTCACCGGCTTTCGAGAAGGGATCTCCAGCGTGTCCATCGCCGTCGAGGTATCAGCGAAATCACCGCTCTTCGCCAGTCTGGTCGTTGCGGCCGGGCTGGCCGGAACAGCGATCGGTGCGTCACTGGTGCTCGCACCCGACGCGGCCGCGACGCCGCGATCGTCGCTGCCGGCCGCCCCCTACGCCGACTGTCTGCCGCTCACCGAGTCGTGCGCGACCACCGCGTCCCACAACGCCGACCGGTCTGCGGCCCCGGCGTCCGCCCAGGCCGCGGCCGGATACCCACCGTTCCGCCCGCTGTTCGGCAACGGCGCCGATGCCCCGGCCGACTGCGTCGGGAACGCCTGCAACGGACGAGACGGCGGCATCATCTGGGGTAACGGCGGCAACGGCGCCAACGGCGGCCGCGGCGGCAGTGCCGGCCTCTTCGGCAACGGCGGGCGCGGCGGCGACGGTACCGCGCCCGGTCAGAACGGCGGGGCGGGCGGCAACGGCGGGACCCTGTGGGGCAATGGCGGCGCGGGCGGTAACGGGGCGCCCGGCGTCGCCGGTTCGGCGGGGGTCAACCCGGTCCCCGGCGGCGTGACCGCCCAGGCCGGCGCCGGCGCGGGCCCCTATCTCGGTTACGGCGACATCGTCGCCGGTGACGGAGGGGACGGCGGCGACGGCGGTCGTTATCCGATCGGCGCGCTGTGCTGCGTCGACGTGCCGAACGGCGGCGCGGGCGGCAACGGCGGCTGGGCGAACAGCTTCGACGGAAGCGCCACCGGCGGAGCCGGCGGCAACGGCGGTGACGGCGCCCTGGGTGGCTACGGCGGTGCCGGCGGGCTCGGCGGCGTCGCGTTCGCCGCCAACGGGGTGGCGACGGGCGGAAACGGCGGCAACGGCGGGGCCGGCAGCAGCGGGGCGTCCGGAGGCCAGGGCGGCGCGGGCGGATCCGCCTGGGGCGGTTCCGCCATCGGCGGCGACGGCGGCACCGGCGGCACCGGCGGGGCGGGCGCCGACGGCGGGAACGGCAGCAAGGGTGGGGCAGGCGGCGCGGGTGGTCGCGGCGGCCTGTTCGGAGGCAAGGGCGGCAAGGGCGGCGACGGCGGTACCGGCGGCGCCGGTGGTGACGGCGCGAACGGCGGTACGGGAGGCGACGGCGGAGCGGGCGGCACCGTCCACTCACCTGGCGTCGTCGGGGCAGGCGGTGCCGGCGGTGCCGGCGGCGTCGGTGGCCGCGGCGGTGACGGGGGCGCCGGCGGCGACCCGGGGCGCGCCGGCGCGAAGGGCCTGTTCGGCAGGTCCGGCGCCAGCGGGAAGACCGGCGATGACGGGACCGGCGGCCGCGGCGGCGCCGGTGGCAACGGCGGCACCGGCGGCACCAGCGGCGCGGGCACCTCGGGCGGCGCAGGCAAGTCGGGTCAGTCCGGGAAGTCGGCTACCGGCCGCACCGGCGGAGGGGGCGGGGCCGGCGGCGACGGCGGCGCGGGCGGCTGACGGCGACGGCGGCGCGGGCGGCTGACGGCGGCGCATCGGCTGACGCCACCGGCGGTCAGCCCGCGGCGTTCGGCCTCAGCGGCGGGCAGTTGCCCTGGGCGTCGGCGGCGCGCTCGAAGTGCCAGATCTCGTTGGCGTAGATCTGGCACAGCCCGAACCGGTTGCCGTTGGCGATGAGCCACCGGTCGGCTTCGGGCGGGCCGATGTCGACTGCCTGCCCGGTCACATGCTTGGAGACCTCCGGCGTCGCGACGAACTGCGCGGCGACCTCGACGCTGCCGTAGGTCGCGATCGCGTCGTCGAACAGTCGCTGCTGGAAGCCTTGCGAACGCCAGCCGGAGGCCACCGACATCTCGACACCTTCGGCTTCAGCGGCCCGGGCGGCTTCCTGGACCGCACTCAGCAGCGACGGATCCAGCTGCGACAGAATCGGATTGGCTGCGTCGAACGGAGACAGCAGGACGCCGTCAGGTAGCCAGCCGCCGGTGGTGTCCACCGCCGCGGTGCCGATGGTCAGGGTGTCACCGGCGGCGACGGGCGGGGTCGGCGCGGGCGGGACGACGATGCTGGTCTGCACGAGCATGACCTCGGGCGCACGGCCGCAGGCCGGCATCAGGATGGTGGCGAGCGCACCGCCGAGGGCGACGAGCGTGCGCGTGACGCCAGGAGAGGCGGCGCGGCGGCGGGCAGACACGCGCGCTCGCGGTGCCGACGTCACCCGGGCGCTGCCAGGATGCAGAATTCGTTGCCTTCGGGGTCGGCGAGTACGACCCAGGTCTGGTCGCCCTGGCCGATGTATACCCGCCGCGCCCCGAGACCGATCACGCGCTCGACCTCGGCCTGCTGATCGTCCGGGGTCAGGTCCATGTGGATGCGGTTCTTGACCGTCTTCCCCTCGGGCACCGGCAGGAACAGCCAGTCCGGTGCGCCGGCGGGGGCGCGCAGCACGACGTCCCCGTCACCGGCGTCCTCGGCGGGCCAGCCGAGCACCTGCGCCCACCACGCCGCGAGCTTCTGCACGTCATTGGCGTCGATGCACAGGTCGCTGAATCTCAAAGCCATTGCGCCAGTTCCTTCTTCAGCACCTTACCCATCGCGTTGCGGGGCAGGCTGTCGACGAGGCGAACCTCGCGGGGCCGCTTGTGGGCCGAAAGCTGCTGGCCGACATACGCGATCAGCTCGTCCGGGTTCGCGTCGCCGACCACGAACGCGACGATGCGCTGGCCGAGGTCCTCGTCGGGCGCCCCGATCACCGCGGCCTCCCGGACGCCGTCGTGGCCCAGCAGCACCGTCTCGATCTCGCCTGCCCCGATGCGGAACCCGCCGCTCTTGATCAGGTCGACCGATGCGCGCCCGACGATGCGGTGCATCCCGTCGGCGTCGATCGCGGCGACGTCACCGGTGTGGTACCAGCCGTCGTCGCCGAGCACTTCCGCGGTCGCATCCGGCCGGTTGAGGTAACCGTCGAACAGCGTCGGGCTCTGCACGTGCAACTGCCCGATCGACTCACCGTCATGCGGCACCGGCGCACCGTCGTCGGCCACCAGCCGCGTCTGCACCCCGGGAAGCGCGACGCCGACCCAGCCGGGTCTGCGCTCGCCGGTGACCAGCGTGCTCAGCGTGATCAACGTTTCGGTACTGCCGTACCGTTCGATCGCCTGATGTCCGCTCAGCGCCGACAACCCGTCGAACACCGGCACCGGCAGTGCCGCGCTGCCCGACACCAGCAGCCGGGCCGGTGCCAGCGCGCGGGCGGCGTCGCCGTCCTCGACGATGCGCGACCAGACCGTCGGAACCCCGAACAGCAGGGTGCCGCCGAGGTCGGTGACCGCGTGCGCGTACGCCTGCGGTGTCGGTTTTCCGGTGTGCACGAACCGGTTCCCGATCCGCAGAGATCCGAGCAGACCCAGGACGAGGCCGTGCACGTGATACATCGGCAGCCCATGCACCAGCGTGTCCTCGGGGGTCCACTGCCAGGCTTGCGCCAGCATGTCGAGGTCGGCGGCCACCGCGCGGCGGCTGACCACCACGCCCTTGGGCAGACCGGTGGTCCCCGAGGTGTAGATGATCATCGCCGGGGCGTCCGGCGCCGGTTCGGCGTAGCGGTGCCACGACCGCGCGTGCATCCGCACCGGGATGTGTGCCAGCCCGTCGGTGTCCTCCGGCAGTTCGCCGAGCCAGGCCTGGGCGCGCGAATCGGTGAGCATATGCCGCCGCTCGGCCGCGCCGACGTCGGCGGGCACCGGCACGAACGGCACACCGGCGATCAGGCAGCCGGTGACGGCCAGCACCGTCGTCGCGGTCGGACGAGCGAGGATCGCGACCCGGGACGCCCCGGCGACCCGCTCGGCGACCGAGGTCGCCGCCCCGACGAGGTCACTCCGACTCAACGACACCCCGTCGATGCGCACCGCATCACCGAGGTCGGCCCCGGCGGCCACGGCCGCAGGGTTCAAAGACGCCAACAGCACAGGATGTGAGGCTACCCCTGCCTGCTGGTCATACTGGTGGGTGTGGATTACATCCGGGCCGTGGGGACGCGCGAGATCTACCGAAACCCCTGGCTGACGATCCGCGAGGACGACATCCGCCGACCGGACGGCAGCGCGGGCGTCTACGCGGTGGTCGACAAGCCGACGTATGCGCTGGTGATCCCCCGCGACGGTGACCGTTTTCACCTGGTGGAGCAGTACCGGTACCCGATCGGGCTGCGACGATGGGAGTTCCCGCAGGGCACCGCGCCGGACCGGGCCGAACTCGACGGCGCTGCGTTGGCCGCCCGCGAACTGCGGGAGGAGACCGGGTTGATCGCGGAGTCACTGACCGAGATCGGGTTGCTCGACGTCGCCCCGGGCATGAGCAGTCAGCGTGGCCGGGTGTTCCTCGCGACCGGGATCACCGAGGGCCCGCACGAACGCGAGCACGAAGAACAGGACATGCGCAGCGCCTGGTTCAGCCGCGCCGAGGTCGAGCAGATGATGCGCGAGCGGGTCATCACCGACGCCCAGACGATGGCGGCGTGGACACTGATGCGGCTACACGGGCACTGAATTTCGTCTCCTACGCGAGCTCCGTTCGGCCGGAACGTCATTCGCGGCGCCGCCGATACCAACCCGTGATCCAACCGTGCCCGAACGGGTCGTGTCGATACGGCAACTTGACGGTAGGGCCAATTACGTTTCAAGGGCCACACCTGGAAAACGACTGCGAGGAACCATGTCACCCGCACGGGCGCGTCACGCGTTGACAGCCGCGACTGTCATTGCCGCGGCGTCCGTTTGCGCAGCGCCGGCCGCGACGGCGGCGCCGCCGAACTGGAGTGGCCGGTACACCGTGGTGACGTTCGCGTCGCAGAAGATCGGCACCAGCGTTGCGACCCGACAGCCCGAACCCGACTTCAGTGCGCAGTACACGTTCAGCACGACGTGCGTCGGCACGTGTGTGGCGACCGCCGGCGACGGGCCCGCGCCGTCCAATCCGACGATCCCGCAGCCGTCCCGCTACACCTGGGACGGCCGCCAGTGGGTGTTCAACTACAACTGGCAGTGGGAGTGCTTCCGCGGTGAGGGACTGCCCCGGGAGTACGCGGCGGCACGCTCGCTGGTGTTCTACGCACCGACCGCCGACGGCTCCATGTTCGGGACGTGGCGCACCGAGATCCTCGACGGGGTGTGCAAGGGCACCGTGGTGATGCCGGTGGCCGCCTACCCGGCGTGAGCCGCGTCGAGCAATCCGTCGACAAGCGCGGTCGGTGAACCGAACCGGTGGGCGGTGACCGAGATCGCTTGTTCGCGCAGAAAGGTCAGCAGTTCGACACGTCCGGCCTCGACGACCGGCTGCGCGTAGAGCGCGATGTCCGCTCGGCCGTCGCAGGCGTCGGCGAACACCTCACGGCTCCCGCCGAGCAACCGGACCCGGCCGGGGGCGGTGGTCCGCAGCAGATTCCGCCACGCCTGCGCGTCGTGAACGTGCCAGGAGACGCCGTGCGCGCTCAGTAACCCGGCGATCGCGTCGTCCAGCGGCGCCGGGGTCGACACCGTCAGCCGGGCGCCGGCCAGCACACCGGCAGCGACCACGCGCAGCAGGGATGCGTGCTCGCCGTCCTCGGCGCGCACCGTCACCGGCACCGGCCGGTACCGGAAGACGTTCTTCTCCGCCAACAGGTTCGCGAGGTCGCGGGTGCGCCCGACCTCCTTCTCCCACATGGCCGCATCGGATTTGAGGGACCTCTCCAGGAATTCGAGTTCGGCCGGTGTGAGATTCAGATGGGTTGCTGCCGAAAGGAACTCGTTCAAAACGGGAGTGAGATGTCCGACTCGCGTGGCGGCGGCGCTGCGCCAGTCACTGAGGCCGATCAGGTAATTGGGGCCGCCGGCCTTGGTTCCCGCGCCGACCGCCGACTTCTTCCATCCGCCGAAGGGTTGGCGGCCCACGATCGCGCCGACCGTGGACCGGTTGACGTACGCATTGCCGGCTTCGACCCGCTCCAGCCAGTACTCGATCTCGCCGCGGTCGAGGGTGTGCAGCCCCGCCGTCAGCCCGTAGTCGACCTGGTTCTGGATCGCGACGGCCTCGTCGAGATCGGCGGCCTCGATCAGGCCGAGTACCGGCCCGAAGTATTCGGTGAGGTGGTACTCCGAACCGCGCCGCACCCCGGTCTTGACCCCGGGCGACCAGAGTCGCCCGGTGTCGTCGAGCCTGCTGGGCTGCACCAGCCACTGCTCCCCCGGCGCCAGTGTGGTCAGCGCACGCAACAACTTCCCCTGCGCCGGTTCGACGACCGGCCCCATCTGCACGGTGGGATCGGCCGGATAGCCGACCTTCAGCGACGTCACCGCATCGACGAGCTGGTCGCGGAACCGCCTGGACTGTGCCACCGAGCCGACCATGATGGCCAGCGACGCCGCCGAGCATTTCTGCCCGGCGTGCCCGAACGCCGAGTAGACCAGGTCTTTCACCGCGAGGTCGATGTCGGCGTGCGGCGTGATCACGATCGCGTTCTTGCCGCTGGTCTCCGCGAGCAGCGGAAGGTCGGGCCGCAGTCGGCGGAACAGCGCGGCGGTGTCGAAGGCGCCGGTCAGCACGAGCCGGCCCACCCTGGGATCGGAGATCAGCCGGGCACCCAGGTCGCCTTCGTCGACGTGTACCAGTTGCAGTGCGGCACGCGGAATCCCGGCGTCCCACAGCGCCTGCACCATCACCGACCCGCACCGCTTGGCCTGTGGGGCGGGTTTGATGATCACCGCGCTTCCGGCTGCGAGCGCCGCCAGCGTGGAGCCGGCGGGAATCGCGACCGGGAAGTTCCACGGCGGGGTGACCACGGTCAGTCCGACCGGTTCGGCGACCGCGCCGTCGATGTCGTCGAGCTCCTCGGCAAGGGCCGCATAGTAGTTGGCGAAATCGATCGCCTCCGAGACCTCGGGGTCACCCTGGTCCAGCGTCTTGCCCGTCTCGGACGCCATCACCTCCAGCAGGGTGGCCCGGCAAGCCTCCAACACGCCCGCGGCGCGCCGGAGCACGGCGGCGCGCTCGGCACCGGGCAGCGCCCCCCAGCTTTCGCCGGCGGCCAGACCGCGGGCGATCACCGCCTCCAGCGCGCCGGAGGTGGTGACGGTGGTCTCGTCCACCAGGTCCTGTGCGGCCGTCGACGCCGCGATACGGTCCGTGATCGCCCGTGCCCAGACCCGGTTTCCGGGGAGCGACGGGTCGGTGTCGGGCACGTTCGTGAACGCACCGGCCGGGCACACCGCGCCGGACGGGTCGTCGCTGCGCCGGTCCTGGCGGCGGTTGGGTAATGGGACGTCGTCGTCGACGGCGGCCAGGGAGGCGGCGAACCGGTCCCGCTCCCGAGCGAAAAGCTGGTGTTCGCTGTGTAATTCGAACACCGCCGACATGAAGTTCTCTGTGCTCGCGCCCTCTTCGAGGCGGCGCACCAGGTAGGCGATCGCGACGTCGAAATCCTTCGGGTGTACCACCGGCACGTACAGCAGCAGGCCGCCCACCGTTCGGCGCACCGCCTCGGCCTGGGCTTCGGCCATGCCGAGTAGCATCTCGAACTCCACCCTGTCGCGAACTCCCTGCCGCCCCGCCAGGATCCACGCGTACGCGATGTCGAACAGGTTGTGCCCGGCGACGCCGATCCGCACGTTCGCGGCGCGGTCGGGCTGCAGGGCGTAGTGCAGAACCCTCTTGTAGTTGGTGTCGGTGTCCTGCTTGGTCGGCCACGTCGCGACAGGCCAGGAGTGCAGCGACGCCTCGACGTGCTCCATCGGCAGGTTCGCGCCTTTGACGAGGCGGACCTTGATGCCGGCGCCGCCGCGCTCACGGCGGGCGCGGGCCCAATCCTGCAGCCGCATCATCGCGCTCAGCGCGTCGGGCAGGTACGCCTGGAGCACGATGCCGGCCTCGAGGTGGTGCAGTTCGGTCCGGTCCAGCAGCCGGGTGAACACCGCGATCGTCAGGTCCAGGTCGCGGTACTCCTCCATGTCGAGGTTGATGAACTTCGGCGTCGGCGCCGTCGCGGCCTGTGTGAACAGCGGCAGCAGGCTCTCTTCGATGTGGTCGACGGTCTCGTCGAACGACCACGGTGAGTGCGGCGGTACCGTCGCCGAGACCTTGATCGACACGTAGTCGACGTCGGGCCGCCTCAGCAGCTGTTCGGTGCCGGTCAGGCGGCGCTGCGCCTCGCGGCGCCCCAGGACGGCCTCGCCGAGCAGGTTGATGTTGAGGCTGACGCCGCGGTTGCGGATCCGGGCGATGGAGCGGCCGAGGCGCGCGTCGGTGGCGTCGACCAACAGGTGGCCGACCATCTCGCGCAGCGCCCTGGTGGCGATCGGGATGACGACGCCGGGCGCGACGACGGACAGCGCCGCGCCGAGCTTGATCAGCACGCGAAGGTGCCGCGGCAGGAATCCGGGCGCGTTGCGCGCGAGCGCGCGCAGGTTCGCCGCGGCCACGCGGGCGTCGTGGGGGCGGATCACCCCGTCGACGAATCCGACGGTGAACTCCAGGCCACCGGGGTCCTGCAGCACGTCGGCGAGCCGGCGCGCGGCCGGCGCGACGGGTTCTGCCGCCGCCTCGTCCAGCCAGCGCCGCACCAGGGTTTCGACTTCCGCCACCGCGTCCTCGACGCTGCCGATCGGGGTCATCTCCCCATGATGGCCGCGCGCGCCGACAGCGCGCCAGGATCTACACCAGCACCAGTGCCGCGGCCCCGGCGGGCACCACGGTGTAACCCAGGTCTTCGAGGATGCCGATCTCGACCGCGCTGAGTCTGCGCAGGGTCTGCCCGTACCCGAACTCCCCCATATAAGCGGCTGCGGCACCGGTGAACGTGGCCCTGTCGAGGTGCGAGAGCGATCCGGCCTGCAGCGGGACCAGCCCGCCGTAGGCGGCGACCGCGTGCGCACCACCGAAGAACAGCCCGCCGTTGCCGCCCGAAAGGTGCGGGTCGTAGGCGGTGTTCCACGCGAAATCGGCGCCGACCACAGGGGTTCCGTTGCGGTCCACCAGGAACTCGTCGAACGTGTACCAGTACCTGTTCGTGTTCAGCCCCGCCGACGACACGTTCGACACGAAGCCGAGAGTGTGGAGCAGCTCATGGGTTGCGATGGCCTGGAAGTCGATCTCGTCCCAGCCGACCGAGTCCCCGTACTCCCAGTTCCAGGCGAAACTGAAATGCAGTGTCGCGTCCGCCTCGGCGCCGTTGGCGTCGAGTTGACCCTGCGACAGGATCTTCTCCCGCACCACGGTGCTCCAGAACCCTGCCGGCTGCCAGGTTCCCCACGGGCTGATCGCGTACGCGGTGTAGCCGCTGCGGATGTCGTCGGCGGTGACGTCGTAGGTGATCACCACCTGCGACGAGGTCGCGATGTTCTCCGCCAGGCGGGCCGCGGCGGCCTGCAGGGCGGCCTTGGCTTCCGGAGTCCAGTACTGCGCCCCGGATCCGTAGGAGAACTGGAAGACCACGTCGTCGACGGGGGTGACGACGATGCCGACCGTGGCGGTGTTGTCGCTGAGGGTCCCGCCGGCGTCGCGGACGCGGTAGGTGAACGACGCCGCACCGTGGTAGTTCAGGTTCGGGGTGAACGTCACCGAGCCGTCGGAGTTCAGCGTGACCCGCCCGTTTACCGCGTCACCGACGGAACCGATGCTCAACGGGCCACCCCGGGGGTCACGGTCGTTGGCCACCAGTGCCGCCGCGGTCAGTGTCAGCGCCGTGTCCTCGTTCGTCGTCGCGCTGTCGTCGACCGCCGTGGGCGCCCCGTTGGCCGGCTGCACCGTGATCGTCACGGTGGCGGTCGCGGTGTGCACGCCGAACAGGCCGTGGCCGTGCCATGCACTGGCGCCGTCGGAGATCGTGTAGCTGAAGGTGTCGACCCCGTTGAAGCCCGCCGTCGGGGTGTAGGTCACCGTGCCGTCGCCGTTGAGCGTCACCACCCCGTGGGCGGGCTGCGTATGGCCCGTCACCGTCAGGACATCACCGGCATCCGGATCGGTGTCGTTGCCCAGCAGCGCGATTCGGATCGGCACGCCCTGCGTCGTGGTCGCCGTGTCCGCAGTCGCGGTGGGTGAGGTGTTGAAGAAGGTCCGTTGGATCTCGCGGCGGACGAACGCCAGCACGGCGAGCAGCAGCGGCGGATCACCGGGCGCCTTCGGTGGAGGGTTGAACAGCATGGCGAGCGCCCGTGTCGCGATGTCGGCCAGCGCGCGAGGTGCACCGAGAACCAACCCCACCGGGCCCGTGGGCTGCCGCACCGACGGCACCGGTGCGGGCGCTTCGAGGGTGCGCACCACCAGGGAAGCGCCGGGATTGTCCTGCGGCGCAACGGTGTCCACGGGGTCACCGAGCTCCGGCGGGTTCGCGTGCTGTTCGGAATCGGCCGGACCGGTTTCGGGGATCGCCGCTTCCGGTGCGTGGCGCGCCGGCGGCTCAGCCGAGTCGCCGGCCGGTTCCACCGTCACCGCCGCAGCATCCGCGGATTCGCCGGCGTCAGTGTCGTCCACCTCGTCACCGAGGTCGACGAGGTCGTCCGTCGACGGCTCGGCGGAATCCTCCGGGTCCTCGGCGTCCCGCGGGTCTTCCGAGTCAACATCCTCGGCGGCGCGCGGCTCCGGTTCCGGATCGGGTGACAAGACGCGATCGCCGACCTGCGGTTTCGACGGAGTCTTCGCCGGACGGACGGCGGCAGTCTCCGTTGACGATTCGGTCGTCGACGTGTCCGCAGCCGCCGGGGCGGCTACCGCCGTGCCGATTCCCAACGCCAGGGCCAGCGCACCGACTCGACCGACGTATCTCGCACAGCGCACGACCGCCCCCCTCGAAGAAGTGATCGAGCTGATACGAGCAACTGATCAGTGAACTTCTACCACGTCAATAACGCGCGGGGCGGGAGGCTAGCTCAATCGCTGCACCGCAGCCCTAGCTCAATCGCTGCACCGCAGCCCTAGCTCAATCGCTGCACCGCAGCGGCGATCCGCTCGTCCGTCGCCGTCAACGCCACCCTCACATGCTGCGCACCGCGCGGCCCGTAGAACTCCCCCGGCGCGACGAGGATGCCGCGCTGCGCCAGCCACGCGAGGGTGTCGCGGCACGGCTCGCCCCGCGTCACCCATAGGTAGAGACCGGCCTCGGAGTGGTCGACGGTGAACCCGGCGGCCTGCAGCGCGGGCAACAGCAGATCGCGGCGACGCTGATAGCGCGCCCGCTGCTCCTGCTCGTGCAGATCGTCGTCGAGTGCGGCGACCATCGCCGCCTGGATCGGCGTCGGCACCATCATCCCGGCGTGCTTGCGCACCGCGAGCAACTCGGCCACCACCGCGGGGTCACCCGCGACGAAACCGGCCCGGTAACCGGCCAGCGACGACGTCTTCGACAGGGAGTGCACGGCCAGCAGGCCGGTGTGGTCGCCTCCGCACACGTCGGGATGCAGCACCGACAGCGGCGCGGCGTCCCAGCCGAGCCCGAGGTAGCACTCGTCGGACGCGATCAGCACGCCGCGCTCACGTGCCCACTCCACGACCTTGCGCAGATGCTCGACGCCGAGCACCTTGCCGGTCGGGTTGCTCGGCGAGTTGATGTAGAGCAGGGCCGGGGCGGATGAGCCGCTTGCGCGAAGACCAGACAGCACCGACGGGCCGAGCTGGGTCAGCGAATCGGCGCGCACCACGGCACTTCCGGACAGCAACGCCCCGACCTCATAGGTCGGGTAGGCCAGCTCGGGCACCACGACGGTGTCGGACGCGCCGAGTCCGAGCAGCGTCGGCAACCACGCGATCAGCTCCTTGGTGCCGATCGCGGGCAGCACCGCGGCGGGGTCGACACCGGTGATGCCGTACCGGCGCCGCAGCGCCGCGACGGCGGACTCGCGCAGCGCCGACGTGCCGTGGGTGGTCGGATAGCCGGGCGCGGAACTGGCCGCGGCGAGCGCCTCCCGGATCACCGGGGCGACGGGGTCGACCGGCGTCCCGACGGACAGGTCGACGATGCCGTCGGGATGTGCGCGGGCGGCAGCGGTGACGTCGGCCAGGGTGTCCCACGGGAACACCGGCAACGACGCCGACCTCAGGCGCCGGCTGGCGAACTCAGCCGTAGCTCAGTCCTCACCCTGGGGCGGCAAGTCCTTGACGGCCTGCGGATCGTTGTCGGTCTGCCCCACCTTGGACGCACCGCCGGGCGATCCGAGCTCGGTGAAGAAGTCCGCGTTGGCCTGGGTGTAGCTGCTCCACTGATCCGGGACATCGTCCTCGTAGTAGATGGCCTCCACCGGGCACACCGGCTCGCAGGCACCGCAGTCCACGCACTCATCCGGGTGGATGTACAGCATGCGAGCGCCCTCATAGATGCAGTCGACCGGGCATTCTTCGATGCACGCCTTGTCTTTGACGTCGACGCAGGGCTCGGCAATGACGTACGTCACGTACTTCTCCTCAAGTCCTCTCGAACTACCTGTCCAGTGGGCTGCTGCAGGCAGGACCGCGCTGGCCCCGCAACCAATCCCAGCAAGTATCCCTGCCGTGATTCGGAGGCGCGGGTCAGTGTGCCCTAACTTCCGCGCAAACCCGGGTTAGGGGTTGCGCATGGTTACAGATACTAAACGTCTCACATACCCCTCGCCTAGTCTCCGCGAGCGCGCGTGTCTGCCCGTCGACCCGCCACAGAATCCGGACTTCCGCGCGCGCTCGCCGCCGCCGCCCGGCCGTCGGGGAATTAATTCGGACCACGGTCCGTTTACCTCGGATGACTCCGTCGCCATCCGTCGACGGTCCGTTCCCGAAGGAGACGCTCATGACCACCGCCACCACCGCACTGCCCACCGGAACCTGGGCGCTCGACCCCATCCACTCCTCGGTCAACTTCTGGGTGCGCCACCTCATGGTGAGCAAGGTCCGGGGCACCTTCGACGAGTTCTCCGGCGCGATCACCGTCGCCGAGGACGGCACCCCGTCGGTCCGCGCCGAGATCGCCGTCGGCTCGGTCAACACGCGCAACGAGCAGCGCGACGCGCACCTCAAGAACGCGGACTTCTTCGACGTCGAGAACCACCCGACCGCGACGTTCGTCTCCACCGCGGTGCGCCGGGACGGCGACAACTACATCCTCGACGGCGACTTCACCCTCAAGGGCGTCACCAAGCCGATCTCGCTGGCGCTGGAGTTCAACGGCGTCAACCCCGGTATGGGCCATGGCGAGGTCGCCGGCTTCGACGCCTCGGTCGTGTTGAACCGCAAAGACTTCGGGATCGACTTCGACGCGCCGCTGGAGACCGGCGGCACGGTCGTCGGCGACAAGGTCACCATCACCCTCGAGATCGAGGCGCTCAAGCAGGCGTAACCGGTCAGGCCGCGATCTGGTGGCTGACCTCGCCGATCTGGTCGATGGTCAGCACCAGACGGTCACCGGGACGCAACCAGTGCCCGGTCTCCATACCGCTGCCGCCGGGCAGGGTGCCGGTGGCGAAAAGCTCACCGGGATAGAGCCTCTCGTCGCGGGAGGCGTGTGCGAGCACCTCGCCGATCGACCACTGCGGACCGGCGCTGGACACGGTGCCGACGGTGGTCCCGTTGATCGAGACCGAGCCGGTCAGGCTCTCGACCCGCGGCAGTATCTCGTCGGCCGTGACCGCGACCGCCGACATGGACGACGCGAAGTGCTTGGCCTTCTGCGGACCGAGTCCGGTGACCATCTCGGCGCGCTGGACGTCGCGGGCGCTGAAATCGTTGACCACGACGAAGGCCCCGATCGCCTCGAGCGCTTCCTGTGGCGTCGCGTTGAACAGCGGTGACTTGAGCACGAATCCGAGTTCCAGCTCGTAGTCCAGCGCCGCCGTGTACGACGGGAACTCCATCGGCGTCCCACTCGGCACGAAGCTCAGGTGGTTGGACATGTAATAGATGGGCTGGCGGTAGAACAACGGCTTGGGCCTGAACGCGGGGAACGTCCGGCCGGACACCTTTTCGAACGCCCGCGCGACCGGGGCCGCCGCCGGCATGAACCGCGCCACCAGTCCACGCGCCGCGTCGACGGCGCGTCTCTCATAGAGCATGAAATCGCGGAACGACACCGGCTGGAACGGCAGGCACTGACCGGAGACGTCCCAGTGATGTTGCGCGACAGCGACTTCCCAGTCACTGTTGAAGGTCGCGCCGACCAGCGAGGTGGCCTCGGGCGCCCCAGCCCAGGACCCATCCTGCTGCAGCACCTCGACCTGCAGCCCGTCGTCGGTGAGGACCCGTCGCAGTTTCATACCTCTGTCCTACCAGCCCGGCGGGGACTGAGGGGCATGCTTAGGACCCGCGAGCGTGCGCAAAGTTTGCCGCTGCAACGGCGTGTCGGCCGCAGACACGCACGCTCGGCCAGGGAACCGGAACTACGCAGCCAGGGGGGTGTAGTCCGTCGAGCGCTGCCGGGCCGGGCGGCCGATGCCCTCGGCGATCGCGACCAACTCCGCGACGGTCTTGGCCGAGCCGTTCTCCGAACCGGCCATCCGGGAGATGGTTTCCTCCATCAGCGTGCCGCCGAGGTCGTTGGCACCGCCGTTGAGCATCACCTGGGTGCGCTCGGTGCCGAGCTTGACCCAACTGGTCTGAATGTTGGAGATCCTGCCGTGCAACATGATCCGGGCCAGTGCGTGCACCGCGCGGTTGTCGCGGTGCGTCGGTCCCGGACGCGCGCCGCCGGCCAGATACAGCGGGCTGGACTGATGCACGAACGGCAGCGGCACGAACTCGGTGAATCCGCCGGTACGGTCCTGGATGCCGCGCAGCACGTTCAGGTGCCCCACCCAGTGCCGTGGCGTGTCGACGTGGCCGTACATCATGGTCGAGCTCGACCGCAGCCCCACCTCGTGTGCGGTGGTGACGACCTCGATCCACATCGATGTCGGCAGCTTGCCCTTGGTCAGCACCCAGCGCACCTCGTCGTCGAGGATCTCGGCGGCCGTGCCGGGGATGGTGTCCAGGCCGGCCTCGCGCAGCGCGGTCAGCCATTCGCGGATCGAGGTGCCGCTGCGGGTGACGCCGTTGGCGATCTCCATCGGCGAGAAGGCGTGCACGTGCATCGACGGCACCCGCTTCTTGACCGCCCGCACCAGATCGGCGTAACCGGTGACCGGCAACTCGGGGTCGATGCCGCCTTGCATGCACACCTCGGTGGCCCCGGCGACGTGTGCCTCCCAGGCCCGGTCGGCCACCTCGTCGGTCGACAGCGAGTAGGCGTCGGCGTCTCCCTTGCGCTGCGCGAACGCGCAGAACCGGCAGCCGGTGTAGCAGATGTTGGTGAAGTTGATGTTGCGGTTGACGACGAACGTGACGTCCTCGCCGACGACGTCACGGCGCAGCGAATCCGCCAGCGCGGTAACGGCTTCCAGCGCCGGACCGTCGGCGGTGGCCAACGCCAGGTACTCGTCGTCCGAGCATCCGGCCGGGTCACGCTCGGCGGAGCGCAACGCGGCCAGCACATCGGTGTCGATGCGTTCGGGTGCCCGCGCGGCGAGTTCTTCGACCTTGGCCCGGATCGACTCCCAGTCCCCGAACGCCGACCCCAGGTCCGACCGGGTCTCGGTGCGCCTGCCCTCAGTGTCGATCGCCGCATGCAGATCGGTGCGGCCCAGCGACTCGGTGGCCTCGTCGGGTTCCTGCCACGGGCGCCCGACCGGGTTCACGTCCCGCGCGAGCCCGGTGTCCGGATCGGCCAGCGCCGCCACATGTCCCATCACCCGCGGGTCGATCCACGCCGCACCGGCGGTCACGTACTGCGGTTGCGCGGTCAGCCGCTGCACCAGGTCGTAGCCGGCCTCGGCGGTCACCGCGGCCAATTCGTCGAGGGCGGGCCACGGCCGTTCCGGGTTGACGTGGTCGGGGGTCAGCGGGGAGACCCCACCCCAGTCGTCCACGCCGGCACCGATCAGCGCCAGGCACTCCTCCCGCGAGACGAGGTTCGGCGGCGCCTGGATGCGCACCTTGGGCCCCATCACCAACCGCGTCACCGCGATCGTGGCGAGGAAGTCCTCCAGCCCGGCATCGGGCGTCGATGCCATCGCCGTATGGTCCTTGGCCCGGAAGTTCTGCACGATGACTTCCTGGACGTGGCCGAACTCCTTGTGCGAGCGGCGGATCGCGTGCACGGTCTCGGCCCGCTCGGCCAGCGTCTCACCGATGCCGACGAGCAGCCCGGTGGTGAACGGAATCGACAGCCGGCCGGCGTCGTCCAGTGTGCGCAGCCGCACCTCGGGGTCCTTGTCGGGGCTGCCGTAGTGCGCCTCCCCCTTGGTCTCGAACAACCGGCGCGACGTGGTCTCCAGCATCATGCCCATCGACGGAGCGACCGGCTTGAGCCGGGACAGCTCCGACCACGACATGACGCCCGGGTTCAGGTGCGGCAGCAGCCCGGTCTCTTCGAGCACGCGGATCGCCATCGCCCGCACGTAGTCCAGCGTCGAGTCGTAGCCGCGTTCGTCGAGCCACTGCCTGGCTTCATCCCACCGGGCCTCGGGCCGGTCACCGAGGGTGAACAACGCTTCCTTACAGCCCAATTCGGCGCCACGGCGGGCCACGTCGAGGATCTCGTCGGGCTCCATGAACATGCCCTTGCCCTCGGCCCGCAACCGGCCGGGCACGGTGACGAACGTGCAGTAGTGGCACGTGTCACGGCACAGATGGGTGACCGGGATGAAGACCTTGCGCGAATAACTGACCGGCAGCCGGCCCGAGGGGCCGCGGCGACCGGCCGCCTCCAGGCCCGCGTCGCGAACGCGTGCCGCAGAGGCGCACAGATCGGTGAGGTCGTCGCCGCGCGCGGTCATCGCGATCGCGGCCTCGTCGACGTTGAGGGCCACCCCGTCGCGCGCTCGCCGCAGCACGCGACGCATCGCGGCCGCGCTGGGCGCGGCAGGCTTCGGGGGAACGACCGGGCTGGGCAGGTCAGCGCCGCGTTGGGTGTTCAGAGCCACTTCCCTGTAACCCCGGCGTTGTCGCGGATCATCCACGCGTCTCACTATTTGAAACAGAATGTGCCTGCCCGCCTGACATAGCAGCCACAGTAGTCACCTCGGCCTTACTCGCCGACCCGGGAGGGCGCATCAGCAGCCAGGCTCCGGGCAGCCCACCGAGCGCGACCAGGAGCACCGGACCGAACTCCATGACGCCGGTGCCGCCGAACACGATGTCGTCGCCGGGCCCGAAGGACATCAGCACCAGCACGGTCGCCAACCAGGCCCACAGCGGTATGGCGGCCAGCCGCGGCGACGTCGTCCACCGCAGCGCGACCCAGACCAGCGCGGCGTTGAGGACACCGCTGAGCAGCGCACTGATCGGGAACGGCACGACGCCGATGCGCAGGGGAAGGAAGAAGACGGCCATCAACGCCGAGAGCACGCCGTCGAGGCCGAGCAGGATCCACAGCACGATCCGATACCGGTCTGAGCCCGGTGCGACCGGCGTCGTCAGGTCGGGATGCTGTCGAGCAGCGACACCAGTGAGCCGACGACCCATTGATAGTTGTCGAGCCGGTCCTGCCAGTGCTGCAGGTTGGGATCCAGATCCGGGTCCATGTGCTGCCTTCCGTGCGCGGTCGGTTGCGGGCAGCTTACCCGCTGGACCCCTGGCCGAGGGGTAGTCCGGCCAGCAGATCGGTTTCCCAGCCGCGCTTATCGCGGTCGCCGGCCTGGCCTTGCACGAGGACGTAGTACTCGGTCGAGTCGACCGGGAGGGCGATGTTGTTCGACAGCGCGAAGCAGTGCCCGCCCGGCGCGACGGTGATCTGGGTTTCGTGCGCCCGCATCGCCGCGACGCGCGCAGCGGTGTGTGCTGAAACGTCCAGCGCCGCATGGATGTCGTCGTCGCCGAAGCCGAGCAGCGGCAGGTCGTCCGGCGACAGCGTCACCCACCCGTCCGGTACGTCGCGCAGGCCGGCCAGCCCCGACGCCAGCGCCGAGGCCGAGGTCACCGTCCAGTAGAACTTCGGCACGGTCCAGGTGGCGGCGTCGACGGCCGCGGTGGTCAGCCGGTGGGTGTGGATGTGATCGGGGTGGCCGTATCCGCCGTTCGGGTCGTAGGTGACCACGACGTGCGGGCGCAGGTCGTCGATCGCGGCGGCCAGCACGGCGGTCTGTTCGGCGAAGTCGCCGTCGACGAACCGCTGACGGTGCCGGGCCGGGGTGCCCTCCATCCCGGAATCGCGCCATCGGCCTGCTCCACCGAGGTAGCGGGGGCGGTCCACACCCAGCGCGGTGAGCGCGGCCGTCAGCTCCCCGATCCGGTATCCGCCGAGTTGGTCTGCCTGATCGACGGCCAGCTGCGCCCAGCGTTCACCGATCACCTCGCCCTCTTCTCCCAGCGTGCAGGTGATGACCCGGACGTCGGCGCCGCGGGCGGTGTAGTGCGCGATGGACCCGCCGGTGGTCAGGGTCTCGTCGTCGGGGTGGGCGTGGACGAAGAGCAGTCGCGGGGTCTCCATTCCGTCCAGCTTGCCGCATGTCCGACCCCGGCAAACCATCGGATATCCACGGAACGAAATCGGCCGCGCAGCCGACCGAAGAATATTCACCCGCCAAACATTTGTTCCAAACGCAACAAATCCTATTGACGTCGTTGTAAGTTGCGCGGTGGCCCACTTCACAGCCCATATCTGAAAGGGATCACTACATGGACATCACGGTTAGGCCGTATCTCACCGCGGGGGTAGCCCTCGTCGGAGCCAGTGCGATCGCGATCGCTCCAGCTATCACCCCGACACCAGCCCCATGGACGGCCGCCGCGCCTACCGTTTCTTCGCAGGCGGTCGATCTGTCCGCGGCGGTGAATCCGATCACGGCCTGGGCACAGGTTGTGGCAGCAGCAGCCGAGAACCTGAACGGGATCGGCGATGCTTGGCTGGCCAACCCGGCGCCGTTCCTGCGGCAGTCGCTCGCCAATGCGCTCGGATACGGCGAAACGGCGATCGGCGCCGGCGTGGGCGTGGTCGAGGGCACGCTCAACTACCTCAGCTTCAGCAACGAGGACGGGTTGTGGGGCCAGTTGGGACTCGCCGCCGAGCAGATCCTGCAAGGCGAGATCTCGACCGGCTTCAACACGCTGATGAACGCATTCCTCGTCGGCCCGCTGATCAACATCGGATTGCCGATCTTCGCCTCGGGACTGTTGGAGATCCCCACCAAGATCGCACAGAACGTCAGCAACGTGGTCCAGACGTTCTTCAGCCTTGAGGTCTTGATTCCGCTTGCCTTCGGCGTCCTGACGCCGATGGCCGGCGCGTTGTCCGCCACCGGCGACTCCCTGCAGGCATCGTTCGATGCTCTGGTCGAGGGCAGGCTGGTCGACGCGGTCATTTCATTGGTCAACCTCCCCGCCGCGGTCGTCGGTGCGGTCCTCAACGGATACACCAACTCAGACGACACGTGGCTGGCCGGGTTGTTCTCGTTCAACGAGGATCCGAACCAGGGCGGGCTGCTGCAGGCACTGCTGGTGACACTGCCGAGCGCGCTCGCCGCGGCCATCGCCCCGGAGGGCGCGGAGGAGTCCGCACGGGCGTACTCCTCCGTTGCGGGCCCATCGGACATCAACCTCGGCTCGGGCGATCTGATCCCGGTGACCGAGGTGTCCAACGGTGAGCCGGACGGATCCGCCGCGGTCGTTACGGAAACGACCGAGGAGACCACCGAGGACGCGACGGAAGACACGGTCGAGGACGCGACCGAGGACACCGTCGAAGACACGGTCGACGAGACCACGGACGTGGTCGAGGACGTCGAAGACGTCGAGGACGACGTGGCGCTCGACGAGGACGAGCTCGACTCGGTCGAGGACGAGCTCGACTCGGTCGAGGACGACATCGATTCGGTCGAGGACGACACCGACGGCAGCGACTCTGCTGACGACGCCGCTTCTGACGACGACGCCGATTCCGGCGACGCGTCCGATTCGGGGAGCTCGGCGGACTCCGGCAGCGATTCCGACAGCGGATCGTCCGGCGGCGACGAGTAACCCTCCCGCATACCGGTAGGCCCCCGCGTCCCCCCGCGGGGGCCTACCTCGTTTTCGGGGCTATTTCGGCAGTTTGACCCACGCGCCGGCGTCGCCGACGATCCCGACCGGCACGGCCCCGGTGAGGCTGACGTTCTGCACGCTCGGGCCCGCCGCGACGATGGTGGTGTCCTGCAGGATCGGCAGCACCGTCGACATCTCCCACAGCCTCGGCTCGACCTCGTCGATGACCTCGGAGATGTCGGCCGTCCCCCGCAGCGCGGCATCAATTCTCGGCTGGATCGTCCGGTCACAGATACCGGTGATGTTGCTCGGCGCCTGCACGAGCTGACCCGTCTCCGGAGGCGGGCCCGGTGCGGTGGTCGCGGTGGCGGTGGTCGGCGGCGGGGTGGCCTCCGGCGGATCGGACGGCTCCGGGGGTGGCGTCGGCGCGCCGGTGGTCGGGACGGCGGTCGCCTCCAGCGCGGGGCAGCCGTAGCGCGACGCCAACGACGTCGCCAGATCGCCGCCGGCCGGATGCCATCCCACCACCGCGTCGACGGTGTTGTTGACCAGCGCCTCGCCGTAGAGCGTCACCGGGTCGAGCGCGGACACCGATGCGTCGATCCCAACGTTGCGCAGCTGGTCGGCCGCGGTGTTCGCGACGGCCACCGATGTCGGGTCGTTGGCCGCGACGCCGAGCACCAGACGCAGCGGTTCACCGTCCTTGACGACGCGCCCGCGGCTGATCTCCGGCGGCGCGGGCGACTCCCCCGGTTCGATCTCGTACCCGGCTTCGGCGAGGAGGGCGATCGCGTCCTCACGGGACATCGCCGGCGGCGCGGTCGGTACGTATCCGGGATCCGATGGGGACCGCACCTGCGCCTGCGCCAGCGTCACGGTGTTGTCGTCTCCGGCGCCGACAGCGGCGAGCAGGTCGACGTCGAGCAGGCCGAGGATCGCTTTACGTACCTGCCAGTCGGCCAGGGCGGGCTGCTGGGCCCGCAACGTCAGGTGCATGACGCGCGGTGTGACGATCCGCGCGGTGCGCACGTCGGGGATCGCCGACAGCTGCGCGAACACCGCCGATCCGCCGTGCACCTGCGCCACCTGGGTGTCGCCGTTGCGGATCGAGTCGGCGAGCGCGGCCGGCGCCCCGCCGCGGCGGAACAGGATCAGGTCGGGCGAGGCGGGCACGCCCCAGTAGCGGTCGTTGCGGGCCAGCAGGATCTCGTCGCGCTGCGGATCGATGGTGTCGACCCGGAACTGGCCGCCGGTCACCGGCAACGCCTGCGTCAACCCGGCCGCGAAGCCACCGGGGACGTCTTTGACGATGTGGGCGGGCAGGATGTCGTTGAACAGTTCACGCCAGGCCGGGTACGGCTGGGCGAAGGTGACCACGGCGGTCTTGCCGCCCTCGACCGACTGGACCCCGGTGATCAGGTCGTAGCCGGCCGGGTCGACGGCACCGGGCTGACTCACCATCTGGCGCCACAGATACCAATAGTCGTCGGCGCCGATCGGCGCGTTGTCGGTCCACTGCGCCTCGGGCCGGATCTTGTAGGTCACCGTGAAGGGCTCCTGGCTGGTCACCTCCGCCGACTCCAGCAGCGAGGTGTCCATTTCCCACCGCGAGCCGGTCGGGGTCTGCGAATCCGGGACCGGCCGGAACGAACTCGGCAGCACCAGCGCGCTGATCGCGGCGTTCACCGGCGACTGGTCAGAGAGCAGATGCGAGTTGAAGCCGGGGCCGATCGAGTCGATCGCGACGATGATCTGCGTCGCCTTCATCGGCGGCGGGGGCGTGGACTCGGTCGTGTCGGTGCTCTGCGGGGCCGGCGGCGGGCTCACCGTACACCCCGTGACCAGGGCAAACGTCATGCCGATCGCGCTGATGCCGGCGCTGACGCGGCGCAGGGTCGTCGGCATGCTCTACAGGGTAACCAGGGCGTGCACGCCCACCGGGGTCAGTTGTTGGCCTGCGCTTTGGCCCGCGCCTTGGCTCGCGCGCGCAGCGATGCGGTCAGTTCGACCTTGCGCACCCGCACGATCTCGGGGGTCACCTCGACGCATTCGTCCTCCGCGCAGAACTCCATCGCCTTCTCCAGGTCGAGTTCCAGCGGCCGGGCCAGCGTCTCCATCACGTCGGCCGTGGAGGACCGCATGTTGGTCAGCTTCTTCTCCCGGGTGATGTTGATGTCGAGATCCTCGGCGCGCGGGTTGATGCCGACGACCTGGCCCTCGTAGGTCTCCTGCCCGGGTTCGACGAAGAACTGCCCGCGGTCGGCGAGCTGGATCATCGCGAACGGCGTGATCTGGCCGCTGCGGTCGGACACCAGCGACCCGGTGTGGCGGGCGCGGATCTCGCCGGCCCATGGACGGTAGCCGTCGAAGACCGCGTTGGCGATGCCGGTGCCGCGGGTCAGTGTCAGGAAGTCGGTGCGGAACCCGATCAGGCCGCGGCTGGGGACGATGAAGTCCATCCGCACCCATCCCGCGGCGTGATTGGTCATCTGCTCCATCCGGCCCTTGCGGGCGGCCAGCAGCTGGGTGATCGCGCCGAGGTGTTCTTCGGGGCAGTCGATGGTCAGCGCTTCGAACGGTTCGTGCAGCTTGCCGTCGATGGTCTGGGTGACCACCTGCGGTTTGCCGACCGTGAGCTCGAAGCCCTCGCGGCGCATCTGCTCGACGAGGACGGCCAGCGCCAGCTCGCCTCGGCCCTGCACCTCCCAGGCGTCCGGGCGGCCGATGTCGACGACCTTGATCGACACGTTGCCGACCAGCTCGGAATCCAGGCGATTCTTAACCATCCGCGCGGTGAGCTTGTGCCCGGACACCTTGCCGGCCAGCGGCGAGGTGTTGGTGCCGATGGTCACCGAGATCGCGGGCTCGTCGACGGCGATGCGCGGCAGCGCGTGCGCATGGTCGGGGTCGGCCAGCGTGTCGCCGATCATGATCTCCGGGACGCCGGCGATCGCGACGATGTCGCCGGCGACGGCCTCGTCGGTCGACGTCCTCTCGACGCCGACGGTGACCAGCACCTCGGTGATCTTGGCGTTGGTGATGACGGGGTGGCCGTCGACCTCACGCATCCACGCGACCTGCTGCCCCTTCTTGAGGCGGCCCTTGTAGATCCGGATCAGGGCGAGCCGGCCGAGGAACGCCGATGCGTCGAGGTTGGTCACGAGCGCCTGGAACGGCCCTTCGGGGTCGCCCTTCGGCGGCGGGATGTGCTCGAGCAGCACATCGAACAGCGGGTCGAGATTCTCGCCGTCGGGGTTCTCACCGTTGGCGGGCTGGGTGGTGCTGGCGATCCCGGCACGCCCGGAGGCGTACAGCGTCGGCAGGTCCAGCGCCATCTCGGCGGCCGCCTGGGCCTCCTCGTCGAGGTCGGAGGCGACGTCGAGCAGCAGGTCGTGGCTCTCCTCGACGACCTCGGCGATGCGGGCGTCGGGACGGTCGGTCTTGTTGACGACCAGGATCACCGGCAGGTGCGCGGCTAGGGCCTTGCGCAGCACGAACCGAGTCTGCGGCAGCGGCCCCTCGGACGCGTCGACGAGCAGCACCACACCGTCGACCATCGACAGGCCGCGTTCGACCTCGCCACCGAAGTCGGCGTGGCCGGGGGTGTCGATCACGTTGATGACGGTCATGGTGCCGTCAGGGTGGTGCCGGTGCACGGCCGTGTTCTTGGCCAGGATGGTGATTCCTTTTTCCTTCTCCAGGTCACCGGAATCCATCAGGCGTTCGATCTCGTCGTCACCGCGGTGGCTCAGGGCACCGGATTGACGCAGCATCGCGTCGACCAGAGTGGTTTTGCCATGGTCGACGTGGGCCACAATGGCGACGTTGCGAAAATCCGGGCGTGCAGTCACGTGCCGATTGTCGCAGTGCACTGCACCGATCACGAAAACGAGAGATTCCCGTCACGTGAAAGCCAAGAAGCTTGCCGACCTCAAGCCGAAGAAAAAGTGCTGCCGCAGCAAGCCCCGGTGCAAGCGCTGCCCGCTGGTGCTCCACAAGGTGCACAAGGCCGAACTCAACGGGATCCGCGGCAAGGATCTGACGAAGGTGTACCAGCGAGCCAGGAAGGCGTGAGCCGTTTTTCAGCAGGTCCACGCCCTGCGGGCGTACCTTTGAGGGACCCGTCGGGCGTGTTCTGGAGGTGCCTTCATGACGGTTTACACGGTGCTCACCATCGTCCTCATCACTGTGCTCGCCACGCTGACCACGCTGGCGATCTTCCTGGGCCTGGCCAACTGGGTCGGTGCCTTCTACATCGTCCGATGTAGCCAGTGCCGGCACCTGACGTTCAGTTCGGCGAACAAGAGCCAGGCGTCGTGCCCGCAGTGCAGGCATCCGGTGCTGACGCATCCGATCCACGCGCTCGCGCACCGCGACGCGCGGGCCGACGTGCGTGTCGTGGGCGACCGCCTGCGTTATTGAGGCCGGCCGAAGACGTTGGCATAAGCCGTCATCGGCGCGGGTATGGGAGCCCACTAGCCCGGCGGTACAGCCGGTTGGATCTGGAGCGTCCTCAATGCCTGCGTTCATCCGGTCTCTGCTCGTCACCGTCGTCGCGATGCTCGGCGCCGCGATGCTCGCCGTCGGTTCGACATTGACCGGGGCGGCGGCGGCCCTGGCCGACCCCGTCGCTCTGATCATGGGGAACTCCGGACGCCCCTGGCCCGAAGCGCCCTACGTCGCCAATGCCATGCGTCGCTACATCGAACCCAACTCCACCTGCGGCGAGGTGAGCTGCCAGGCCCGCCCTGTCTATGGACCGGAGGAGTTCTGGCCGGTCTACGGCGGGCTGACCGCGCTGTCCTTCAACCGATCGACCGAGGTGGGGTTGGATTATCTGGACGCGGCGCTGCAACAGCAACTGCACGCCGAACCCGGGGAGAACGTCGTCATCTTCGGCTACTCGCAGAGCGGCCGGATCACCAATCTGCAACTGCGCAATCTCGCCGACCCTGCCTATGCGGAGGACAACGACAAGATCGTGCCGGACGCCGATCAGCTCGAGGTCGTCCTGGTGGGCAACTGGAGCCGCCCCAACGGCGGGATCGGGGCCCGATTCAACGGCCTCACCATCCCGTTCATCGGCATCACCTTCGACGGCGCGACCCCGACCGACACCGGTTACCGGATGACCGACATCTCCTACGAGTACGACATCATCTCCGACGCGCCGCTGTACCCGATCAATCTGTTGGCGACTCTCAACGCGACCCTCGGCTTCTTCTACGCCCACCTGACCTATGCCGACCCGTCCGCCATCAACGCCTCGTTCCCTTGGGGTTCGACCAGCGAGGAGTCGTTCGCAGAGCTGCTCGCCTCGGCGACGGTGCAGAAGTACCCCGGAAAAGGGCAGGATCCGAACGGCAACCCCGAGGACTGGGACAACACTTATGTCCTGATCCCGTCGAAGCACCTCCCGCTGCTGCAACCGATCCGCGATCTCGCCGCGGTCACCGGCACGTCCGGGTTCATCGAACCGGTGATGAAGTTGATCGAGCCCACGCTGAAGGTGTTGATCGACACCGGATATGACCGGACCATTCCGATGGGCCAGAACACGCCGGCCCGCCTGATTCCGCGAATCAACCTGGTAACGCTGACCGCCGACCTCGGCAAGGCCCTCGATCGAGGAATTCGCGACGCACTCGGAATGCCTTCCGTCACCCCTGCGGCACCGACGGACACTTCCTCCGGTGATATCACGGCCACGTTCACTACGCCCGAGAAAGCGAAGATGGAGGACGAGTTCGCCGAGTCCGCAGAGGATTCCAGCGATATCTCGGCGGTTTCGGAAGATTCGACGGACGACGAGAAAGACGTGTCGGACGGTTCGGAGCACGCGGCCGTGGATGAAGACATCACCGAGACGGCGGACACCGCGAACGACCCAGCCACCACGCCGGAACCCACCACGTCGGAATCCGCCGCCGACTCTGCTTCCGCCGCCGAGGCCGGCAAGCCGGCCGAGCGCACGGATCGTGCTCCGAGGAAGCCTGCCACCAGGAAGTCGGACGACAACGCCGCGGCGTAGGTCGTCGCGCTGATGGCACCGTCGCTGACCACGGTGGGCCACGGCGCTCTGGACAAGGACGCCTTGAGCGCATTGCTTCGCGTGGCGTGCCACCGGCGCCCGCGTGAAAGACGTCAGGCCGCTGCGACGTGCTCGACGTGGCCGGCCAACTTCTTCGAATCACCTTGGCGCAGATTGCGTTTCACAGAGCGGGGCGCGTCAGCCGTTGCGACCCTGCTCCCCGCCGCCGCGCGCTAGGTGGTCGGCCAGATCGGGCAACCATGCCCGGTCGGCCGGCACCCAGGCCACACTCGACAATTCGTCGGCACCCACCCAGCGCAGCGCACGATGATCATGTGCGGTGACCACACCGTGGATCCGGGTCACGAGGTAGGCGCGCAAAATCGCCGTCTCCGTCAGCGTCACGTCCGCGCCGAGTCGCGCACCGACGGCGACCTCCACCCCGAGTTCCTCCTGTAACTCCCGCGCAAGGGCGGCCTCGTCGCTCTCGCCGGGGCCGACCTTGCCGCCGGGCAGTTCCCAGAGCCCGGCCAACTCGGGCGGGCGGACGCGCTGGGCCACCAGCAGAGCGCCGTGCTCGACCAGCGCACCGGCGACGACGATCAGATTCGGCATCGGCGCAGACGGTATACCGTCGGCAGCATGGCTGTCTTGACGGACGAACAGGTAGACGCGGCACTGCCCGAACTCGACGACTGGGAACGCGTCAACGGGGCGCTACGCAGGTCGGTGAGATTCCCGGCATTCCTCGACGGCATCGACGCCGTCCGGCGCGTAGGCGAGCACGCGGAGAGCAAAGACCACCACCCGGACATCGACATCCGTTGGCGGACAGTGACTTTTGTGTTGGTCACGCACTCCGAGGGCGGCATCACGGAGAAGGACATCCAGATGGCGCGCGATATCGACGGGATCCTCGGATAGCGATCCACCCCAGCGTCGCCAACGTGGCCACGATGTAGATCAGGCCCGCCCACGCGAGATACCAGGGCCGCGGAATGGTCCAGATCGTCGGCTGCGCGAAGCTGAGCAACCACGGCACCCCGACCAGGATCAGGACCAGCCAGCCCCAGCCCAGCACCCGCGCGCCGAGCTGCGCGCGCAGCGGGCCGTGCAGCAGCCAGATGATCAGCGGGATCAGCCACACCCAGTGGTGCGTCCACGAGATCGGCGACAGCAGCAACCCGAACAGCTGCACCACGACGATGCCGCCCAGCCGGTCCTGCGCGCCGCCGATCGCACGCCACGCCAGCACCGCGACGACGACCGTCACCGCGATGCCGAGCAGCACCAGCGGCCCGTATCCGGCGTCGTGGCCGAGGATGCGCGAGATCCCGCCTCGCCAGGACTGGTTGAACGACGTGCCGACCGGCCCGACGCGGTCGGCGTCGCCGAGCAGTTCGGTGAAGTAGATCCGGGTCTGGTCACCGACCAGCACCGCCGACACGGCGATCGTCAGTGCGAAGACCACCGCCGACCACACCACCGTCGCCCATCGGCGGGCACCGACGAAGTACAGACCGGCCACCGCCGGGGTGAGCTTCACCCCGGCCGCCAGCCCGATGAGCAACCCCGACAGCCACCACCGCGTGCTGTACACCGCGTACAGCGTCGCGAGCACGAGCAGCACGTTGACCTGGCCGTAGTCGAAGGTGCTGCGCAGCGGTTCGGTCCAGATCCCGACCGCCGTCCACAGCATCGCGACGCGTGGCCCGCGCGCGCCGGAGTCCTCCGGCAGCAATCGCTGGCTCATCCGGACCACACCGTAGAGGGCGGCGATGATGCCGACCTGCCACAGGAACGCGACCACCCCGAACGGCAGCACGTGCAGCGGATAGAACACCACCGCGGCGAACGGCGGATACGTGAACGGCAGCGGGAAGTCCGGCGTCTGCTCGCCATAGACGTACTCGTAGAGCGTGCCCGGGCCGTCGAGCTCCGCGGCGCCGCCGACATAGACGTGCAGATCCACGAAGTTCGCGCCGTTGGGCACCAGATACGTCCAGGCCAGCCGCGCGGCGATGCTCAGGACCAACAGCAGCGGGGCGGCCGCGCGAAGACGCGCGGTCGCCCCGGTCACGGGCTCGGTGGTGTTTATCGGACCGACTCTAGCGAGCGGTCACCGTCTGCCTTCACCTCAGTAACGGTTCCATAAATGCCACTCTTGTCACTTGAGTAACTCTAGTAACAGGCTAGCTTCGGGTGCAGGCATGCCATCGATGTCATTTACGGCCGACTTGAGGATTGGGAGATCTCTGATGCACCGCACCCGGAAACTTTTCGCCACAACGATGTTCGCCGCGGCTGGGGCGGTGTCGGCTGCGCTGGCGCTCGGCGCCCCCGCCGCCGCGCAGCCCGCGCCCGCCCCGGCGCCCGCCCCCGAGATCCCCGGCCTGCCGTTCCTGCAGCAGCTGGCCGCGAATCCGGCGGCCGCCACCCAGCTCATGCAGGGTTTCGCGAACCTGATGGGTAACGCCCCGGCAGCCACCGCGACGGCCACGCCGGCCACGCCGGTGTCGGGTCCCGGTGCGACGGCGTCCATCGAGCTTCCGCAGCCGGCGGCCATCCTGCCCGCCGCGACGCTGCCCGACGCGACGCTGCCCGGGGCCACCCCGCTGGGCAACGGCAACATCACCACGGTGCCCGTCGCCAACACGACGGTGCCCGCGGCCGCGCCGGTCTCTCCGCTGGCCGGTCTGACCGACCAGCTGCCGGGCGGACTCGCCTCGCTGCTGCCCGCCGGCAACCCGCTGGCGAGCCTCCTGCCGGGCGCCGCGACGGCACCGGCGACGGTCGCCCCGGCGACGGCACCTGCTGCCGCCCCGGCAATTCCGCCGGCGTTCTCGCCGCTGTCGGCCCTGCCGTGACGCGCTGACCATCACCAGGCCACCGAACTCCACCGACACATCGACCAATTGGGGGATCATGTCCACGACCGGGCGTAAAGCAACGACGAAGACGATGCTCACGGCGGCGATGGCGGTGTGCTCTTCGGCGCTACTGGCGGTCAGCGCGGGCGTCGCCCACGCTGAACCGTCGGCACCGGTGCCTGCCCCGCCGCCGATCGACGGGCTGCAGGCCCCCGGTCTGCCCGCGGTGCAGAGTCTCGGGCCGGTGATCCAGCAGGCGGCCTCGGATCCGACCAACGCCGCGTCCATGCTGATGGCCGCCGCCGCGGTGTTCGCCGGGGACATGGCGGCGCCGAAGCCGTCCCGCGACGTGGCATCGGCGGTCAACACGTTCGTCGCCCAGCCCGTCGCCCACGTCCCCGCGACCGGGGCGGTACCGGGGTTCGAGGCGCACCTGCCGGCCGGGGTCGACCCGCGGCATGCGCTCGGGCCCGTGCAGGAGGCGGTGCCGCAGGCGCTGCCCGATGCGGCCCACGCACCCGCGGCCACGGCCGCGGCACCGGGCGCGGTACCGGCTCCGGGACCGGCCCCCGGGCCCGCGGCGGGTGCCGAGGTGCCCGTCCCGGTCCCGGCGCCGGCAGCACCCGGCGCTCCGGTCACGCCGGTGGCCAACGCGACCGGGGAAGCGGGCGGCTTCGGTCCGAACGCTCCGGTGACACAGGACTTCCTGTATCCGTCGATCAGCAACGGCTGCGGCGCCGACGGCGGCAACGTGCTGGCGACCGCGATCTCAGTCGCGGGCCCGGCGACGATTCCGCTGCCCGGTCCGGGCCCCGGTCAGACGGCCTACGTGTTCACCGCGATCGGCACCCCCGGCCCCGCCGCCGAACAGAAGCTCCCGTTGAACGCGACCTGGGTGAACCTGACCACCGGCAAGTCCGGCAGCGTCACCCTCAAACCGCGCCCGGACCTCAATCCCGAGGGCCCGACCACGCTGACCGCGATCGCCGACACCGGATCGGGCAGCATCATGACCACCATCTTCGGCCAGGTCTCGACGACCGAGAAGCAGTGTCAGTTCATGCCGACGATCGGCTCGACCGTCGTCCCCTGACGCCGCACCTTCCCCCTCGACGCGAACTGGGATTCCCGGTTGTGAATCTGGCCAGATTCACAACCGGGAATCCCAGTTCGGCGTTTTGGTGGGTCAGTAGGCCATGAAAAGAATGGCGTCGCGGTCGTACTCGCGGCCGGGATGCACCTCGGACAGATGCTTCTGGGCCTTCTCCACGAGATCCTCTTCGTCCTTGCCGGTGATCGCTTCGCCGCAGGGGCAGTTCAGGTGTGTCTTCGCCATGACATAACAATGGCACAGCACCGGCCCTGCGATAGGACGAGATCACCCGATATGGACCTCTACGACGTGATGCGGACGACCGGCGCGGTCCGGCGTTTCACCGACGACCCACTGCCCGACGATGTACTGGCCCGAATCCTCGACCACGCGCGGTTCGCACCGAGCGGCGGCAACCGGCAGGGCGTGCACGTCATCGCGGTGCGCGAGCGCGCCACCCGCGATGCTCTCGCGACGCTGACCCAGACCGGTGCACGCCGCTACATCGCGCAGCAGCGCAACGGCGAGGCACCGTGGAATCCGGTGCACCCCATGGGCGTCACACAAGACGAGGTCGCCGCGACCGAGGTGCCCGCCGAACAGACACTCCCTCTGCTGACCGCAGCCGTGGTGCTGGTGGTCTGCGTGGACCTGTCTGTCGTCGCGGCCTTCGACCAGAACCTCGACCGCGTCGGGGTGGTCGCCGGCGCCTCGGTCTACCCGTTCGTGTGGAACGTGTTGCTCGCGGCGCGCAACGAGGGCTTCGGCGGGGTGCTGACGACGATGGTGGTCGCCGAGGAACCCGCCGTCAAGAACCTGCTCGGCATACCGGACGAGTATGCAGTCGCGGCCGTGCTGCCACTGGGCCGCCCGCAACGCCAGGTCACGAAGCTGACCCGCAAACCGGTGGCCGAGTTCGCGACGCGGGAGCGCTTCGACGGCGAGTCTCTGTGACGCCGCGCGCTCCGGCGTGAGACCTTGGAAAGCGTGGCGGTCACGTTGGGTTATGCGACGGCCGCGGGTGACTGCGGGAGCCTGGACGAGCAACTCGCCGAACTCGCGGCCGCGGGAGTCGATCCGCGACGGATCTTCACCGACAAGACCTCGGGCTCGGCGGACAAGATGCGCGCCGGGCTGCTCGCCCTGCTGAGCTACGCCCGCGCGGGCGACGTGGTCGTGGTCGTCGCGCTGGAACGGCTGGGCCGGACCGTCACCGAGGTGACACATACGGTCGCCGATCTGACGACGCGGGGCATCACGTTGCGCTGCCTGGCCGACGGGCTGGACACCGCGACCGCGACGGGGCGCGTGGTCGCCAAGGTGCTCACCGATCTGGCGGCACTCGACGCCGAGGTCAGGCCTTAGCGGCCTTCGCTGTGTCTATGGCTCAGGCCTTGGCGGCCTTCGCTGCCGCTTTGGCTTCCTTCTTGTACGCCCGCACCTTCTGCAGCGACCCCGGATCCTTCACGTCCGCGACCGACATGTGCACGCCCGCCTTGCCGTAGTCGCCGGCCGCGGCGCGCCACCCTTTCGGGTCGACGCCGTACTGCTTGCCGAGCAGCGCGAGGAAGATCTTGGCCTTCTGCTCGCCGAAACCGGGCAGCGCCCTGAGCCTGCGCAGCACCTCTTTGCCGTCGGCGCCGTCGGACCACAGCGCGGCCGCGTCGCCGCCGTACTCGTCGACGATGACCTGCGCCAGCGCCTGCACCCGCTTCGACATCGACCCCGGGAATCGGTGCACCGCAGGCGTTTGCGCGCACAGCGCGGTGAACGCCTCGGGGTCGTAGTCGGCGATGGTCTCGGCGTCGAAGCGGCCCATCCGGTCGGCGATCTTCTTCGGGCCGCCGAACGCCACCTCCATCGGGATCTGCTGGTCGAGCAGCATGCCGACCAGCAGTGCGAACGGATTGGCCTCCAACAACTCGTCGGCCGCGGGATCCTGAACCAACTGCAATTTCGCCACGCGGCCAGTCTAGGACCCGCGGCAACCGCGGTGAGCTGCGCATTCGAGCCTCAGATCGGCCGCGATGTGTCATCGTGAACCCGGAAACCGGAGGAGGCGGTCATGGGGCGGGTACTGGCGGGTCTTGGTGCGGCGATCGTCACCGCGATCGCGTTGGCGGGCACAGCGCACGCGATACCCGATCAGGGCACCCCGGAATTCGACGCCTACATGCAGGGCCTGCAGGCCAACGGCTACCACCTCAATCCCGACACCGCGTGGCGGCTGGCCCACCAGTCGTGCATCGGCGGCGTCCCGGGATACATCGGCCTCGAGCTGGCGGCCCAGGGGGTGCTCGGCCCCGGCGCGCAGCAGCGCGCGATGGCGGTGGCACAGAAGTACGCCTGCCCCATCCAGTAGGGGATGACACCCGCCGTCAATGCGGCTGCCGTAAGCGAGATTCGGCATCGTGCGGCGAAGTAACGTAGCGCTATGTCAGGCGCGCTGGAGATCGCACTCACCGCCGCGCTGATCCTGCTCGCCGTGGCGGCGGTTGTCGTCGCGGTCCGCACCCGCCGTGTGGTGGCCACCCCGACGGAACGTGCCGTGCACGCCGCACTGCACACCGCCTCGCTGGCGGCGCGCGCATTGCGCCAAGGCCTGGACACCGAATCCGCCGAGGCGTCCGCGCCGTTTCTGCGTGAACTCACCGGCACCGACGGCCTCGCACTGTTCGACGGCGACGGCGAACCACTGATCCGCGACCCCGACCTCGACCTGGTGTGGCCGCAGGACGTGTGCGACGCGTGCGACGGTGCCGCGCGCGAATCGATCTCCGGGCAGCGGCGGGTGATGACGCACGCCAAGGATTCCGCGGTGATCGCCCAGCCGATGTTGACCGAGGCGGGCGACCTGCTGGGGGGTGCTGGTGGTCGTGACCACCCGCTCCCCCGGCCCCGGCATGCTGGGCGCGGTCGGCGAAGTCGCCCGGTATGCGGCCAGCCAGATCGAGCTCGCCGAGCTCGACGCGTCGCGCGCGAGGCTGGACCGCGCCGAGGTGCTCGCGCTGCGCGCCCAGATCAGCCCGCACTTCATCTACAACGCGCTGAACACCATCGCGTCGTTCGTGCGCACCGACCCCGACCGCGCCCGCGAGCTGATCCTGGAGTTCGCCGACTTCACCCGCTACTCGTTCCGCGCGGCGGGCCAGTTCACCACCCTGTCGGACGAACTGCGCAACATCGACCGCTATCTCACGCTCGAACGGGCCCGGTTCGGGCCCGCCCTGAAAGTGACGCTGCGCGTGGCGCCGGAGGTGCTCAACGTCGTCGTCCCGTTCCTGGCGCTGCAGCCACTGGTAGAGAACGCGGTGCGGCACGGCTTCGCCGGACGCGGAAGCGGTTCCATCGAGCTGATCGCCCGTGACGAAGGCTCCGACTGCGTCATCACCGTCGAAGACGACGGCGTCGGAATGGATCCCGAGGCGCTGCGCGCCGGGCCTGGCGACGCGCTGTCCGAGACCACCAACAGCGACCGCGCGGGCGCACACGTGGGGTTGACGAATGTCGACCATCGGCTGCGCGCCGCCTTCGGCAACGACTACGGTCTGGTGGTCGAAACCGCGATCGGGGCGGGCACCAAGGTCGTGATGCGGGTGCCGAAGTTCCGGTCCGGTGTGCGGGCCAGCGGAGGTGGATTCGGAGTGGTCAGATCGTGACGCGACCGCTGACCGTGCTGGCCGTCGACGACGAAGCCCCTGCCCTCGACGAATTGGCCTACCTGCTGGGCAGGCATCCGGCCATCGGCGAGGTGTTCCGTGCCGGCGACGCGACGTCGGCGCTGCGGGAGCTCAATCAGCGCCCCATCGACGCGGTGTTCCTGGACATCAACATGCCCGGCCTGTCCGGCATCGAACTGGCCGGGGTGCTCGCCAACTACGCGCAGCGCCCGGCGATCGTGTTCGTGACCGCCCATGACGACAAGGCTGTCGCGGCATTCGACGTCGGCGCACTCGACTATCTGCTCAAGCCGATCCGCGAGGAACGCCTCGACGCCGCGGTGCGCCGGGTCGCGGGCGCGCAGACCGCGGCTCCCGCCGGCGACGACGACGCCATCCGCGAGCCCGAATCGGACGTGATCCCTGCCGAACTCGGCGGAGTCACCCATCTGATCCCACGCGACAGCATCGGCTGGGTCGAGGCCGAGGGCGACTACGCCCGGCTGCACTCGGCGTCCGGTTCGCACCTGGTCCGCATACCGCTGAGCACCCTCGAAACACGTTGGCGGGACCGCGGATTCCAGCGCGTGCACCGGTCCTACCTGGTGGCGCTGCGGCTGGTGTCGGGGCTGCGCACCGCCGACGGCGCCGTTCTGGTGCGGTTGCGGGCCAACGGCGCATCACCGGCGGTCGAGCTCCCGGTGAGTCGGCGCCAGGCCCGCGAACTGCGCGACCGGGTGGTGCGTAACCCGATGCGGCACCTGCGTCCGGCAGGAACCCCCGATGACCAGTAGCGAACGGCCGCAACGCCAGCGCGTGGTGCTGGCGCACCGTCGCGGCGCCCGGATGGTCCGCACCCGCGTCGAGGTTCAGGAGCAGACGCAGGTGGGTGACGCGCTGGTGCGCGGCCTGGTGCGCGCGCAGTTGGGGCTGGCGCTGCGGCTGGCGGCGGTGGTGGTCGGCCTGATCGGCGCGATCCCGCTGCTGAACGCCGCCTTCCCGGCGCTGGGCGCGGTCAGCGTGTTCGGCATCCGGTTGAACTGGCTGGTCCTGGCCGGCCTGGTGTATCCGCTGCTCTACGGAATCGGCCGGTTCTACGTGCGATTGGCCGAACAGGCCGAACGCGACTTCGTCCGGGTGATCGACGCCGAGCCGTGACCGGATCACCACTGACCGCTTTCGCGCTGCTGGCCGCGGCCGTCGCGACCGTCGCGATCGGCGCGTACGGGGTGCGGTTCTCCCGCACCACCTCGGACTTCCTGGTCGCGTCACGCACCGTCGGATCCCGGTGGAATGCCGCCGCGATATCCGGCGAATACATCTCGGCCGCATCGTTTCTCGGCGTCGCCGGGCTGATCGCCAAGTACGGCGCCGACGCGTTGTGGTACCCGGTCGGATTCACCGCCGGCTATCTGGGCCTGCTGCTGTTCGTCGCCGCGCCGCTGCGCCGCTCCGGCGCCTACACCGTCCCCGACTTCGCCGAGTTCCGGCTCGGCTCGGTCAGGTTGCGCAAGGTCGCGATGCTCGTCGTCGTGGTGATCTGCGTCTTCTACCTGGTCCCCCAGTACCAGGGAGCCGGGCTGGCGCTGAAAACCCTTCTCGGCACCCCGGTTTGGCTGGGCCCACTGGTCGTCGGCGCGATCGTGATCATGAACGTGGTGGGTGGCGGCATGCGCTCGATCACGTTCGTGCAGGCCTTCCAGTACTGGTTGAAGCTGACCGCGGTCGCGATCCCGGCGCTGGCGCTGGCCGGGCTGTTCTTCAGCGACCGCGGCGGCGAGCTCGGCGGGCCGCTGCCGCCGACGGTGCAGAACGAGACGGCCGTCCAGATCGAGACCGACGTCGTCGTCCAGGTGGCAGCGCCTGCGGGTATCACCGTGACCGGCACCCTCGACGGCAGGCCGGTGCAGAACACCGCGATCGGACCGGCCGGGGAGCACACCCTCGGGGCGGGTAGTTCGCTGACGCTGGCAGCGGGGGCGGCCACCCCGGTCGTCGCCGGAACACCGAGCACGGGCCGGGACTGGATCGCCTCCGGCGGCGGGCTCGGCGGCAGCCATCCGCTCTATCAGGTGCTGTCGATCATCGTCGCGACGTTCCTCGGCACGATGGGGCTGCCGCACGTGCTCGTGCGCTTCTACACCAACCCCGACGGCCGCGCGGCGCGGCGCACAGCGCTGGCCGTCATCGCGCTGCTGTCATTGTTCTATCTGTTCCCGACGCTGCTCGGGGTGTTCTCGCGGTGGTACGTACCGCAACTGCTCATCACCGGCACCGCCGACGCGGCGGTCCTGCTCGCCCCCGCGTCGGCGTTCGCGGGACCGGTCGGCCAACTACTGGCGGCGTTGGTGGCCGCCGGCGCGATCGCGGCGTTCCTGGCGACGTCGTCGGGACTGCTGGTCAGTTTCGCCGGTGCGCTGGCCACCGATGTGCTGCCCGGCCGGGTGCGGGACTTCCGGCTCGCCGCCGTGGTCGGCGGGTTGATCCCGATCCCGTTGGCGCTGGCCGCTTCTGGCGATCTCGAGCTGTCCCGCAGCGTCGGGCTGGCGTTCGCCGTCGCCGCGTCGACACTGTGCCCGCTGCTGGTGCTCGGTATCTGGTGGCGCGGCCTGACCGCCCGCGGGGCGATGAGCGGTCTTGCCGTCGGCGGTGTGCTCTCCGGTGGCGCGGTGACCGTCGCGGTCATCGGCGGTGTCGACGAGGCCGCACTCGGCGGTTGGCCGGCGGTGCTGATCGGTTATCCGGCCGCAGTCAGCGTTCCGCTGGCGTTCGCGACGATGATCGTCGTCAGTCGGCTCACCCGGGACAGCAGACCGGCCGACGTCGCGCAGACGTTCGCGCGGATGCACGTTCCGGAACATCTGGGGATGGGGATCGAGCGCACGCCCCGGGGCTAGCGCAAAACCGCGCACCGTTCATCGTCGTGAGCCGACCGTTCACCGCAGCATCATCGGTGCTCACCGTGTGCACCGCGACCGAGCAGGGTATGTGACCTGCATCTCAACTACGTTTGCGCCAGAGCCGGTTCACAGTAGTCAGGAGCGTGAGATCAAGGTGTCCGAGACAGACCTTCCGATTCGCCCGGAAGCCATCAGCGGCGAACGCTATCTAGAAGTCCAGGCCAGCCCCGAATTCCAGGAACTGCGCACCCGGTTGCGCCGGTTCGTGTTCCCGATGACGGCGGTCTTTCTCGTCTGGTACGCCGTCTACGTTCTGCTGGGCGCCTTCGCCCACGACTTCATGGCCACCCGGGTGTGGGGCGACATCAACATCGGGCTGCTCATCGGGCTCGGCCAGTTCCTGTCGACCTTCCTGATCACCGGCCTCTACGTACGGTTCGCCAACCGCGAGCTCGACCCGCGCGCCGAGGCGATCCGCACCCGACTGGAGAGTGAGATCAAATGACCACCCTTCTGGCCCAATCCGAGACCGTCGGCAACCCGGCGGCCAACATCGGGATCTTCAGCCTCTTCGTCGTCGTGACGATGATCGTGGTGATCCGGGCGAGCAAGCGCAACGCCACCGCCGACGAGTTCTTCACCGGCGGCCGCGGATTCTCGGGCCCGCAGAACGGCATCGCGATCGCCGGTGACTATCTGTCGGCGGCAAGCTTCCTCGGTATCGCCGGCGCGATCGCGGTCTACGGCTACGACGGCTTCCTGTACTCGATCGGCTTCCTCGTCGCCTGGCTGGTGGCCCTGCTCCTGGTCGCCGAATTGCTCCGCAACACAGGAAAATTCACGATGGCCGACGTGCTGAGCTTCCGGCTCAAGCAGCGTCCGGTTCGGCTCGCCGCGGCGACGAACACCCTGGCGGTGTCGCTGTTCTACCTGCTGGCGCAGATGGCCGGCGCCGGTGGCCTGGTCGCCCTGCTGCTCGACATCAACAGCCGCGCCGGCCAGTCCGTGGTGATCGCGGTGGTCGGCGTGCTGATGATCGTCTACGTGCTCGTCGGCGGGATGAAGGGCACCACCTGGGTACAGATCATCAAGGCCGTGCTGCTGATCGCCGGCGCGGGCTTCATGACGGTGATGGTGCTGGTGAAGTTCGGCGTGAACTTCTCCGAGATCCTCGGTTCGGCGCAGTCGGCCATCAGTGGTGCGACCACCGCGGGCGTCGCCGACCGTGACGTGCTGGCGCCGGGCGCGCAGTACGGCGGTTCGCTGACCTCGCAGATCAACTTCATCTCGCTGGCGCTGGCGCTGGTACTCGGCACCGCGGGTCTGCCACACGTGCTGATGCGCTTCTACACGGTGCCGACCGCGAAAGAAGCGCGGCGATCGGTGGTCTGGGCCATCGCGCTGATCGGCGCGTTCTACTTGTTCACCCTGGTGCTCGGTTACGGCGCGGCGGCGCTGGTCGGTCCGGACCGCATCCTCGGCGCGGCAGGCGGGGTGAACTCGGCGGCGCCACTGCTGGCGTTCGAACTCGGCGGCGTGATCCTGCTCGGCATCATTTCCGCGGTCGCGTTCGCGACGATCCTGGCGGTCGTGGCCGGGCTGACGATCACCGCGTCGGCGTCGTTCGCCCACGACATCTACGCGTCGGTGTTGAAGTCTCACAAGGTGACCGAGGCCGAGCAGGTGAGGGTCTCGCGGATCACCGCGGTGGTGCTCGGCATCCTCGCGATCGGGCTGGGCATCCTGGCCAACGGCCAGAACATCGCGTTCCTGGTGGCGCTGGCGTTCGCGGTCGCCGCGGCGGCGAACCTGCCGACGATCATCTACTCGCTGTACTGGAAGCGGTTCAACACCCGCGGCGCGCTGTGGAGCATGTACGGCGGTCTCATCTCGACCATCGTGCTGATCGTCTTCTCCCCGGCGGTGTCCGGATCGAAGACCGCGATGATCCCGGGTGCGGACTTCGCCTGGTTCCCGCTGGCCAACCCGGGCATCGTGTCGATCCCGCTGGCCTTCATCCTCGGCATCGTCGGCACGCTCAGCGCGCCCGACGACGAGGACCCGAAGATCGCCGCCGAGATGGAGGTCCGGTCACTGACCGGGATCGGCGCCGAGAAGGCGGTCGCGCACTAAGCCGAGAAACGCCGAAATTGCATTCCAGCAGGCAAAAGTCGAGAAGACTTCTGCTGGAATGCAATTTCGGCGTTAGCCGCTCTTGCGCCTGAACTCGCGCCGGTTCTCCACCGGTCCGTGGGAGCCCCTGGCCTTGTTCGCGCCGCCGTCCTTGTGGGACGAACCCTTGACCGCGTTGGCGTTCTTGCGCTCCAGCGCCTCCCGGAACTTGCGCTTGTTGTCGTCCTCGCCGGACTGAGCCGACTCCTTGGATGCCATGGCCGCAGCGTAGTCCGCCGCGCGCGGTTTCAGCGCTTCCCCGGCGGCATGCCGTAGACGTGGGAGATCGGCAGCGTCATCAGGACCCGGCGGTCGTCGACCATGGCCCTGCGGTAGTCGTCCCAGTCGGGGTGCTCCCCGGCGAGCTTGCGGTACAGCTCCACCAATCCTTCGACGGTCTCGTCGGCGGGGTTCGCCGCGGGCGGGCTCAGCACCGCATCCCCCTCGGCCACCGCGTACGCCCAGCCGTCGTCGGAGCTCACGTGGATCGCGGCGCGTGGATCGCGGCGCAGGTTGCGGGTCTTGGCCCGCGGCTCGGTGATCGACACCGAGATGGTCTGAGCCGGCGCGTCGAAGTGGTACGACACGTTCGACAGCTGCGGTCTGCCGTCGCGCTTGATCGTGGCCAGCACGCCGAGCGAGTTCCCGGCGATCAGCGCCAGCAGCTTGTCGTCGAAAACGTCGCGGGTCATGGCACGAGCCTACGACTTCCGCCGGTCTGGGAGGATGGACCAGGTGTCTCGATTTCCAACCCGATTCAGGAGGGGCTGACGATGACGCCGAACGGCAAACACACCGCCGACCTCACCGGAGTGTCCGAGACCGCGCTGATGACCTTGCTGGTCCGTGCCACCGAGGCGCGGCGCCCCGATTCGCTGATCGACGATCCGATGGCGATCCATCTGGTCGATTCGATCGACTACGACTTCGCGAAGTTCGGTTTCACGCGGCGCCAGGACATGGCGGTGCGGGCGCTGGTGTTCGACAAGTGGACCCGCCGTTACCTGCGGGACCACCCGCGCGCGACCGTGGTCGCGTTGGCCGAGGGGCTGCAGACCTCCTTCTACCGGCTCGACGCGCCGGCAGGCGACGCGTCCCGGGACGTCGGCCACGACTTCCGGTGGCTGACGGTCGACCTGCCGCCGATGGTCGAGTTACGGCGCAAGCTGCTGCCCGCCTCCGACCGTGTCGAGATGGTTGCCCAGTCCGCGCTCGACTTCAGCTGGATGGACCGGGTGAAGACCGACGACGGGGTGTTCATCACCGCCGAGGGACTGCTGATGTACCTGCAGCCCGAGGAGGCGATGGCGCTGATCGCCGAGTGCGCGGCCCGCTTCCCCGGCGGTCAGATGATCTTCGACCTGCCGCCGTCGGCGTTCGCGTCCCTGGTCCGGCGCGGGGTGCGCGCGTCCCTGCGCTACCGGGTGCCCTCGATGCCGTTCTCGCTGACCCTCGCCGAAGCCGCCGACCTGGTCAACACCGTTCCGGGCGTGCGCGCCGTACACGACCTTCCGGTCGAGCGGGTGCGCGGACGACTGCTCAACGCGTTGATGTGGACCGCCGCACGCGTGCCGTTGCTCGACTCCGTGCGGCCGATGTTCACGCTGCTCGAGTTCGGCTGATCACCCGAACGCCGTCTCGATGTAGCGCAGCGCCTCGTCCTTGCCGACCCCGAGTGCGCGGGCCGTGGACACGTAGGTGTGCGCGGCCGTCGCCATCGCGGCATCGGCGGGATCCGCCCGGGCCACGAAGGTGCCGAACCTGCCCCTGGTCTCCAGGATTCCCGCCGCTTCCAACTCCCGGTAGGCACGCGCCACGGTGTTGACCGCCAGGTTGATCTGACCGGCCAGCTCGCGGACCGTCGGCAACCGGGTGCCGGGAGCGAGTTCCCCGTCCCGGACCCCTGCGATGATCTGCGTTCTGAGCTGGTCGAACAACGGCCTGGACGCGTGCGGATCTACGCGTACCCAATCCCCCAAGTCCCCCACGTGCCCAGTATTGCCTACAGCGACTAATTTGGTGGCGTGCAGGTGACGGTATTCAGCGGTGCCGGGATCTCCGCCGAAAGCGGTGTCCCGACATTCCGCGATGTCGAGACCGGGCTGTGGGCCAAGGTCGACCCGTACGAAATCTCCAGCGCGGACGGCTGGCGCGCCCACCCCGACCGGGTGTGGGCCTGGTATCTGTGGCGCCACCACATGATGAGCGCGGTGGCGCCGAACAGCGCCCATCGCGCGGTCGCGGCGTGGGAGGACTACGCCGACGTGCACGTGATCACCCAGAACGTCGACAACCTGCACGAGCGCGCCGGCAGCAGCCGGGTGTACCACGTGCACGGCAGCTTGTTCGAATTCCATTGCGACGTATGCGGATCCGCGTACCACGGCGCCGTCCCGGACATGCCCGAGCCGGTCGAGTCGGTCGATCCCCCGCAGTGCGACACCTGCGGCGGGCTGATCCGTCCGAACGTGGTGTGGTTCGGCGAGGCGCTGCCCGACGAAGCCTGGGACAAGTCGGTGCAGGCGGTCGTCAACGCCGACGTGGTGGTATCGGTCGGGACGTCGTCGGTGGTCTACCCCGCCGCGGGCCTTCCCGAGTTGGCGATCGCCCGCGGCGTCCCGGTGATCGAGGTCAATCCCGAGGAGACACCGTTGTCGTCGAGTGCGACGGTGACCTTGCGCGAGTCGGCGGTCGCCGCGCTGCCCGGACTGCTGCAGCGACTGCCCGCCCTGCTCGGATAGTTCATTACGGGCCTCAGGTAGGACGGACCGCCACCCCGATCGCGAACTCGGCGACCGGCACCGGAACCCACGCCGGGAACGTCCACTCCCGACGCGCCGCCGTGACGCGGAATCCCGCGCCGGTGATGGTGTCCTCGGTGTGCCGGTGGGTATGGCAGTTCCCGAGCAGCCGCGGCCACACGGTGGCGTCGGCGATCCGTTGCAGCCGCGCGCGGGCGCCCGCACTGGCCACATGCTCCAGGTACCGCAGCTCACCGCCTGGCCTCAGAGTCGAATACAGCTGCCGGACAACGTCGTCCGGGTTGTCGACCGAACACAGCACCAGCGAGCACACCACCGCGTCGAACGGTTCGGTGTCGGCGAACTGTTCGACGGTGTCGGTGCTGACGACGACCGGGACGGCCGCCCCCGAGGCGGCCTCCCTGGCGTGTTCGGCGAGGCGGCGCTCCGGTTCGACGGCCACCACCTCGCTGACCGTCGCGGGGTAGAACTCGAAGTTGGTGCCGGTGCCCGCGCCGACCTCCAGCACCCGGCCGGTCAGCCCGGCGAGGTTCTCCCGGCGCAGCCGCCGCAGCGACTCCGGCTCGCGGGACGACATCGCCGTCCACAGCCGGGCGAAGAACGGGTTATCGACGACGTCGCTCATCAACGGCCTCCTTCAACAACGGCCTCCTTCAACCAGTCCCCAAATTGTGCAGCACCGTCGCGGTGCACTGTTCCGGGTCCGGGTGGTGCGGGGGCGACGCCCCTGCGATGAGTTTCAGGGAGCCGGCGAGTCGTAGAGAACATGACCGACACAGCGACAGCTCCAACCACCACGACCGCGCCCGCCGCCGGGACCGTCGACATCGGGCTGCTGATCCTGCGGATCGGGGTGGCCGCCGCGCTCCTTCAGGCCGGCCTGATCAAGGCCACCGACTTCCCGATGACCGTGCAGTTCATGACCGACGCGGGGTGGCGGGCCCCGGCGTTCGCGGCGTTCATGGTCACCGCCACCGAGACCCTCGCAGGCATCGGCGTGCTTCTCGGCGTGCTGACTCCGCTGGCAGCGTGCGCCGGACTCGGCGCGATGCTCTGCGCGTGGGCGGTGAACGTATCGGCGGCGGCGTTCTGGTCCGATCCGTTCAACGTCCCGTTCCTGATCGGCCTCGGCGCCGCGGCGCTGCTGTTCACCGGCGCCGGCGCATACTCGGTCGACGCCCGGGCGTTGACGCGAATCGCCTGGTCAACACGTGTGAGAGTGGGGCTGCTGGTGCTCGCATTCGCCGCCGCGGTCCTGACCTGGATCGCGCTCTACGGCGTCAACCCGATCCACTTCAGCGCCCCGTGAAGCGCAGACCCTACCGAGCGGTAAGGATTGCCACAGTTTTCCGATAGCAAGCTCAAAGATTCCTTAGACCGCCTGGTTACTCTCCAGTACATGTGGATCGACGACACCAACGCTGATGTCATCAAGGTTGATTTCGAGGCGCTCTACCACGGCGATTTCCTCGTCGAGGGCCTGACCTCGGAGCAGCTCGACGACGAACAGGCACTGCCCACCGCAGTATGAAAGAGCGCGCGTCCACCGGACGCGCGCTCCTCCATTTTCGGTTTGCCTGACGCTAGACGCGCTCCGCCGCGGGCGTGACCATCCCCGCCAGCCGGCCGGTGACGATCTCCTCCGCCTCGCCGACGATCCGTGCGACCAGATCGCCGACCGCGGGGATGTCGTTGATCAGGCCCATCGCCGTCCCGACAGTCCAGATCCCGGCGTCGATATCGCCGTCGTCGAACACCTTGCGGCCGCGCACACCGGCCACCAGATCCTTGACGTCCTCGAACTGACCACCGTCGGCGAGGATCTGCACCACCTCACGCGACACCACGTTGGACGCCACCCGGGCGGTGTTGTGCAGGCTGCGGAAGATCAATTCCGTACCCCGCTCGTCACCGGCCACGATGGCCTCCTTGACGTTCTGGTGGATGCACGACTCCACAGTGCACATGAACCGCGAACCCATGTTGACGCCGTCGGCGCCCAGCGCCAGCGCGGCAGCGAGCCCGCGGCCGTCGGCGAAGCCGCCCGAGGCGATCATCGGGATCTCGATCTTGTCGGCCGCGGCCGGGATCAGCACCAGGCCGGGCACATCGTCCTCGCCCGGATGACCCGCGCACTCGAACCCGTCGATACTGATGCCGTCGACGCCGAGGCTCTGCGCCTTGACGGCGTGCCGCACCGAGGTGCACTTGTGCAGCACCTTGATGCCGTTGTCGTGGAACATCGGCAGGTGCGGCGCCGGGTTGGAGCCGGCCGTCTCGACGATCTTGATCCCCGAGTCGACGATCACCTGGCGGTACTCGTCATACGGCGGCGGGTTGATCGCGGGCAGGATCGTCAGGTTCACACCGAACGGCTTGTCCGTCAGGTCCCGCGTCTTGGCAATCTCGTTGGCCAGATCTGCCGGCGTCGGCTGCGTCAGCGCGGTGATGAAACCCAGCGCACCCGCATTCGCCACGGCCGCAACGAGTTCCGCGCGACCCACCCACTGCATACCACCCTGGGCGATGGGGTGCTCGACCCCGAACGCCTCGGTGAACTTCGTCCTGAGCGTCACCCGATCACCTCGGGGCCATGCGGATGGCGCCGTCAAGGCGGATGGTCTCACCGTTGAGCATCGGGTTCTCGACGATGTGCACGGCCAGCGCGCCGTACTCGTCGGGGTCGCCGAGGCGGGCCGGGTGCGGAACCTGCTTGCCCAGCGAGGCCTGCGCCTCCTCCGGCAGCGAGCCCAGCAGCGGGGTCTTGAACAGACCCGGCGCGATGGTGCACACGCGGATGAACTCGCGGGACAGGTCACGCGCGATCGGCAGGGTCATACCGACGACACCGCCCTTGGAGGCGGAGTACGCGGCCTGGCCGATCTGGCCCTCGAACGCGGCCACCGACGCGGTGTTGATGATGACGCCGCGCTCGCCGTTTATCGGCTCGGTCTTGGCGATGCGCTCGGCGGCCAGGCGCAGCACGTTGAAGGTGCCGATCAGGTTGACCTCGACGACCTTCCTGAAGCCGTCGAGCGGGAACGGGCCGTCCTTGCTCAGCGTCTTGATCGCGTTGCCGATACCGGCGCAGTTGACGTTGATACGCAGCGGGCCGAACTCCTCGGCGGCGTCCAGTGCGACGGCCACCTGCTCGGGGTCGGTCACGTTGGCCTCGACGAACTTCGCGCGCGGGCCGAGCTCGGAGACGACTTCCTCACCCTTGAGGTCGATGACGACGACCGAGGCGCCCCGGTCGAGCAGTCGCTTGGTCGTCGCCAGTCCGAGGCCGGAGGCACCTCCGGTGACGACGGCGGCGGCGTCTTTGATCTCCACCTGATTTGTCCTTTCGATGGTTGTAGAGAAGAAGAGGTCAGAGCCATTCCTGCAGAACGGCTTCGGTGTCCGCGCCGGGCACCCCGGGTGCCTTCGGTGCGGCCGGGGCCGAGCGCGAGAACCGCGGCGCGGGCGCCGGGTAGAGGAACCCGTTCTCGCGGTAGAAGGTGTCGCGCTCGGTGTTGTGCGGTTCGGACTCCACCTCGGCGAAGGACAGCACCGGCGTCACGCACGCGTCGGTGCCGGCGAAGACCCGCGCCCAGTGATCGCGGTCGTGGGCCGCGATTGCCTTGGTGAAGGCTTCTTTGAGTTCCGGCCAGCGGCTCATGTCGTTCTGGTCGGGCAGATCCGCGCCGTCGAGGCCGATCCCCTTGAGGAACTCCGCGTAGAACTGCGGCTCGATGCAGCCCACCGCGATGTGGCGGCCGTCGGCGCAGGTGTAGGTGTCGTAGTACGGCGCACCGGTGTCGAGCATGTTCACGCCGCGCTCGTCACTCCACATGCCCATGCCGCGGAACGCCCACATCATCATCGACAGCACGCTGGAGCCGTCGACCATCGCCGCGTCGACGACCTGGCCCTTACCCGAACGCTCCCGCTCGTAGAGCGCCGAGAGCACACCCACCAGAAGGAACATCGAGCCGCCGCCGAAGTCACCGACGAGGTTCAGCGGCGGCACCGGCCGCTCCCCCTTGCGCCCGATCGCGTGCAGCGCGCCGTTGAGTGAGATGTAGTTGATGTCGTGCCCGGCCTGCTGGGCGCGGGGACCGTCCTGCCCCCACCCGGTCATGCGGGCGTAGATCAGCTTCTCGTTGACCTTGGCGCAATCCTGCGGGCCGAGGCCGAGCCGCTCGGTGACGCCGGGCCGGAAACCCTCGATCAGCACGTCGGCCTTGGCGATCAGCCGCAGAACCATGTCGCGGTCCTCGTCGCTCTTCAGGTTCGCCGCGACCGAGCGGCGGTTGCGCAGCAGATAGTCACGACTCGGATTGGTCGCCGGTCCGGGGCCCTTACCTGGGCGTTCGATGCGCACCACGTCGGCGCCGAGGTCGCCGAGAATCATTGCGGCGTGGGGCCCGGGGCCGATGCCGGCCAGCTCCACAACTCGAAGTCCCTGCAGTGGTCCAGCCACGCTGACCGCCCTTCATGAGTATCGATCGGTTGACCGCGACATAGCTTACTTGTATAACCAAGTCGACCGGGCCACGGGGCTTCAGCAGTCTGGAAGGCCCCCGACGAAGGGGACATTCATGACCATCACCGACGCCTATGAGGGCATCGACCACCTCACCGTCAGCCTCGACGGCGGCGTGCTCACCGTGACGCTGAACCGTCCCGACAGCCTGAACTCGCTCAGCGCGCCGATGCTGGAGACGTTCGCCGCAACCCTGGAGCGCGCCGCGGACGACTCGCGGGTGCGGGTGGTCCGCATCGGCGGCGCCGGCCGCGGCTTCTGCTCGGGAGCGGGCATCAGCGAAGAGGACCACGCCAATCCGGGCGCGTCCGGCACGCCCGACGACGTGCTGGACGCGGCCAACCGCTGCATCCGCGCGATCGCGAACCTGCCCCAGCCCGCCGTCGCCGTCGTGCACGGCGCCGCCGCCGGCGTCGGGGTCTCGCTCGCGCTGGCCTGCGACGTCGTACTCGCCTCGGAGAAGGCCTTCTTCATGTTGGCGTTCACCAAGATCGGCCTGATGCCCGACGGCGGTGCGTCGGCGCTCATCGCGGCCGCGGTCGGCCGCATCCGCGCGCTGCGGATGGCACTGCTGGCCGAGCGCATCCCCGCCGCGGAGGCCTACAACTGGGGCCTGGTCAGCGCGGTCTACCCGGCCGACGATTTCGAGGCCGAGGTCGACAAGGTCGTCGAGACCCTCGTCGCCGGCCCCGCGGCCTCGCTGCGCCTGACCAAGAACGCCATCAACGCCGCGACGCTCACCGAGCTGGAGCCCGCGCTGGAACGCGAGACCACCGGCCAGCTTTCGCTGTTGCACTCCAATGACTTCCACGAGGGCACCCAGGCGTTCCAGCAGCGGCGCGCACCAAAGTTCACCGACATCTGAGGGACGGCTCACGACTGTGGGCCCTGTGTACGCGAATCCGCGGTTCGGCGTGCACAACCCCCACATTCGCCCGTGGGTCGGCAGAAAATCATTCGACCCGCGTGAGGTGAATCGGCCACCATCGATAGGTGAGCACGCAGTTCGACATCCAGCAGCCGGTGATCTCCGGCCGGTGGCGCGTGCTCGCACCGTTCCGGTTTCGCGAGTACCGCCTGTTGATCGCCGCGGTATCGCTGTCGATCTTCGCCGAGGGCATGTGGGCCGTGGTGATGGCATTGCAGGTCATCGAGCTCACCAACGATCCCACCGCACTGTCGCTGGTGGCCACCTGCCTGGCGGCGGGTCTGGTCGCGTTCGTGCTCGTCGGCGGTCTGGCAGCTGACCGGCTGAGCCTGCGCGCGATCATCATCGTCGTCGAGGCGGTCAACACCGCCGTCGCGACCGCTGTCGCCGTCCTCGGATTCCTTGGCGCGCTGCAGATCTGGCACATGGCGCTGGCCGCAGGCGCGCTCGGCGTCGCGGCGGCGTTCTTCTTCCCGGCCTACAGCGCGATCCTGCCGAGGATCCTGCCCGCCGAGCAACTGCTGGCGGCCAACGGGGTCGAGGGCGTGGTGCGCCCGGTGTTCCAGCGCGCGGTCGGACCCGCAGTCGCCGGCCTGGTGATCGGTGCGACGTTCCCGGCGCTGGGTGCGTCGATGGTCGCGGCACTGTTCGGGGTCGGCCTACTCTTGCTGCTCGCAACCCGGTTACCGACGAAACCCGTTGCGATCGCCGGTGATCGGCCGCAACTGGTACGGGATCTCAAAGACGGCTTCGCATTCATGGTGAAGACGCCGTGGTTGTTGTGGACGCTGCTGTTCGCCAGTGTGTTCGTGCTCGTCGTGCTCGGGCCGATCGAGGTGCTGTTGCCGTTCGTCGTGCAGGACCGGTTCGAGCACGGCGAGCAGACCTACGGATTCGTGCTGGCCTTCTTCGGATTGGGCAGCGCGCTCGGCGCCCTCGGGGTGTCGTCGCGACGGATGCCGCGGCGCTACCTGACCACGATGCTGGTGTGCTGGGGCGCCGGCTCGATTCCGCTGATCGCGCTGGGCATGACGTCGTCGTTCGCGGTGATGGCGCTCGCGTCGTTCATCGTCGGGCTGACCGACGGCGCCGGGATGGTCATCTGGTCCACACTGCTCCAGCGGCGGGTGCCGCCGCAGATGCTGGGCCGGGTGTCGAGCCTGGACTTCTTCGTCTCGCTGGCCTTCATGCCGGTGTCGTTCGCGATCGTCGGCCCGCTGTCGAAAGTGGTGTCGATGCAGGCGATCTTCCTGGCCGCGGGCGTGGTGCCGGTGGTGCTGGCCCTGGTCGCGATCTGGGCGGCGCGGATGCACCGCGACGAGGTCGCGCACCCGCTGCGTTAGACCCCGAACATCGGGGGAAGTGCGAGCACCATGACCAGACCCCAGAAGAAGTGGGTCAGCATCGGCGCGAGCACTCCCCCGGTGGCGCGCCGCAGCAGCGCGCAGACGGTGCCGAGGATGATCGCGGCGAAGCCCAGCATCGGGTTGCCGGTGGTCGCCGCGGTGGCGACGACGTACAGCGCGGTGGACAAGATGATCGGATGGTGTTTGAGCAGCGCGGTGTAGACCGCGCCACGGAAGAACATCTCCTCGGCCACCCCGTTGATCACGGTGATGAACACGATCAGGTAGAGCGGGCCTGCGTTCGAATACTGCAGCACCTCACGGACGTAGTCGTTCACGGCGGGAATTTCCCGAACCACCAGGGCGCCGAGGACGAAAACCGCGCCGAGCGCGATGCCGATCAGGGTGCCGGTGATGACGGGACGCTGGTTGCGCCCGCGGAAGCAGACGTAGCCCATGTGCAGCGGGCCCGACAGGAAGGCGCCGGCGGCCCACACGCCGGCCAGCGCGAGAGTCAGCCAGATGAAGGTCTCGTCCCCCGGCGGCCTGCTCAGCGAGTAACCGAGCAGTGCGGCGCCGACGAGCACCACCACCGACACGATCACCTTGCGCCTGCCGATCACCGACGGCGGCTCGTTGTACGGAGGCGCTTTCGTGGCGGCGATCTTGCGCAGCTCGCCGGCCCAGCTCGTCGGCGCGCTCACGCCGGGATCACCTTGGGCACCATCCCCAGCACCGTGTCCAACCCGGTGCGTACCGCCGCGGCGAACGGCCGGGGCACGAAGGCCAGCAGTCCCAGCATCGGGTGCACGAGCGGCGGAGTCACCGCGCTCGCGAGTTGCCGCAGCCGCGACACGTCGCCACCGGCCCAGCCCGGATCGGTGTCGGCCAGGTGGTGCGGGTCGAGCAGTTCGTTGACCGGCCGGCGAGGTGCGCTGCCGACCGCGCGGCGGATCGCGTCCTCGACTCCGACCAGCCCGTCCGGCGGATCGGGCACGAATGCCGACAATCCGCTCGCCGACGCGATCATCGGGAAGTCGAGTGACTCCACCAGGTCGGCGGCCAGCCCACCGGGAACCGGCAGAACCAGCCCGGTCACCTTCGACACCATCGACGTGTCGATGCCGTAGACCGCGACCGGTGCCCGCCAGATCCCCGCGATGCGTGCGTAGGTCCGCAACAGGTCGCCGTAGGTGGTGGTCTCGGGGCCCCGGATGTCGTAGGCCCCGGCCGGCACCTTGGGGTCGGCCGCGGCGACCAGATAGTGCAGCACGTCGCTGACCGCGATCGGGTCGATCGGGTTGACCGACCATTCGGGCATGGGCAGCAACAGGAATCGGTCGGCGACATAGCGCAGCATCTCGAACGACGTGGAGCCGGCGCCGATCACGATGGCCGCGCCGAGCCACACGACGTCGGGACCGCCGTCGACGGTCAGCGCCGCGGCGACCTCCGCGCGGCTGGTCAGGTGCTCCGACAGCGAGTCGTCGTCGGGGACGAAGCCGCCCAGATAGACGATGCGCCGCACACCGGCAGCCTTCGCGGCCGCGGCGACGTTGGCCGCGGCGCGGTTGTCCGCCTCCCGGAACCCGGGCTGTCCGATGCCGTGGACGAGGTAGTACACCACGTCGACAGGACCCGCCTCGGTGAACGCCTGCTGGACCGACATCTCGTCATGGGCGTCGAGCGCGACCGCCGAAACCTCGTCGTACCAGCCGAACTCGGCCAGCCGAGCCGGATCGCGGCTCGCGGCGACCACCTGGTGGCCGTCCTGCAGGAGCTCGGTGACGAGGCGCGAACCGATGTAGCCGGTCGCGCCGGTGACCAGGGTGCGGACGGTGTTCACCGTAGGGCTGTACCCGCGGTCACCGGATCAGAACCCGGGTCAGGAGTTGGCTGCGTCACGATGCACCTTGACGAGCTCCTGATAGAGCGTCGCGTTGGTGCGGATGCCGGCGATCTCGTCGTCGCCGAGCTGCCTGCGGACCTTGCCGGGCACGCCGGCGACCATCGAGCCGGGCGGTATCACCGCGCCCTGGGGCACCACCGCCCCGGCGGCGATCAGCGAGCCCGCCCCGATCACCGCTCCGTTGAGCACCACGGCGCCCATCCCGATCAGCGAGTCGTCCTCGACGGTGCATCCGTGCAGCACCGCGTTGTGCCCGACCGACACGCCGGCGCCGATCCGGGCCGGAAAGCCCGGGTCGACGTGGATGGTGACGTTGTCCTGGATGTTGGTGCCGGCGCCGATGTCGATCGGCTCGACCTCGGCGCGCAGGATCGCGCCGTACCACGCGCTCGCGCCCGCGCCGAGGATCACCTGACCGATCACGGTCGCGTTGGGGGCGACCCAGCTGTCGGGGTGCAGGTCGGGGGTGTGTCCCGCCAGGGACAGGATCAGGGGCTCGGCCATAGGCGCCATCGTAGGACGGGGGCGGTTTCCCCACGGCGGCGCGCGACGTGCAATCCTTCGGACGTGACAACGACGTCTGACCCCACCGCGCTCGACATCGTCGACGGAGTCGACCTCAGCGGCAAGACCTGCGTCATCACCGGTGCCTCGTCAGGTCTCGGCCGCGAATCGGCTCGAGCACTCGCCCGCACGGGCGCGCACGTGATCCTGGCGGCCCGCAACGCCGAGGCGCTCGCGGACACCGAGGCGTGGGTGCGCGCCGAAGTCGGCGACGCCCGGCTCTCGCAGGTGCACCTCGATCTGACGTCGCTGTCGAGCGTCGCGTCGGCGGCCGAGCAGATCAGTGAGCTGACCCCGGCGGTGCACGTGCTGATGAACAACGCGGGTGTCATGTTCACGCCGTTCGGCAGAACCGTCGAAGGCTTCGAGATCCAGTTCGGCACAAACCATCTGGGGCATTTCGAGCTGACCCGTCTGCTGTTCCCGGCGTTGGTCGCCGCCGACGGCGCCCGGGTGGTGAACCTGTCGTCGGAGGGGCACCGCATCAGTGACATCGACTTCGAGGACCCCAACTGGGAGAGCCGCGAGTACGACAAGTTCGCCGCCTACGGTGCGTCGAAGACCGCCAACGTGCTGCACGCGGTCGAACTCGACCGGCGCCTGCGCGACAGCAGCGTGCGCGCGTTCGCGGTGCACCCCGGGATCGTCGCGACGTCCCTGGCCCGGCACATGACCAACGACGACTTCGCCGCGCTGAACGCCTCGACCGCGAGCCGGAACCCGGAGCGGCCGGCCACCGACTTCCGCAAGCAGTTCACGACTCCCGAGTACGGCGCGGCCACCCAGGTGTGGGCCGCGGTCAGCGACGAGCTCGACGGGCGGGGCGCGCTGTACCTGTCCGACTGCAAGGTCGCCCAGGCGGCGCCGTACGCCGTAAACGAGTCCCGCGCGCTGGCGCTGTGGGGACTTTCGGAACATCTCTGCACCATCCGCGCCCAGTAGCGAAGTCGCTGTTCAGCGCGGTGTTTGCGGCCGCAAGCGGGCCCGCGGCCGCGTCGGTGGACTTGGCCGTGACCATTTCGGGCACATACCATTCCAGGCGACTTGACAGATGTAAGGAGCTCACCGTGAAGACCCGCCGAAGCAAGGCCGTCGGCGTCGCACTCAGCGCCGCCGCCATCGCACTGTCCGTGCCGCTCGCCGTCAACGCCTACGCCGAGCCGACCACGACGGTCGCCGAGGTCCCGGATCCACAGGGGCCGGAATGCGGCGCGTTCAAGGAAGCACTGCCCACCTGGAAGGGGCTGGCCAACCTGCCGATCAGCGGCGCGCTGGCGCAGATCCCGACCATCTCGACCTTCAATTCGGCGGTCTCCGGCCAGTTCAACCCGGCCGTCAACATCGCGAGCGTTCTCGACAACGGGCCGTACGTGATCTTCGCGCCGACCGATGAGGCGTTCGCGGAGCTGCCCGCCGATCAGCTCGAAATGCTGCGCACCGATCCGGCCGCGCTGACGTCGCTGCTGTACTACCACGCGTTCCTCGGCCTGCTCGGCCCCGACGACGTCAAGGGCCAGCGCCCGACGCAGGAGGGCACCGAGATCGAGGTGACCGGTTCCGGCGGCGACATCCAGGTCAACGAGACCGCCGAGGTCGTCTGCGGCGGCATCCAGGCGCAGAACGCACGGATCTACATCGTCGACAAGGTGCTCAACCCGGCGCAGGCGCCGGCCCCGATCACGCCGACGAGCACCAGCAGCACGGAGACCACCGAGCCGGCTCCCGGACCGGCCGAGGCGACCGAGACGACCGAGGCGCCGGCGCAGACGACGCCGCTGTCCCCGGCCGCCGAGGCACCGGTCGGCTGACCTCCCGCTCGCGAGCAGACACAAAATCGCCCCCTTTCGAGTGAAAGGGGGCGATTTTGTGTCTGGTCGGCGTGGTTACACGCCGAGCTCGCGGCCGATGATCTCCTTCATGATCTCGGTGGTGCCACCGAAGATCGTCTGGATGCGACCGTCCACATAGGCCCGCGCGACGCGGTATTCGAGCATGTAGCCGTAGCCGCCGTGCAGCTGCACGCACTGGTCGACGACCTTCTTGGCGGTCTCGGTCGCCCACCACTTGGCCTTGGCGGCCTCGACCGCGGTCAGCTCACCGTCGACCACACCCTGCAGGCAGCGGTCGATGTAGTTCTCGGTGACCTCGAGCTCGGTCTCCATCTCGGCGAGCAGGAAGCGGTTGTGCTGGAAGCTGCCGATGGGCTGGCCGAACGCCTTGCGGTCCTTGCAGTACTGCAGCGTCTCGTCGAACACCGCACGCGCACCGGCGATCGCCGAGATCGCGATCGACAGCCGCTCCGAGGGCAGGTTGGTCATCAGGTGGTAGAACCCGCGACCCTCCTTGCCGAGCAGGTTCGCATTGGGCACGCGGACATTCTCGAAGTGCAGCTCCGAGGTGTCCTGGCTGTGCAGGCCCATCTTGTCGAGCTTGCGACCGCGGGTGAAGCCCTCCATGCCGCGCTCGACCACGAACAGCGTGAAGCCCTTGTGGCCGGCTTCGGGGTCGGTGCGGGCGACCACGACGCACAGGTCGCAGTTGATGCCCGACGAGATGAACGTCTTGGAGCCGTTGATGATCCAGTCGTCACCGTCGCGGACCGCCGAGGTGCGGATGCCCGCCAGGTCGCTGCCCGCGCCGGGCTCGGTCATCGCGATCGCGATGATCAGCTCGCCGCTGGTGATGCCCGGCATCCAGCGCTTCTTCTGCTCGTCGTTGGCCAGGTCCTTGAAGTACGGGCCGACGACGTCGTTGTGCAGGCTCAGGGCCGGGCCGTGCACGCCGGACTTGGCGATCTCCTCGTCGATGATCGCGTTGAACCGGAAGTCCTCGGTTCCGCCGCCGCCGAACTCCTCGGGCATGTTGAAGCCGATGAGCCCGTACTTGCCCGCCGCCGTGTAGGCCGACCGGTCGACGATGCGCTCGGTTTCCCACTTCTCGGAGTTCGGCACGAGCTCACGCTCGATGTACTCCTTGACGGTCTCGCGGAACGCCTCGTGCTCGGCGTCATAGATGGTGCGCTTCATGCTTGATTCCTCACTTGGCTTACCGTGCCTACTTGGCTTTCCAGACCGGCTCGCGCTTCTGCGCGAAGGCCAGTGGCCCTTCCATGGCGTCCTCGGTCTTCAGCAGCGTCGAGAACTCGCTGAAGGTCTGCTTCCAGAACGGTTCGTCGGCGGCGACCATGCCGTCGATCGCGCCGTAGGACACCCGCTTGCTGGAACGAACGGCCAACGGCGCGTTGACCGCAATACGCTCGGCGAGCTCCAGTGCCGCGTCCAGGACGGTGCCGTCCGGCACCACCTTGTTGATCAGGCCCCACTTGAGCGCATCCGCCGAGGACAGCGGTTCACCGGTGTAGATGAGCTCGAGAGCGACCTTCTGCGGCAGCTGCTGCACAATGCGGAACACGCCACCGGCACCGGCGATCAGACCGCGCTTGACCTCCGGCAGGCCGAACTTCGCACGCTCCTCGGCCACCACCAGATCGCTGGCCAGCGCCAGCTCGGTGCCGCCGCCCAGGGCGGTGCCGTTGACCGCGGCGATGGTCGGCTTGTCGATGAAGTGCCGCACGTAACCGGCGAAGCCCCATTCCGAATGCTCCGGGTGGAACAGATTCTCGCCGCGTGAGATCGCCTTGAGATCCGCACCGGCACAGAAGGATTTGTCGCCGGCGCCGGTCAGGATGACCGCGCGGATCTCCGGATCGTCCTGCGCGGCCTGCAACGCGTCACCCACGCCGATGGACACCGCCTGGTTGACGGCGTTGCGGGCCTCGGGCCGGTTGATCGTGATGATGAGGACGTTGCCGCGACGCTCGGTGAGAGCGCCGGGCTGCACTGCGGTTTCGGTCACAGGAGCTCCAGGATGGTCGCGTTGGCCTGGCCGCCACCCTCGCACATGGTCTGCAGGCCATACTGAATGTTGTTGTCGCGCATGTGATACAGCAGCGTGGTCAGGATGCGTGCGCCCGAACCACCGAGCGGGTGGCCGAGTGCGATCGCACCGCCGTTGGGGTTCAGCTTGGCCTCGTCGGCGCCGATGTCCTTGAGCCAGGCCATCGGAACCGGCGCGAACGCCTCGTTGACCTCGAACACGCCGATCTGGTCGACGGACAGGCCGGACTTGGCCAGCGCCTTCTGGGTGGCCGGGATCGGCGCGGTGAGCATGATGACCGGGTCGGCGCCCGCGAGCACCGCGGTGTGCACCTTGGCCAGCGGCTTGAGGCCGAGATCCTTGGCCTTCTCCGCCGACATGATCAGCAGCGCGGCCGAGCCGTCGGAGATCTGGCTGGAGTTACCGGCGTGGATCACGCCGTCCTCCCGGAACGCGGGCTTGATCTTGGCCATCGACTCCACGGATCCGCCGCGGCGGATGCCGCCGTCTTCGAGCACAACGGTGTCGTTGCCGTCGGCGTCCTTGGTCTTGATGCCGACGATCTGATCCTTGAACGCGCCGGAATCCTGTGCGGCAGCGGCCTTCTCATGCGAGCGCAGCGAGAACTCGTCGAGCTGGGTACGGCTGAAGCCCCACTGCTCGGCGATCATCTCGGCGCCGATGCCCTGGTTCGGAGTCTTGTCATAGCGCGCCTTGAACGACTCTCCGTACGGGTTGCCGCCGTTGGCCAGCGACGAGCCCATCGGGGTCCGCGACATCGACTCGACGCCACCGGCGACGACGACGTCGTAGTGTCCGGCCACCACACCGGCGACGGCGAAGTGCAGCGACTGCTGGCTGGAACCGCACTGGCGGTCCACGGTCACACCGGGGACGGTCTCGGGCCAGCCGGCCGACAGCACGGCGGTGCGGGCGATGTCGAGGGCCTGCTCGCCGGCCTGCATCACACAGCCCCAGATCACATCGTCGACGAGTGCGGGGTCGACCCCGGCGCGCTCCACCAGGCCGTTGAGCACCTGAGCCGACAGCTCTGCCGGGTGGATGCCCGACAGTGCGCCGTTGCGCTTACCGACTGGTGACCGGACAGCCTCGACGATGACGGCTTCAGCCATGGTGATACTCCTTCTTCTCACGGGGTCTTGCCACGAAAGTAAACGAACAAGGTTTACTAGGTCAACCTACTGGTTGGTGGGTGTACTCACGCACCGTCACACCACCGGTGAGCGGCCTCCGGCGGCGCGCTCGGCCGCGGCGAGAACTCGTCGCCTGGCAAATCGGGCACTTGCCGACTCACATGGTTTACTGAGTTGCACAGCTTAGGTCGACCGTCGAAGGAGGTGCCATGGCTCGCGAGACGCCCCTTGCGCCGATGATCGGCCCCGACGCCATCGCATCCCGCACGGCCGTGCGCTCGCCGAAGACCGCCGAGCTCGTCGCCGGGACGCTGCGCCGGATGGTGGTCGAGGGTCAGCTCAAAGACGGCGACTTCCTGCCGAACGAGGCCGAGCTGATGGCCCACTTCGGGGTCAGCCGACCGACGTTGCGCGAAGCGGTCCGGGTGCTCGAATCGGAGCGGCTGGTCGAGGTGCGCCGCGGATCGCGTACGGGTGCGCGGGTGCGCGTCCCGGGTCCCGAGGTGGTCGCCCGCCCGGCCGGGCTGCTGCTGGAACTCTCCGGCGCCACGATCGCCGACCTGTTGACCGCGAAGTCCGCGATCGAACCGATGGCGGCCCGGTTGCTGGCCGAAACCGGTTCGGCCGCAGCCTTCGACGAGCTCGAGACGATGCTCGAGCAGCTCGTCACCGACGACTTCCAGTCGCCGCGGCTGGCCGAGACCACCGGCGCGTTCCACCTGCGGGTGGTGCAGCTGTCGGGCAATGCGACGCTGAGCATCATCGCGGGCATGCTGCACGAGATCACGGTCAGGCACACGGCTTTCGTGTTCAACGAACGCAGGCCGGTGTCCAAGGCGGACTACGAGACGCTGCTGCGGTCCTACCGCAGGCTCATGCAGTACCTGCGGGCCGGAGACGCCGACGGCGCCGAGACCCACTGGCGCAAGCACCTCGACAAGACACGCGAACTGCTGCTCACCGGCCTGGAGAGCGTGCCCGTCCGGGATGTGATGGGCTAGCCGCCCTTCCGCCAGGTGGCGTGCACCGGCACGGTGTCGTCCCAGGGCTGCCGGGTCACCATGTCGGCGACCATCACGTAGCCGCGCTCGAACTCGCCGGTCGCGGCATCGACCAGGCGATACTCCTGGCGCTGCTTGTGGATCGGCTGCGCGTCGAGAATCAGCACCCGCACCTCGCCGGGTTCGAATCGGCACCGCTTCTGCAGTGCGGCGATCAACTGTTCGTTGTGCATGTGGCCGTCGCCGAAGTTCCAGCCGATCGCCGTGGAGCAGATCCGTTCGCCGTCGGTGAGCACGTAGTCGTCCTCGTTGCCGTCGGCCATCAAGCGGTGCGCGAGGGTGAACATCGCGCGGCCGTGGGTGTTGAAAGACCGGAAGGCGTACCCCATGTACTGGTACATCTCCGCGGTTTCCTTGCTGCCGTAGTACTTCTCCATCTGCGCGGCGGGCATGCTGGCGATCGCGACGATGCCGTCGGTGATCTTCTCCGACGCCGACGGTTTGACACACCACAACGTGGTGTCCCAGTTGCCGGCGTAGTAGCGCATACCAGGCAGAAACGAGACCTTGCGCGGGAACAGGTTTCCGAGCACCACGGTGCCCGCGACCGCGAGGAACAACACGATCGGCCACGGGCTCTGCAGGTCGCCCAGGCCGATGCCCGCATTGCCGACGAACAGCGCGACGACGCTGAACATCATGAAGACGTTCCACTCCAGCGGCACACCCATCGGGATCGCCGACAGGATGCCGAAGTGGAAGATCAGCATCACGACGGCCGCGATCGCGGTGGCCCAGCCGCCGTGCGAGAAGAACAGCACCAGCGGCACCAGACCTTCGACGGCCGTGCTGAAGTGGGCCAGGAACCGCGACGCGCGCCCGGGCCGCAGGTCGTCGGGGAAGCGTTCGAAGAACTTCCGCTTGATCGACCGGGGCCGGATGACGGGGTTGTTGCTCATCATCGTGGAGATGACGAACGGGAAGTGCTTGTTGAGCTTCGAGGTCGCCGCCCCGAGCCAGATCACCAGGCACACAAGCTTGGCGGCGATGATGATGTCGGCGCCGGTGAACAGGAAGCACACCGCCAGCGAGCCGTAGACCTCGCCACGGGCGGCCAGGAAGATGACCTTGTCGCGCAGCCCGGCGACCACGAGCAGGCCGATGATCGTCGCGGTCTGCCAGACCGGCAGCACCCCGACCTCGGAGCCGATCTCGGGGATCGGGCCGGTGCCATCCGAAAACAGCGCGATCACGAGCACCACGAGCAGCGCCGCGTAGAGCACGATGTCGACCGGGGTGCGGGTGTCCCCCGCGGTCAGCGGCACCCGGTTCGGCCATGGGGGCAGTCGGATCGTCTTGGGCCGCAACCAGTACAGCACCGATCCCATCGGCGGGAAGAACCGGTTGTTGAGCGGGCCGAACCCGCAGCCGAGGCCGACGACCTCGAAGAGCATCGTGTAGAAGACCACCTTCTGGTACACGATCGGCTCGTGGTACCAGGCGGCCACGTCGGTGAACCCGTCGATCCCGGCGGTGCTCAGCACGATCAGCCACGCGAAGAGCACGTAGAGCAGGATCTTCAGCACGTAGAACAGGTGCAGGACCACCGGGGTGCCGAAACCCACCTCGGCCCAGTGCCTGGCCATCGGGACGATGCGCTCGGCCCTGGTCCCCTTGCTCCATTCCGCGTAGTCGACGACGGGTGCGTCCTGCTTGAGAAACCCCATGCGTTCAGACTAGAACGTGTTCCAATTCTCCTTCGCCGAACAGACACAAAATCGCGTGATTGCGCCGCGATTCGTGCGAGTTCGCGTCCGCTCGCGGGTCGACTAGGCCCCGGTCTTGGCGGGCGGGCGGTAGAAGATCGCCAACTGGCCGATGCCGCCGGCCAGCCCGAGCACCGCGGCGATCAGCAGACCCCACCAGCCGTGCAGGTAGTCGTACAACGCCGAGCCACTGAACAGCAGGTGGTCGAGGCTGAGTTGGCCCGCACCCGTCGCCGCGATGGCGACGGCCGAGGCGGCGAGCACCAGGTTGTACTCCCAGCCCTCCTTGACGATGAAGAAGCCGTTCGGCTTGTGCACCGTCCACGCCGCGACCAGCATCAGCGCCACGAAGCCCGCCGCCGGGATCGGGGTCAGCAGCCCGACCGCCAGGCCGATGCCTGCCGCCATCTCGGTGGTGGCCGCCACCCGGGCGTGGAACATGCCGGGCTTCATGCCCATGCTGTCGAACCAGCCGGCGGTGCCCTTGAGTCCGCCCTTGCCGAAGAACTTGTTGTAGCCGTGCGCGGCCATGGTGAGCCCGAGGACCACACGCAGGATCAGGAGTCCGACATCGTAGGCAGTCATGTAACAAAACTTAGAACATCTGTCACGCTACTGCCCACCCCTTCACCCCGCGGGAACCCAGTTTCCGTGGAAGCCGGCGGGCACGCGGTGGGGCAGTTTGACCCGTGCCACGTCCTCCAGAGTGGCGGCATCGAGGATCGCCAACTCGCTGCGGTCGATAGCGCGGTCGTACACGTAACCCATCAAGACCCCGTCGTCCTCGGCGGCGTCGGCTGACGACGGTGCGAACACGAACTCCCCCACGACCTTTCCGGCACCGAACGCCCGGCTCGCCGATCCCTGGCCCAGGAAATCGTGCTTGAGCAGCACATCGCTGGCCTCGGCGCCGCCGGTGACCTGAGGCGCATACCCGTACCGGTGCCGTTTCCCGACGAGCCGCTCGTCGACCCGGGGGAACTCCTGGCCCCGGTCGTCGATGCGGGTCTCGCGCACCTTGCTGTCGGCCAGGTCGATCGTCCAGCGGTCCAGGGTCGGCGGGCCCTCGTTCGGCCCGTGGAACTCGGTGGCGAACATCTTCGGATGCCGGACCACGTCGAGCACGACGGTGTCGTCGATCGGCGAGTCGTAGGCGTTCATCGGGTGGAAGACGTAGCACGGTTCGACGTCGAACCAGCGGACGTCGGCGTTGCCGCCCTCGCGCGGCATCACCCCGACCCGGGCCGGGTACCGCGGGTTCCACGAGTACGGGAAGCTGTGGTCGGACACACTGGTGTCGGACTTGCGGGCGGCGATCGGGTCGGGAATCCGGATGCGGCCGAGCAACGCGGACAACACAAGTCGCGCGGGCAGCCGCAGTCCGCGCGGAACGCTCGTCTCGACCGCACGACGCACGTCGAAGGTCACCGGCAGGTCGTAGATCACCACATAGCGCTCGGTCAGCGAGAAGTCGTGCATCATCGGAGCACCCGTGACCTCGATGTCGACCGTGCGCCGTGCCCGCCCGTCGACCCCGATCACCGAGTACTGCACGGTGTTTCGGCCCATCACCTGATACGAGATCGCGTGCAGCTCGCCCGTCTCGGGATCGCGTTTGGGATGGGCGGTGTACCCGCCGGTGAGCGTGCCGTCGAAATCGCAGGCGCCGACGGTGTCGAGCTCGTCGGTCAGCTCGTAGTTCGTCACCCCGGCTTCGATGAGCGCCAATGTTTTTCCGGCATGGCCGATCACGTTTGTGTTCGCGCCGACGGACGCGACGCCCCGATGCCCGCGCGGCGGGGGCTCACCGAGTAATCGGGCGGCCTGCGGTCCGCGCACCCAGCGGTTGCGGTACCACTCGGCCCGTCCGTCGCGCAGCCGGATGCCGTGCACCATGCCGTCACCGACGAACCAGTGATAGAGCTCGGGGTCGATCTCGCCGATCGGATTCGGCCCGTTGCGCAGATAGCGCCCGTCGAGGTGGTCCGGGATCGTCCCGCTGACCTCCAGCTCGGTCAGCGTGTACTCCGCCGGCAGCGGGGCGTTGGCACCTTCCAGGTACGGATTGGCCACTGCTCTATACGACACGGCTCTGTATAACACCGTCGCGGCCGTCGCCGGACCGGGTCAGCGCAGTTGCCGCTCCAGGCGCTCGACGTAGGCGTCGATGTCGGCGATCGCCGAGTCCGCCGCGTGCACGCTGACCGCGACGGTGTCGCCGATGCCGTGCACGCCGTGGGTGACCCCCATCATCGGGGACAGCGCCGGGAAGCCTGCGGTCGCCAGCACGCCTGCGCCCCCGAACCGGAGGTCCTTCGCGCCGCGGTTCACGCTGGACACCACCGTGTTGCCGGTGACCTCGTGCGAGCGCACCTGAGGATCGAATTGCGCCACACCCCAGCGCAGAAGCGGTGCGGGCACCGCGGCCGCGGCCACCTCCTCCGCGCGCATCGCGGGGTGCGCGGCTCTGCGGCGGCGCTGACGCAGATCCGCGGCGATCCGCTCGGCGCGGCGGACGGGCTCGTCGTCCGGATAGAGACCGATGGCCACGTTGCCGAAATGGTTGTTCGCCTGCCGTGGACCGGTTTTCGCCATCGGCACCTCGGCGCCCAGCTGTGTCGGATCGTCTCCGAGGGCTCGCAGATGCCCGGCCAGCGCCGCCGAGATCGCGGTCAGCGCCCCGACGGTGACGGTCGGACGGCTCAGCCGCTCCCTGGTACAGATCACCGTCCGCAGGTGACGATCCCCGCCGGGCCCGGCGTTGCTCTGCAGCACGGGCCGGGAATCCGCCTGTGCGGGCACCAGTCCCGCCGCGGTGTCACGGACGAGCCGGTGATGGGCGCGGGCCGCGCGTACCGCGTGCCAGGGCAACGCCCACGACCTGATCCGCCGCCGTTGCGGGACCGGCAGGTCGCCGTCTCGGCCGAGCAGGTAGGCCGCCAGCGCCGAGGCCCGGATGCCGTCGCCGAAGGAGTGGCACATCTGCACGACCACCACGGCCCCGTCCCCGGTGGCACCGGGGATTGCGGCGACCCCGGGAAACACGTGCAACCGCCAGGTCATCTCCCGGGCGTCGAGTTGCTCGTCGACCATCGCCGCGACGGCGGCCAGGCAACCGTCCCAGTTCGCGTCGGGGATGTCGTGTACGACGGTCTGCTCGGCGCCGACGTCGCGGCGCGCCCACTCCGGATAGCTCCAGAAGCCGGTGTCGACGATCCGCAGGCCGAGCTCGGGGCATGCCCTGGCCCGGTCCATGACCTCGGCCAACGCCGCGTCCAGGTCATCCGCGCGACCGTCGAACGCGTACACCAGGAACTGGTCGTCCGGGATCGCGGCGGACAGCCAGAACGTCTGGGCGTCGACCGGGGCGAGCCGGCGGATTACACCGGGTCGAACTTGGAGATCAGCCAGCGGTCGCCGTCCTTTTCCAGCGTGACCCGCACGCTCGAGGCGGTATCGGTCGGTGCTCCGGCCCCGACCGTCACCGTCTGGTTCACGAACAGCAGCACCACGGCTTCCTCCGGCGACACCGAGACCGAGGCCGCGGCGGGCACCGAGGCGACCGCCGCGATCTGCTTCTCCTTGGCACCGGGGATCACCACGTCGTTGGTCAGTGACGTGTACGAGTCGCGGAACTCGCCGGTCAGCAGCTCGCGGGCGGCGTTGAGCTGTTCCTCGACGGTGGCCGGGGCGTAGGACAGCAGCGCGATCGTGCCGTCGCGTGCGGCCTGCACCGCGGATTCCGCGGGCGACGGGCTGCCCTCGACCGGGACCGTGACGACCCCGGCCCGGTTGGAGTCGTCGAGATACTTCAGATATCCCGCGCCGGCGGCCAGCACCAGTGCCAGCGCGGGCAGCACGACGAACGCGATTACTCGCGACCACTCGATGCCACGCTTGGACTTGAGCGCCGGGGCTTCGGTGTCCTCGGCGGCTTCGGTCTCCTCGGGGGCTTGGGTCTCCTCGACCGCGGCCGACACCTCAAGCTCGACGGCCTTGGTCTCCTGCGCCGGGGTCTCGTCGTTCTTCACGTCATCGGTCACGGGACGAACTCCACTTTCGACACCTTGGCTTCACCGTCGATCTCCTGCACCGTCAGCCGCATACGCCAGGCCCTGGGTGCCTGCTCGGGGGCACCGGCGTTGGTCGTGCGCACCGTGACCGCGACCAGAACCCGCCCCTCGTCGTCGTTCGCGGACTCCAGGCCGGCCTCGGCGATGGTGCCCTCGGATTTGGACTGCGCCTGCTTGACCACCTCGACGAACGGCTCGGCGCGTTGCTGGAAGTCGTCGTAGAACGTGCCGGTCGCCGAATCCAGAATGCGCTGCACATCGGCCTCGGCGCTCTCGAAGCTGATCGTCGTCAGGTTCAGCGCGCCCTGGCGGCCCACCTGCAGGAACAGGTTGCGCTGCTGTTCGGCGCGGCTCGACTCGTAGGTCCGGTAGCCGAGCCATCCGGTCAGAGCGGTCAGCGCGAGCACCCCGACGAGGCCCGCGACCAGCGCGAGCTTGACGTGCGGCCACCGCGGGGCAGCCGGCTCGGCAGTCTCGTCGGCCTCGGCGACCTCGGGGGTCTCGTCGTCGTCGGCGGTCTCGGTGACCTCGGTCAGTTCCCCTTCGGGGGCAGCAACATCGTCTGCCATGTCTGCTCCTCTTTGGCACTTCCGGCCAGGTTGGACTGGGTGTACACCCGCCCGTCCGGACCGACGTACGTGCCGTCTGCGGGATCATATTCGGCGGCCGCGATAGGCGGCTGGGCCGGTCCCGGCGGTGGAGCCGCCTCTGGTTGTTGCCCTGGTCGCAACTGCGGGACGGCTTGCCCGGACAGCGTAGCGTTCGGGTCGCCCTTCCAGTTGTAGCCCTCGTTCAGCGGGACGTAGACCTCGTTGCTCTCGCACATCGCCGCACTCGGCGCGCGTTTGCCGGGCACCGTCGCGCACGGGATGTTGCGCGCGCCACGGACGTTGAACGCGCTGTCCTGAGGCACCCGGCAGTACAGGTCACCCTTGGGCCGGTCGGGTGCGTCTTCGAACGTGGGCGCGCGCTGCTGCTGGGCGGGCAGGAAGCCCGTGGTGCACGGCGGCGGCACGTTCAGGTTCAGGTTGAAGACGAGATAGTCGCCCATGTAGTCCTGCTTGGTGCCGCTCTTGGCGACGCCGACCGCCTGGGTCACCGCGGTGCCCTGCGGCAGCAGCACGAGCAGCTGCTCCAGGTTGGGCTGGTAGGCGACGGCGACCTCACCGACGCTGACCAGGTTGGCCAGCACGATCGGCAGTGTCGGCGCCAGATCGTCGAACAGCGCCCTGGTCTCCTCGGCCGCGCCGGGGCCGTTGCGCAGGATGCCCGACACCGCGCTGTCCTGGTTCTCCAGCTGGGTGGTGATGTCGGCGAGGTTCGACGCCCACGCCTGGATCGACCCCGAGGTCTCGGTCTGCGAATCGAGCACCGGGCGGGACTGGTCGATCACCGTGGTCAGCGAGTCGAGGTTCTCCCTGGCGTCGATCGCCAGCTGAGTGGACCCGTTGACCAGGCGGCGCAGTTCCGGACCGAGACCCCCGACGGCCTCGTAGGCCTCGTCGACGACGGTCCTGAGGTTGTCCTGCGGAATCGCCTGCAGGCCTTCGTTGGTCAGCTCCAGCACGGTGTTGACGTCGGCGGGCACCCGCGCCCGGTCCCGCGGGATCACGTCACCGTTGCGCAACTCGGGCCCGGCGCCGCTCTGCGGTACCAGTTCGACGAACTGCTCCCCCACCGCGGACTGGCTGCGCACCGACGCGATCAGATCGGCCGGGATCGCCACGTCGGAGTTCAGTGACAGCTCGGCGGCCACGCCACGCTCGGTCAGACCCACCCGTTCGACGATCCCGACCTGGGACCCGCGGTAGGTCACGTTGCTGCGCTCGTAGAGCCCACCGGTCTCGGGCAGCTCCAGGGTCACCTTGTACTGGCCGATCCCGACCATCTCCGGTACCCGCATGTAGCCGAAAACCATGATGGCGACGGCGGATACGGCCAGCACCGTGAAGATCGCGAGCTGGATCAGCATCTGTCTGGTCAACCTCATGTCAGCGCCCCTGATCCCAGCGGTACGGCGCCACCAACGGGTTTCCGCCCGGCGGCGGGACGTTGTGGTTGCACGGGCTCGGCGTCTGCCCGATGGTGCGGCCCCACTGCAGCTCCAGCCATGTCAGGTTGCACTCGAACCGGGTTCCGGTGAAGAAACCCTGATCGATGCGGCTCAGCGTCAGGTCGACGACCAATGTCAGGTTGGCGTAGTCGCCGCGCATCCAGTTGGTCAGCGTCTCCTTCGGGAACGGGAACGTCGGAAGGAAACTCAGCGCGCGGGTCAGCGCGGGTCCGGCGTCGGCCAGCGACTGCAGCACCGGTCCGAGGTCCTTGAGCTCCTGGACCAGCGCGTCACGGGTCTGGTTCACCGAATCGGCGGCCAGGGCACTGAACCGGCCCAGCTGCACCAGCGCCTCCGACAGGGTGTCGCGCTGATCGCGCAGCACCGCCAGCGCATCCGGGATCGTCTTGAGCGCCTTGTCCACCACGGGTTTCTGCTCGGCGATCTGCCCGACCAGATTGTTGAGGCTCTCCGAGGTGGCGATGATGTCGTCGGTCTGATCCTCGAGGTGGCCGACGGCGATGTCGAGCTGTTCGATCAGGCTGCGCAGGTCGTTCTCACGGCCGGCGAACGCGGTCGACAGCGCATCGGTGATGTCCTGGATGTTGCCGAGCCCGCCGCCGTTGAGCAGCAGCGCCACCGCGGCCAGCGCCTGCTCGGTACTCGGATACGCACCCGAGGACGCCAGCGGGATCACGTCGCCCTCGGCGAGGCGGCCCCGTGGCGCCTCGCCGGCGGGTGCGGCCAACTCGATGTGCTGCGAACCCAGCAGGCTGGTCTGACCGACCTTCGCGGTCGCGTTGGCGGGCAGGTTCACGTCACCGTCGAGCGTGATCGTCACCAGCGCGTTCCAGCCCTGGCGTTCGATCCTGCTGACGGTGCCCACGTTGACGTCACCGACGCGCACTCGCGAGTTCTGCTCGACGTTGTCGACGTCGGGCATCTGCGCCTGAATGGTGAACGAGCCGGGGCCGTGGCCCTGGGTGCCCGGCAGTGGCACGGAATTCAGCCCGCGCCAACCACATCCGGACGCTGCGACGGCGACCACCAGCGACAGGGCCAGAGCCCCCGCGCCTGCTCTTGGGACGGTCATGACCCGCCTCCCGGCACCATGATGCCCGCGAGACCGTGGCTCGGATCGGTCGTGACCGGCATCTCCGCGGCGCCTGCCGGGGCGTCGAGCATCAACGGTCCCTGACCGGGCGGAAGCGTCGCCGGATCCGCCACCGGGGCGGGCGCGGGGGCGGCCTCGGCCGGCGGGATGTAATCGGGGCGCAGCCAATCCTCGCTGTAGGTCAGCTCATTGGGCCGAGTGGTGGCGCCGACGAGCTGGTTCAGCCCCAGGGGCGGGAAGTTGTACTGCCTGTTCTTGATGATCGGCGCCAGGTACTGCACGCACAGCTTCGCCGACTCCTCTGCGCCCAGCCGGGACGCGGCTTGCACCGCGCCGCAAAGGAATTGGATCGGGTTGGCGAAGTTGTTGATCTGCGGCACGCTGCTGATCGCGCCCTGGGCGGGCTGCCAGATGTTCACGTAGTTCTGGAACGTGGTGGGGGCGACATGCAGGAACTGCTTGATGTCTTCCAGGCTCTCGTTGAGCGCCGTGGTTACGCCGGCCAGCTTCTCCGAGGTGGTGCCGAGCGCTTCGCGGTTCTCCGAGACGAAGCCCTGCACCTGCACGACAGCGTCGTTGAGGTCGCGGATCGCGTTGGCGACCTCGTCGGGCCCGTCGGTGAGCAGCCCGGTCACCGAGGCGAGGTTCTGGTTCAGGCGGCGCATCAGATCGGTGCTGTCCTGAAGCGCCGACACCAGGATCGCCAGGTTCTTGATCGTCGAGAACACGTCGGTGCTGTGGTCGCCGAGCGCCGAGAACGCCTGCGACAGTTTGACGACGGTCTCGCGGATGCTGGCGCCCTGACCGCGCAGGTTCTCGGCGGTGGTGTTGATCACCGAGCCCAGCGGGCTGACGTCACCGGGTTCGGTCGGCTGCAGTGTCTCGCTGAGCCGCTCCAGCTGTGCGCGCACCTGATCCCATTCGACCGGAACGACGGTGCGCTGCAACGGGATCACCGTGTTGTCAGCCATCACCGGCCCGCCGGTGTAGACCGGCGTGAGCTGGATCGCGCGGGCCGTGACCAGCGCGGGCGACAGGATCGCGGCGGCCGCGTCGGCGGGCACGTCGTAGCGGGCGTCGTACCAGAACGAGATCTTGACCTGTTCGGGTTCGGGTTCGATCGAGGTGATCCGGCCGACCGGCACCCCGAGGATGCGGACGTCGTCGCCGACGTAGATGCCGTTGCTGTTCTCGAAGTACGCGACGACGTTGACCCGATTGACCTTGTCAGTCGTTCTCACCACCATCGCGACGCCGGCCACGAGCAGCGCGACCAGCACGAGGCCGACCCAGGTACGGGGATTCCTCATCGCGGGCCCTCCCCGGGGACGGGCACCAGTGGCGGCGCTTCGCCGGGCGCGGGCACCAACAGTCCGGTGTCCGGGGTGGGCACCGACGCCAGCCCCGGCGGCGCGACAGCGGGCGGGCCGGGTGGCGGTCCGCCGGGCGGCGGTGCCGGCAGCGGCTCGCGGTACGGGTAGCAGCCCGTCGGGCCGGGCAGCGGGATGCCGGGCGGGCCACAACCCGCGTCGCCGGGGTTACCGGTGATCGCATCCGGGATGGTCATCCGCGGCTCGCCGCCCTGACCGGTGCGCGGGAACGGCACCGGCATCGCCGGGGTACCTGCCTGGCCGACCTGCGGATCGCTGCGCTCCGACGGCAGAAGGACATTCGGGTCCAGACCGAGATCGGAGAACGCGACGTCGATGAACGGTTGCAGGAACTGACCGGGCAGCAGGTTGGCCACATAGGTCTTGAAGAACGGCCCCGCCGACACCGATTCACCCAGCGACATCGAGTAGTCGTTGAGCAGGCTCAGCGACTTCTGCAACCGCTCCTTGCGGTTGTCGAGGATGGTCAGCACCCCGTTGAGCTTGTCCAGCGCGGGTTTCATGGTGGTGCGGTTCTCGCCGATGAAACCCTGCAGTTGTTGGCTCAGCGCGGAGATGTTGCCGGAGATCTGGTCCACCGCCGCGCTCTGGTTCTGCAGTTCGGCCAGCAGCGCATTGGTGTTCGAGACGAGGCTGACCACCTGATCGCTGCGTTCGGCGAGCACGGTGGTGGCCTTGTTCGCGTTGGCCAGCAGGCCACGAAGCTGTGCGTCACGCTGATTGAGGGTGTCGGAGAACCGCGCGACACCCTCGACCGCGATCTTGAGCTGCGGCGGGGTGTCGGCGAACGTCGCCGAGAGCACTCGCAGCGACTCCGAAAGCTGGTCGGTGTCAAGGCCGCTGATGGTCGCCGACAGCTCACCGAGCGCATCGGGGAGCTGGTACGGCGACGTGGTGCGCGCGAGCGGGATGGTGCCGTCCTGACGGCCCTCGCCGCGCGCGACGACCTCGAGGATCTTGGTGCCGAGCAGGCCCTTGGTCTTGATCGCCGCCTCGGTGCGGTCGCCGAGGCGGATGTCCTTGTCGACGGTGAACGTGACCAGTACCTGCGGGCCGTCCAACTCGATCGACTTGACCTGGCCCACCTTGAATCCCGAAACCTGAACCGCCGCATCGGTGGTCAGTCCGCCGGCCTCGGCGAAGTGCGCGGTGTACTCGCGGCCCGGATCGAACAGCGGGATCTTGTCGTAGTTCACCGCGCCCAGCACGATGGCGGCGGTGATCCCGACGCCGACAGCACCGATGACGAACTGGTTGCGTTCACTGAAGGGCCTCATCGCGGCGCGCACCTCCCGCTGGACTGGCCGGCGACCTTCACGTAGACCGGCTGGCCCCCCTTGCCGTTGAGCTTGAGCACGATGTCGCACAGATAGAAGCTGAAGAAGTCACCGTAGATACCCTGGCGCGCCAGCACCTGGTAGGCGTCCGGCAGCGTGTTGATCAGGTTGTCGAAGTACTCGTGGTCGGCGACGACGATGCCTGCGGCACGGTCGGTTTCGTCGATCGTCTTCTTCAGCGGCGGGCGGGCCTCGGTGAGGAAGTCGGCGATGCTGCCTGCGGCGGCGTTCGTGTAGGCCAGCCCGTCGCTGATCTCCTGCCTGCGTTCGGACAACCCCTCGACCAGCTGCGACAGCGAGTCGACGGCTTTGCCGAACTGGTCACTCTGGTCGCCGAGTGAGCCCAGTACCGTGTTGAGGTTGACGATCACCTCTCCGATCAGCTGGTCACGGTCGGCCAGGGTGCTGGTCAGCGCCGCGGTCTGGGCCAGGAACGAGTTGATGGTGCCGCCCTGGCCCTGCAGTGCGGTGATCAGCTGCCCTGACAGCGCATTGATCTGATCCGGGTCCAGCGCGCGGAACAGCGGCCGGAACCCGCCGATCAGCGCGTCGAGGTCGAGCGCGGGTGACGTCCTGGCCTGCGGGATCGTGTCACCGGGCTGCAGCCGCTGGGTACCGCCGGCCCCCTCTTCGAGCGCGAGGTAGCGCCCACCGATCAGGTCGTCGTAACGGATCACCGCGCGGCTGCCCTCGGTGAGGACCACCGAGGCGTCGGCGGTGAACTCGACCAGAGCCGTGGTGTCGGGCTGGATCTCGACGTTCTCGACCTTGCCGACCTCGACCCCGGCGATGCGGACGAAGTCGTTGGTCTCCAGCCCGGTCACGTTGACGAACTCGGCGCGGTACTGCTGGGTCTTCTCACCGAAGCGCATCTGGCCGAACACCGCGAACAGGCCGAACACCCCGAGCAGGCAGACAGCCAGGAACACCCCGAGACGCGTCGCGTCTCGCCGGATACTGACTGACATCGGTTACCTCTCTGCGCTTCTCGGGTCTGGCCGGGGCGGGAACTAGCGGGGCGGGCCGGGCTGGGCGGGGACGGGGGGTACCACGTTCGGGTACGGCACGGCCGTCGGCTGCATCTGCGACGGGTGCGGGACCACGAACGGTTCCGAACCCGGGCGCGGACCGGGATCACGCGGTGCGCCGGGCGGCGGCGCGGGCGGCAGACCCGGCCACAGCGGCGTGCCGTCGGGCGCGTACAGCTGGGCTCCGTAGGCCGGTGCGCCCGGGTACGGCACCGGTCCGATCGCCGGTCCGCCGAACAGGTTGCGCACGCTCGGCGGCTCCGGCACCGCGCGCGTCACCGGCAGGTAGTTGGCGTAGGTCGGGAACGCGATGCCCGGATTCGGCCGCCAGTCCAGACCACTTCCGAACCCGGTGTTGGTCACCAGGTTCCGCACCGGCCAGTTCTTCGCGACCTCGGGCAGCGAACCACACCCGGGCTTGCCGCCGGGACCGCCCTTGGCGCCGATGATCGGCAGGTGCTGCGGATAGTGGTACGGGTCATCGCCGAACGACAGACCGGTGTCGAGGACCAGGGTGCGGCCGTTGCCTCCGGGTGCCTCGTAGCCGCCCTCGTCGAGCAGGTGCTTGGCGCCCAGGAGCAGGCACGTGTAGGACGGGTTGTACTTGTAGAGCAGGTTCGTCGTCGGCGCCAGCGTGTTGATCGCCTTGATCAGGGTGGCCTGGTTGGGGGCCAACAGGTTGATTCCGCTGTTGGACAGCCCGATCGTCGCCAGCAGCAGCGCGTCGAGCTCCTTGGCCTGGTTGACGACGGTGGCGCTGGTGGTGCTCGCCGCGTCGAGGGTGGTCAGGATGTCCTGCGCCGCGGCACTGTAGGTCTCGTTGAAGTCGGTCAGCGCCCGCAGGTCGTCGCGGATGGTCTCGTTGCGCGGATTCAGCGCGAGCAGAACCTCGTTGGCGTCGGTGGTGGCGCGGCCGATGCGCTCGCCCTGACCGCGGACACCGTCGGCCAGCGCCGACAGTGTGCTGTTCAGCTTCGCGGCGTCGACCTGGTCGAGCACCGCGACCAGGTTCTGGAAGACGGTGTTCACCTCGGTGGTGACGTTGCGTGAGCGCAGCACCTGCCCGGCTTCGAGGGGCCGGTTGCTGGGATCCTCCGGGAAGACCAGGTCGACGAACTTGGCGCCGAAGATCGTGGTGGCCCTGATCTGCGCTTCGACGTTGGCGGGGATGTACTGCACCTGGTCGGGGTCGATCTCCAGTTGCAGCGCGACGGTCGGGTCCTGCTGACCGGTCACCGCGATGTCGGAGACCCGGCCCACCTGCACCCCGCGCAGCTTGACCTTCGCGTTGGTCTCCATCACCAGCCCGGCACGGTCGGACGTCAACGTCACCGGCACAGTCGATTTCAGCGAGCCGGTGAACAGCGCGTACGTCACGAAGATCGCGATCGCGAACAACACGACCAAGATCAGGGTCCACCAACCGGGTTTGAGGCCCTCGTCGTCCACCGCTCAGCCCGCCAGGTTGAAGTTGCCGGACTGTCCGTACACCGCCAGCGAGATCATCACCAGCACGAATGCGGACAGGATCAACGAGGTGCGCACTGCGCGGCCCACGGCCTCCCCGACCCCGGCCGGGCCGCCACGCGCGCTGAAGCCGTAGTAGGTGTGCACCAGCATGATCACCACGGCCAGCATGATGCACTGCGCGAACGACCACACCAGGTCGGTCGGGTTCAGGAACGTCCGGAAATAGTGGTCGTACACACCGGTCGACTGTCCGTAGATCACGGTCGTACCGAAGCGCGCCGCCCAGAACGACGCGAGCACACCGACGCAATACAGCGGAATCACCACGAGAAGACCGGCGACCACCCGGGTCGAGGCGAGGTAGGCGATGCTGCGGATGCCCATCACCTCGAGGGCGTCGATCTCCTCGTTGATCCGCATCGCCCCGAGCTGGGCGGTGGCGCCGGCGCCGATGGTCGCGGCCAGCGCGACAGCCGTTGTGGCAGGGGCGATCAGGCGGACGTTGAAGAACGCCGACGCGAAGCCGGTCAGCGCCTCGACACCGATCTCGGCGAAATCGGTGTAACCCTGCACCGCGACCAGCGCGCCGGTGGTGACCGTCAGGAACCCGACGATCGCGACGGTGCCGCCGATCACGATCAGCGCGCCGGCGCCGAGACCCATCTGGGCGATCTGGCGGATCAGCTCGATGCGGTACCGGGTGACGGCGATGACGATGGAGCGCAGCGTGCGGCCGTAGAACTTGGTCTGCACGCCGATCTGATTCCAGGGGTCCGCGACGGCCCGGAACTTGCCCTTGAGCCAGGGGAATTGAGAGTGCGGGCGAGAGACCGTCACATCGTCACCTTCACCGCGACGGCCGTGGCGACGATGTTGATCGCGAACAGCGCCATGAAGGTGAACACCACGGTCTCGTTCACCGCGTTGCCGACGCCGGCGGGCCCGCCGCCGACGGAAATGCCCTTGTAGCAGGCGATCATGCCCGCCGACAGCCCGAATAGCGCGGCCTTGACCAACGCGATGATCACGTCGGTGGCACCGATGATCAGCGTCAGCCCGGCCGCGAACGCACCCGGGGAGACGTTCTGGATGTACACGCAGAAGAAGTAGGCGCCCGCCAGGCCCACCAGGATCACCGTCGCCGACAACGCCAGCGACACCAGTGTCGCGGCGAGGACTCGCGGAACAACCAGGGCCTGAATGGGATTGACGCCCATCACCCGCAGCGCGTCGAGTTCCTCGCGGATGGTGCGCGCACCCAGGTCGGCGCACATCGCCGTGGCGCCCGCGCCGGCGACAACCAGCACCGTGACGATCGGGCCGATCTGGCGCACGGTGCCCAACGCCGCACCGGTACCGGAGAAGTCGGCTGCGCCGAACTCGGTGAGCAGGATGTTGAACGTGAACGTCAGCAGCACCGTGTACGGGATCGTCAGCATCAGCGTCGGCACGATCGACACGCGAGCGACGAACCAGGACTGACTGATGAACTCGCGCCACGCGAACGGTGGTTTGCCCATCGCGACGAAGGTGTCCAGCGCCATCGAGAAGAAGCCGCCGAACGCGCGCACGGGTTTGGCGATCACGCCGGAAGCGACCATTGAGGGGTCCCTCCTACGTTGCACCTCACCGTCATGGGTCCTCCCACAACCGGCCTGGACCCAGTCTGGGTTCCGCTGAGGTTACACACGCGAGGACGCGGAGAACCGTATATCAACGAATTCGGACCCAGCAACACGAGTCGCGCAGTAGGGTTTCCGGCCGAGGTCAACAGGCCGCGACAGCCTCCTCCAGTTCGGAGATGACGATCTTGCGCATGCCCAGCATCGCCTTGGTCGCGGCCGCGGCGCGGGCCGGGTCGGGGTCGCTGGTCAATGCGGTCAGCCGGTCGGGAACGATTTGCCAGCTCAACCCGAAGCGGTCCTTGAGCCAGCCGCACGAGGATTCCTGGCCGCCGACGACCAGGTGGTCCCAGTAGTAGTCGACCTCGTCCTGATCGCGGCACGAGATCGTGAACGACACCGCCTCGGTGAACGGGAACTGCGGCCCGCCGTTGATCCCGATGAACGTGTGGCCGTCCAGGGTGAACGTGGCCGAGAGCACCTCTCCGGGACGGCCCGGCCCGGCTTCGGTGTAGCGCTCGAGCGAATCGAGCGAGGAGTTCGGAAAGATCGAGCAGTAGAACGCGACCGCGTCCTCGAGGTCGTGGTCGAACCACAGCGACGGCGTGATGGTGGGCATGGTTCTCCTTCGGTCTCCGGCGGGCGGCTGTGTAGACAGACCGCCCGGGGGTCCCGAACTCATCGCGGCGTCAGGTGCGGCCGAGCGCTCCCACCGCCCGCAACGCGAAGTCCAGCGTCGCGACCTGGGCCTGCTTCAGACGTTCCGGATCGTCGCCGGTCTGGCCGCCGAGCACGCGGCTGACGACGGCATTGATCGCCATCGCGTCGAGATCGGGATCAGCCAGCGGGAAGGACCCGTCGTCGCGGCCCCGGCGCAGGATCTCGGCCAGACCCTTCTCGCGGGCTGCGTGCAGGCGTTCGCGCACCGCCCGGTATCCCTTGGCCGACCGCACCTCGTCGGAATCGATCACCATCAGCTGCGTGCGCGTCTTGGTGTCCGCGACGATGTCGAACATCGCGCCGATCCACGCGGCGAGCTGGTCGGCCGCATCACCGTGGGCGAAGTCCGCGACGCCGTCGACGCGGTGGACCACCGCCGCGCACTCCTGCTCGAGCAAAGCCAGGAACAGGTCGTCCTTGGATTGGAAATGCCGGTAGAAGGCCCGGCTCGACACCCCGGCGGTGCGCAGGATCAGAGCCATCGGAACCGGGCCGGTGTGCGGGTCGGCGAGGCAACGAAGGGCGGCATCCATGATGCTGCGCCGTTCGTCGTCTGGGTCCTGACCGGGCTGCACGAGCGTAAATATAGGGTGACCTGTGGCGTTCGGGACCCAAGATGGCAACAACACGCTCGCTGGGTAACGTACTTGACCCGAGGCCCGCCGAAAGGACGCCGTGAGCACCGAGCACAGCGAACCCAGAACCGCGACGTTCCGCGGTGCCGACGATCTGACGCTGGTCGCCGACGAATGGAACAACCCGGAGACCACTTCCCGGTTCGACGAGTCACGACCTTCGGTGCTGATGATGCACGGCGGCGGCCAGAACCGGTTCTCCTGGAAGAAGACCGGGCAGATCCTGGCCGACCACGGCCTGCACGTGGTCGCGCTCGACAGCCGCGGGCACGGCGACAGCGACCGCTCCCCCGATGCCCGTTACACCGTCGAGGCGTTGTGTGAGGACACGCTGGCGGTGCTCGACCGCATCGGCAGGCCGACCGTGCTGATCGGCGCCAGCATGGGCGGGCTCACCGGCATCCTCGCGGCGCGGCAGGCCGGCCCGGACGTGGTGTCCCGGCTGGTGCTCGTCGACGTGGTCCCGCGCTACGAGAAGGACGGCAGCGCCCGCATCCGCGAGTTCATGTTCAGCCACGTGCACGGTTTCGAGTCGCTTGAGGAGGCCGCCGACGCCGTCGCGGCCTACCTGCCGCACCGCGCCAAGCCGCGTAGCCCCGAGGGGTTGAAGAAGAACCTGCGGCGCCGCAACGGCAGGTGGTACTGGCATTGGGATCCGGCGTTCCTGACCAAGCCGAACGAGGATCCGTTCGTCCGCGTCGACCTGCTCGAGCGGGCCGCCATCGAGCTGACCATCCCGATCCTGCTGATCCGGGGCAAACTCTCCGATGTGGTGAGTGAGGAAGCAGTGCAAGACTTTCTGGCCAAGGTGCCGAATGCCGAGTTCGTCGAGCTGTCCGGGGCGGGCCACACCGCGGCCGGCGACGACAACGACGCGTTCTCGGACGCCGTGACCCAATTCGTATTCTCCCGATGAGCGCCGGGTTCAACTTCCTGGAGCAGCGCGAGCTGCCCGCGCCGGCCGTCAGCGAGGCTCAGGCAGAACAGATCCTGTCGGCGTACTACGGGCTGACCGCACGCGCGTCGTCGCTGGGCAGCCAGCAGGACAAGAACTTCCTCGTGCACGGCGAGGACGGCGCGGTCCTCGGTGTGCTCAAGGTCGCCAACCCCGCCTTCACCGAAGTGGAACTGCAGGCACAGGACGCGGCCGCCGACGCGATCGCCGAAGCCGAACCCGCGCTTCGGATCCCGGTGCCGCTGCCCAACGCCGCGGGCGAGCCGTACACGACGGTGCCGGATCTGGTCGACGGCACCGCCTACGTACGACTGCTGCCCTTCCTGCCCGGTGGCACCCTGGTCGAGACCGGCTACCTGTCCCCGGCGGCGATCGCCGGCCTCGGCGACGTCTCGGGGCGGGTCAGCCGGGCGCTGAGGGATTTCACCCACCCCGGTCTGGACCGGGTTCTGCAGTGGGACTTGCGGTACGGCATGGATGTGGTCGAGGAGCTCGGCCACCATGTGACCGATGTCGGCCTGCGGGCCCGGCTGGAGACCGCCGCGCGCGACGCATGGGCGCGGATCTCGGTACGCGACGGCGAGTTGCCGCGTCAGGCCGCGCACATCGACCTGACCGACGCGAACACGGTGGTCGCCCGCTCCCCCGAAGGTGTCCGCCCGGACGGGGTGATCGATTTCGGCGACCTGTCGCACACCTGGGCGGCGTCGGAACTCGCGATCACCGCCTCGTGCGTGCTCGGGCATGCCGGCGCCGAACCGACCTCGATCCTGCCGGCGGTCGCCGCGTTCCATGCGGTGCGGCCGCTGTCGGTGGCCGAGGTCGAGGTGCTGTGGCCGCTGCTGGTGTTGCGGACCGTGGTGTTGATCGTCAGCAGCGCCCAGCAGGCCGTGCTCGACCCCGACAACGACTACATCACCGAGCAGTCCGACGCCGAGACGCGGATGTTCGAGCTGGCCACCGCGGTGCCGGCCGACGTGATGACCGCGGTGATCACCTCCCACCTCGGGATGAACGACGCACCCCACCCGATCAAGGCGCAGGCCCAGATGATCGCGGTGGACCGCGCCGCGGTGCGCACCCTCGATCTGTCCACCACCTCCGAGCTCTACGACGACGGCGACATCCGGTCGGCCGACGAGTACGCGAGCGCCGCATTGGCAGACGGCGCGGCCCTGGTGCTGACCCGGCACGGCGAGGCCAGACTGTGCAATGCCCCGCGGCTGAGCCAGGAAGCCCCCGAGGTGGTCGCCACCGGAGTCGACGTGTGGACCGCGGCCGACACCGAGATCGTCGCCCCGTGGGACGGCGAGCTCAGCGAGGAAAGCTCCGCCCGAATCACCTTGCGCGGCAGCGAGTTCGAGCTCACACTGACCGGCCTGTCCGCAACGGCGTCCGGAACGGTCGATGCGGGCGACGTGATCGGCACCGCGACCGCATCGAACCGGATCGAACTCACCGTGCGACCCGTCGGCGCGCCGGTCGCTCCGCGCTTCACCCGGGCCGATCTCGCCCCCGGCTGGCTGGCCTACACCCGTGACCCGCGGCCGCTTCTCGGCCTGACCCCGCTGAGCGGCGAGGATCGCGGTGATCTGCTGGCCCGCCGGGACGCCAGCTTCGCCCCGGTGCAGGAGTTCTATTACCGCACCCCACCCCAGATCGAGCGCGGCAGAAGGCATTACCTGATGTCGACCCAGGCCCGCAGCTATCTGGACATGGTCAACAACGTCACGGTGCTCGGGCATGCGCATCCGCGGATCGCCGACGTCGCGTCCCGGCAGCTGCGCAGGCTGAACACGAACTCGAGGTTCAACTACGCGGCCGTGGTCGAGTTCAGCGAACGCCTCGCCGGCCTGCTGCCGGACCCGCTCGACACCGTGTTCCTCGTCAACTCCGGTTCGGAGGCCAGCGATCTGGCGATCCGGCTCGCGACCGCCGTCACCGGCCGCCCCGACGTCGTCGCGGTCCGGGAGGCCTACCACGGCTGGACGTACGGCACCGACGCCGTGTCGACGTCGACCGCCGACAACCCGACCGCGGTCGCCACCCGCCCGGAGTGGGTGCACACGGTGGAGTCGCCGAACAGCTTCCGCGGCAGATACCGAGGGGCCGACGCGTCCCGATATGCCGACGACGCGGTGGCCCAGATCGAGGCGCTGATCGCGTCGGGACGCCCGCCCGCGGCGTTCATCTGCGAGAGCGTGTACGGCAACGCCGGCGGTATGGCGCTGCCCGACGGCTACCTGCGGCAGATCTACGCGGCGATCCGCGCGGGTGGTGGCCTCGCGATCTCCGACGAGGTGCAGGTCGGTTACGGCCGGCTCGGCCAGTGGTTCTGGGGCTTCCAGCAGCAGGATGCGGTGCCCGACATCGTGTCGGTCGCCAAGTCGGTCGGCAACGGCTACCCCGTCGGCGCGGTGATCACCACCCGCGCCGTGGCCGAGGCGTTCGCAAGCCAGGGGTACTTCTTCTCGTCGACCGGCGGCAGCCCGCTGTCGTGCGCGATCGGGATGACGGTCCTCGACGTGCTTCGCGATGAGGGGTTGCAGGACAACGCGATCCGCGTCGGCGCCCACCTGAAGGCGCGGCTGGAGGGGCTGCGCGATCGGCACCCGCTGATCGGCACGGTGCACGGCGTCGGCCTGTATCTCGGGGTGGAGATGGTGCGTGACCCCGAGACGCTGGAACCGGCCCCCGAGGAGACCTCGGCGATCTGCGACCGGATGCTCGAGCTCGGCGTGGTCATCCAGCCCACCGGTGATCACCAGAACATCCTCAAGACGAAGCCGCCGCTGTGTATCGACATCGAGGCCGCGGACTTCTATGTCGACACGCTGGACCGAGTGCTGACGGAAGGTTGGTGACGAGCCGATGGCACGCTCCCCCGAGGAGACGGTGACCGAGTTCTGCGCGAAGTGGTCGGCACCCGACCCCGCCGAGCTGGCGTCGTACTTCACCGAAGACGGCGTGTACCACAACATTCCGATGGAGCGTGTGGTCGGTAGGACCGCCGTCGAGGAGTTCATCACCGACTTCGCCGCGATGGTGGACGGGATCGACTTCCAGGTGCACCACCAGGTCAGCTCCGGGAATCTCGTCTTCAACGAGCGCACGGACGTGATGCGGTTCAAGGACGGCCGCGAACTCGCGCTGCCGGTGACCGGGGTGTTCGAGATCGTCGACGGCCAGATCGCGGCCTGGCGCGACTATTTCGACATGGCCACGGTCGCGGCTGCCTGGTCCTAGAAGGTGATCACGTCATCGGCGTCCGATACTGGAGCGGTGACCGGATTGGTGATCCTGGCGGGCGCGCTGGCAGTGCTGGCCGTCGGACTCGGGGTCGCGCTGGCGGTACAGACCCGTCGCCTCCAGCGCAGCCGCGACGAGGCCGACGAACTCCGCCGCCGTCTCGACACCCGCCAGATGCTGGTCTCCGGCGGCACGAAAGCGGTCAAGACGGTCTGGCAGACCGCCAACATCCTGCGCCGGGACGGGCTCGGAGCGGCGGTGCGGTCCTCGATCGAGGAACTCGCCGACTGGGCCGAGGTCGAGCGGCCGGATCTGGCCCGACTGGCACCCAACGGCCGGCTGGCGATCATGTTCTCCGACATCGAGGAGTCCACGGCACTCAACGAGCGGATCGGGGACCGCGCGTTCGTCCGGTTGCTCGGCAGACACGACAAGGCCGTGCGCAGGTTCGTCGAGCGGCACGGCGGACACGTCGTCAAGAGCCAGGGCGACGGGTTCATGGTGGCGTTCGCCCAGCCCGAGCCGGCGGTGCGGTGCGGGCTCGACATCCAGCGCTCGCTGCACCGGCGTCCCGGCGACATCCGGGTTCGCATCGGCATCCACACCGGCAAGTCCGTACTGCGCGGCGACGACGTGTTCGGGCGCAATGTCGCGATGGCGGCGCGGGTGGCCGGGCAGGCCGACGGCGGGGAGATCCTGCTCAGCAGTGCGGTCTACGAGGCGGTGCGCGAGTGCGAGGACCTGGAGTTCGACGGTGAGCGAGACGCCGAACTGAAGGGGTTCTCGGGCACCCACACGCTCTACCCGGTGCGGTCGGCCTCCGCGAGCCGCTGATGCAGCCGCGCGCGGATGTCGTCCGGGGTGTAGGCCCGCCGGCGGCGTTGATCGCGGGCGACCAGGACTCCGCCGGCCACCACGCCCGCGACACCCGCCAGCCCCAACCACTTCCAGATCCCGCGCATACCGGACAGTCTGCATAAGCTGCGGGGGTGAATCCAAGCACGGTGCCTCTGGAGCGCGCGCTGGACGAAACCCGCACCGGCGATATCTGGCTGTTCCGCGGCCATTCCGGACCCGACCGCGCCATCCAGTCGATGACCAACAGCCCGGTGAACCACGTCGGCATGACCGTGGCGATCGACGATCTGCCGCCGCTGATCTGGCATGCGGAACTCGGCGACAAGCTGCTCGATCTGTGGACGGGCACGAATCACCGCGGGGTGCAGCTCAACGATCTGCGCGAGGCGGTGCTCCGGTGGGTGCACACCTACGACCAGCGGTGCTGGCTGCGCCAGCTGACCCCGGACGTGACCCGCGATCAGGAGGACCGGATGCTGCGCGTCATCGCGCGGATGGATGGGACGCCGTTCCCGACGACAGCCCGGCTGACGGGGCGCTGGATGCGCGGCCGGATTCCGACCGTCAGTGACTTCACCCGGGGAATTCCGTTCGTGCACAGCAAGGTTCGCGAGTCGGCGGAGCGCCGCAAGGCCGAGAAGGTGAAGGTCGGAATGGAGACGGCCTACTGCGCGGAGACGGTGGCCATCACCTACGAGGAGATGGGATTGTTGGAGACCGAGAAGCACTCCAACTGGTTCGACCCGGGTTCGTTCTGGAGCGGTGACGTACTGCCGCTGGCGCCTGGATATCGACTCGGCGCGGAGATCACGGTGCTGGCCTAGCCGCCGCTGGTGTCGGGGCGCCGAAACGCCGTCCGATATCCAGCGGTGGGGGCTGGTCAGGTGGTTTGCTTGGTGGATTCGGTAGTTGACGAGGGAGCGCAGGCATGGCGACGCCAACCGATCGGCACGCCCCCGCGCCCAACCCGCCCGGCCGGGGGACGTCCCGGGCGCGGACGTCGGCCATCTGGATCGTCATCGCGGCACTCGTGACGGTGGCCGTCGTCGTCATCATCATGAACTCCCGGGTGCAGGAATTGGAGGTGCAATCCATTCCGGCGCAACCAGAGTCGGCGTCAGAGTGGGTTGCGGGACCGGTTGTGGACGACACTCCGCCCTCGACGCGTCGGCAGGCGCCGCCGCCGGCGCCCGCGGCGTCCGCGGCACCCACCGTCACGCCGTCGCCGGCCCCGGCACTCCCCCAGTCATCCGGACCGCCCGTGGATGCGCGCGGCTATGTCGACTCTCCGCGCTGCGGGGCGAACGAGACGGCGGCGCTGATCGCGCGCACCGACCGGGCGCTCGTGGTGATCTGCGAGTCGGCCGGCGGCGCGTACGAGTATCAAGGGGTGCGGATCAGCGACGGGGCGTCCCTGGAGCTCGACGACGTCCGGCCGATACCGGGAGGTTTTGAGGTGCGCAACGGCGGGACCACCTACCGGCTCTCACCGACGGAACTCGTGGTGATCTCCGGGGAGGAACTCCAGAGTCGCGATCCGATGCTGGACTACCGGGCCGCAGGTTAGGCCAGGTATTCGAACGCTTGCCCGCCGGGTTGCCAGCTGGCCGGCGCAACATCGCTGAAGTCCGACAGCATCGCGATTTGCGGACCGCGCAGCTCGTCGGCGGCGGGCCGAACCTTCACCGAGACCTCGGCAAACTCGATGCGGAGGCCGAGCAGGGGCGCTTCGTGCGTGGCGGTCACGTGCTGTCCGATCAATCCACGAATGGCGTCCGCGTAGCCGGGATCACCGTCGTTCAATGCGCCCGACGGCGTCTCGACGGTCGGCATCACCTCGCAGGTCAACACGGGGTACTCGGCGGAGTTCAGGTGAGCAAACGAGAATTGCACGTACCCGCCGTTGAAATGCACCGATTGCAGGTGGTAGCCCACCAGCCGCGACAGCAGTTCGTTGTACTCGTACTCTGTCCGACTATGCCGCGGTGCGGTCGATCGATCCTGTTGGTTCATCGGTCGATGAGTTCGCCGTTGGTAGTCGCGTTCAGGGTCTCAGCCATCTATGTATCTCGCATTGTCATTGCGTATCGAACCATAAGTTGTATTAAGACAGTAACTTAACGATTCGGCATTGTGTTGGTCAGCTAAATCTGTGAACAAGTTGTAAAGCTGACGAGACATCCTCGACTCAGAACGGCGGCGGGTCGACGCCGTTGCTGGGCGGCGACTTTCCTTGCCGTCGGCTTTTCTCCACCGCAGCGGCCTCGGTAGCGCGATGCTGTTCGAGGGCGCGGCGCGCGGCGTTGCGGTCGCGTTCGGCGTTGATGCGCGCGGCGACGTCGGCGGCGCGGGTGCGCGACCGGGTGGGCATCCGTTTCTCGCGGCACTCCGCGGGCGGGGGTTGAGCCGGCGGGGGTAGCGCGGCGGTGGTGATGTCCCACGCCGGGAAGAACAGTCGGCTGCCGGGCACGGTGGTGTAGGTGTGTCCGGTCGGGGTGGTCCAGATCAGGGTGCCGTCGGGGAGCTGCGTGTCACGCCAGCCGTCGACGAAGGTCTTGGCCAGGTGGTGGGTACGGCATTTGCAGCTCAGATTGGACGGATGGGTGGGTCCGTAGGGCCACGGCACGACGTGGTCGATATCGCAGCGCTCGGCGGGCACATCGCAGCCAGGGAATCGGCAGAACAGATCGCGGGCACGCACGAATGCGGCCAACTTCGCCGACGGCCGATACTGCGGTTCCGCCTCGGGGCCGGGCGTCCACAGCGGTTTGACGCGGGCGCCGCCGCGCAGGGCTTCCGCAAGAGCCGGAGTCGGCATGATCGCGGCCCCGGGCAGCAACGCCACCCCGGAGTCCGCAGGCGGGGCGGGCTCAGGAGTCTCCTCCTCGGGCGCTGGCTGCTCCTGCACCTCCGAGCCGTCGACGCCCTGCGGCGCGATGTCCTCTGCCGGACCCTCCTGCTCGCCCCCCGAGCCCTCCACGTCCTGCGGTTGCCGGCCTTGCCGCGTGGCGTGCAGGCGTTCTTGTTCGCGGTCTTCGGCGGCGATCAGCGCGTGGGCCGCGGCCACCGCAGCAGGGTCGGCGAGCACCGAGATCACGATCGGCGAGACCGGAGCAGCCGTGGGGGCCGGGCATGTCGGCGACCCGCACCGGCAGGCAAGCACCGTTTCCCCGCGCAGGTATGCCCCGGCGGCGTCGGAGCGCCGAACCCCCGCGCTGCGCGGATCCTCGGCACACAAGCCGTCGACCATCGCGGTGACGCGAGCCTTGAACACCGCGGCGTCCCCAGCCATCACGTGGCCCCAGATCGCCACGATCTCGTTCGGGTCCTCGGCGGCACCGATGTGCATATCGCGGGTCTTGACCACCTCGCGAGCCCGGCGCACCGCATCCGGGTCGTACCGATCGATGACCGCATCGACAGCGTTACCCAGGCGCTCGTCCGACAACGGCCCCCACCGGGTGGCCTTCTCGGCGATGTCGGAGTCCACCTCGGACAGCACCCGATCGTCGGTGATCAACGACGTGCGCCAGGTGATCTCCGAAATCAGCCGTGGCGCCAGCCGGCCCTGCGCGAACAACGCGGCGACCTTCGGTAGCCGCTCGCGCAGCGCAACCGCGATCCGCATCTGCCCCGACGCCCGTCGTGTCGACATCGACAACGCCGCCCCGACCACCCCGGCACAGCCTGCCCACGAGTCGTACACGTAGTAGTCGCGAACCTCGTCGTAGGTCACCGTGGCGTGCACCAGCGCCGCGATCGCGGCGGCCTTGCGGGCCGCGGCCCGAGCCTCGTCACGCGCGGCCTGTTCGATCGCATCCACGAGCTGACCCGGGGCCAGTCTCGCGAATTCTTTATCGAACATGTGTTCGACATTACCCGCGCCCGGTGACAACTCGACGCACCTATTCGTGCCACCGGACGATCAATCTCTGCCAACCGAAATGAACGCGCTGACCTGCTGGTTCAACCGATCAGAGCACCAGGAAGCACCACCGCAGGGAAGAAGAACGATCATGAAGAAGCTCACCATCGCCACCACCGCCGCCGCCGCGCTGTCCGCCGGATTCCTGGGCCTGGCCGCCCCCGCACTGGCCGCCCCATCCGGCACCGGAGACGCCCAGGCGACCATCGCCCAGCTCGAAGCCCAGGGCAACCGGGTCATCGTCCACAAGCTCTCCGCCACGCCCCTGGCAGACGCCAACGTCGTCGGCGTCAACCGCGGACCCGCCATCCGCGGCACCGTCCAGGACAACTTCAACGACCGGCTCTACCAGAACACCATCACCGGACACGTCTATTACGTCAACGTCCGCTGACTTCCCTGGGCAGTAAGGCCACCTCCGCTCGGAGGTGGCCTTACTGTTTGCGGGCCCAGGCGTGCCACGTTTGTGACCGGTTCGCGACCGCCGGCGGGCAAGGTGGTACCGATGACGGCGTTCGGCATGCTCGCGGCATTGGCCGCGGCCGCGTGCCTCGGTTATGCGTTCGGGTACCGCCGGGGAGCGCGCACCCAGCCGTGGCGCAAGCGCATGAGCCGTCCCGCACTCGCGCGCCAGGCGACCGGTCTGATCACACTGGTTGCGCTGAGCCAGCTGCAGCGCGCCGCGCACCGGCGGCTACCGGTGCGACCGCGAAGCCGCGCACGGTAGGTTTCCCGAATGCCGTTGCGCTACGTCGACCCTCACCGCCGACGCGGTCCTCAGTACGACAAGGGGGTCCGCTTCGGACGGTCTCCGATCGGGCAGTTCATGGCACGCCACATCGCCCGCCGAACCGACCCCATCCTGTTCCGCCTCACCAAAGGCCGGATCAACATGGGCCCGATCGTCAACGCGCCGCTGCGGACGACGGGCGCGAAGTCCGGTAAGCCGCGCGAGGTTCAGCTGACCTACTTCCACGACGGCTCCGACGTCATCCTCATCGCGTCGAACTTCGGCCAGGACAAGCACCCGCAGTGGTACCACAACCTGAAAGCCAACCCGGACTGCACTTTCGGGCAGGAGCCCTTCACCGCCGTCGAGGTCACCGATCCAGACGAACGTTCCCGCCTGTACGGTCTGGCGGAGCGCGTGTACGCCGGGTACGGCGACTACCGCGAGAAGACGGCGGCCACCGGACGCGAGATCCCGGTTTTCCGGTTGAAGCCGCGGTGACGCGTCACTTCACGTAGGGCTCGAGCAGCGAACCCCAGCCGTAATCCAGCTTTTCGTACTCCTCCTCGCACAGTTCGGCGCGGTCGGACGGTAGCTCGCCGTCGTCGACGATGCCGGCGTTCCCCGCGGGGTCGGCTCCGTAGGCCCAGCACAGCAGGTTGTACATCCGCGTCTGGTTCAGCGAGTGACCGCCCGCGTAATCGGAATCGCCGACCTCACCCTGCTCTTCGGCGAATGCCCGGAACTCGCCGGCGAAATCGCGGATCACCTTCACCGAATCCGCGTCGACGGCGCCGTCGTCGTCCGGTGACAGCATCACGAACGCCGCCAACTGATCCGCGACATCTTCCTCCCGGCCGGTGATCGGCAGATCGTAGATGTCGATCAGCATGTGCCCCAGCTCGTGATAGAAGCTCCCCACCTCGGCGTTCAACGCCGCGTCGACCGGATCGGGATCTCCGTCGCGGGCGAACACCGCCTCGGCGAAATCGGCATCCTCGTAGCAGAGCACGATGGCCTGCTGGTTGGGATCGTAGAAGGCGTTGGGCTCTCCACACTCCTGACCAAGAAGCTGAAAGTCGTTGGGCAGGTTGAACATATCGTTCACCGATGCCGCCAGATCCTCGAGAAGCCCGGCCGATTCCATCATCTGCCGGCCGTTCTGAGCCTCGGGGGTGGTCGCATCCTCGTACGTGACCGTCATGTCCCCTTCGTCGGCCAGTTCGTCGGGCACCTCCCCTGTCGTACTGGACGGGGCCGCCACGCCGGAACCCGTCGGGCTGCCGGCGTCCTGGTCGGAACTGCCGCCGCATCCCACAACCACCAATGCGACAGCCAATGCCGAAGCGATGCGCCAAGCGATCACGTACGTCCCCCTCAGTGTTGCCGCGCAGCCCGGCAGCTTGCCGATGATGCTAGCCGCCGATCTGCGCGCGGACGGCTTCCTTGTCGATCAGGGACCAGACTTCGACGATCTTGAGATCAGCGAACCGGTAGAAGACGTGCTCGGCGAAGGACACCGCACCACCGGAGGGCACGAGTCCGAGAAACGTCCGCTGAGGATGGCAGCGGAAGTAGAGCCGGCACGCGAGCACATCACCGTCGACGACGATCAGTTCCGGCGTGTAGCGAAGATCAGGCGCGGCATCGGTGTCCCGTTCGATCATCGACCGATAATCGTTGCACCCCAGCTGATTTCCGTTATAGGTCAGTTGATCGGCAACGAATTCGCCGAGATCGCCCCACCGTCGGTCGTTCAGGCACGCCAAGTATCCGAGGTAACGGGCGCGCAGCTTGGTGTCACTCATCGCCCCACGATACGGGTCATGCGCGATACGGCGTCAGATCCCGTTGGCCACGAGTCGATTTCGCGACGTCGCCGTCAACCTCACATCCCGAACTTGGCGCGCGCCTCCTCGGTGACCGGGGTGAACAGGTTGACCAGGTTCCCGTCCGGATCGCGGAACATCAGCGCGCGATTTCCCCACGGCATCGTCGTAGGCGCCGTGACCACGTCGCCGACGCTGCCCCGGAGCCGCTCGTACTGCGCGTCCACGTCATCGACGAGGAATTCGACTATCGCACTTCGGTTGGCGGCCGGCTCAGCCGATCCCGGACCGAACAGTGCGACGGTCTTGTCGCTGCCGATGGCGAGTGTGCCCACCGGGGTCGGGATCTCCGCGAACAGGTCGTTGCCCCAGACGGCGGCGGTTTCGGTGACCATCTCGTAGAAGGTCACCAGAGCGCGCACATCTGCGGTGATGAGGCGGGTCGATACGAACTTCATCAGACATCTCCTCGGGGTGCTGCGGGGAAGATGTCGATGCTAGGTCCGCACACCGACAGATCACTCGATCGCGGCGCGGACGATCTCGGCGACCCGCTTCTCGGTGTTCTCGTCCAGGTCGTCGAAGAACCAGGCGGCAGGTATCAGCCGTCCATCCCTGCCTCCGGCCGGCTTCAATGTCGCCTTCTCGCTCAACCCGAGGCTCATCAGGTCGTCGTTCCGGATGAAGACGATGACAGGGGTGCTCGCGGATCTGGCGTAGCCCGGCATGCCGTACCAGATTCGGGGCTTGAGTTCGGGTGCCGCAGCGAGGATGACCTCGTGCATGCGCTGCATGACGCCTCTCCTCGGCTCGTCCATTGCGGCGATCTTGTCGAGGACCTGCTGGAGGTTCTTGTCGTCTTTGCTGACCATTGTCATGTCCTTCCGTAAGCCGACATCGATTGTCGGCGAGAGGGTGTCGGCGCACCAAAAGGTGCAGCACCCCATCCGGACATGTTCCGATCGAGAACTCTCCGCGACGATTCAGGCGATGGACACCTGGAAGCGCCCTCGCACGTTAACACGCGGGAGATCGACTTCGCTCATGGAGCAGTCGGATACCCACGTCCCTGGTCAGCTCAGCCGCGGTTGACCCTCACGGCCTCGTGGATCAAAGCGGTGAACGCGTCGACGTCCAGTGCATCGCCTTCGTACAGATCGATGCAGCGCCGGACCTTTGCGTCGAGACTCGCGTTGAACAAATGATCTGGGTCGTTCAAGGATGCGCCTTTGGCGAAGGTCATCTTGAGCTTGTCCTTGTAGAGCTCCAGGGTGCAGATCAGGCCGTCCAGCGAAAACGTCGGAACGCCGTCAGGGTTTGACGGCTTGCGCCACTTGATCTCCTCGACGACATCGGGTTCGGCTTGCGTGATCAACGACCGGATCTCATGGACCCGGTCGACCCGCCAATCCCCACTCACGGTCGTCAATGTACGCGACCAACACCTTGTCAGGGCACGCGATTTGCACCGCCGCGCACTGCGGCTCTACACGTTGAAGCGAAACTCCACGACATTCCGCGGCCGAACAATGTCACTCGTCGAACAGTCGGACGCCCACTTCCGTTGAAGCAGCCTTCAATCGCTTGTCCCGGGTCCACAGGCGCGCGCCCTCAACCATGGAGACAGCGGCCATCAGATGGGCGTCGACAGCGCTCAGCCCGCGCCCCCAGAGTTGCCGTTGCTCAACGAGATACAGGATCTCGTCATGTCGCGCGGTCGGGAACTGCCACAGGTTGGCGAGAAGATCGAGCACCACGTTCCGACGTGCAATTGATCCGAGCGCCAACTCCTCGACGACCATCGGATGGCAGCCGACACCATCCATTTCCAACTGCTCGACCAGCCTGGACTCCCCGGCGTGAAGATGATCGATCCACACCGCGGTGTCTACGAGAATCATTCCGATGCGCCACGCCGCCGCGGCGCGGCAGTCGCCTCGGCATCCGATCCGCCCAGCGCCGCAAGACGGCGCGCACTTTCCACCCGAATGAGTGTCTGCAATCCCTGTCTGAGCAGTGCCACACTTTCGTGCACACCGGTCAACTCGGCAGCTTTGGCGAGCAGTTCGTCGTCGATGGTGACAGTGGTTCTCATCACGACACCTCCATGCGCATCATCGATGCATTCCATGATGCCACGGAGGCGAAGGTCCGGCGACACGTTGCAGCGAAACTCCACGACATTCCGCCGTCGATTAACGTCACGGATCATCAACGGACCTGCCGCCTACAGTTGCCATCATGACGGACCCCGTCGTCAGGCGCCGCTACACGGAGGTATCCGACGCCTACGCCAGAATGTTCGGCGCAGTCACTCATGTCCATCCTGACGATCTCCGATTCCTCGAAAAACACTTCGAGCGATCTGACGGCACGATTCTCGATGCCGGCTGCGGACCTGGGCACCTGACCGGATACTTGACGGACCTCGGTCTCACGGCAATCGGGATCGATCTGGTACCTGCGTTCATCGACAGTGCCCGCGCGAACCGGCCCGAGGTCGAGTTCACCGTCGGCTCGATGAGCGACCTCGACCTGCCACGCGGTTCCCTCGGCGGGGTACTGGCTTGGTACTCACTTATCCACTTCGAACCCGCCACCCTCACCGAGGTTCTTCGCACCCTTCGTACGGCGTTGTCCGACAACGGAACTCTCGTGATCGGGTTCTTCGAAGGCAAGCAGGTCGAACCCTTCGACCACAAGGTGACGACCGCCTATCGCTGGCCCGTCGACGAGATGTCGGAGACGCTGTCGGCGGCAGGATTCGTCGAGGTGGATCGCCTACAACGTCCGGGTACGGAACGCGTCAGACCGCATGCCGCTCTCGCCATGCGCACCCGATGACACGGAGACGCTGAACGGGAATCCGCCTACACGTTAAAGCGGAACTCCACCACGTCACCGTCCTGCATAACGTAGTCCTTGCCCTCCATCCGGACCTTGCCCGCGGCCTTCGCCGCGGCCATCGACCCGGCCGCCTTAAGGTCCTCGAACGAGACGACCTCGGCCTTGATGAAGCCCTTCTCGAAATCGGAATGGATCACCCCGGCCGCCTTGGGCGCGGTGTCGCCCTGATGAATCGTCCAGGCGCGCGCCTCTTTCGGGCCCGCGGTCAGGTAGGTCTGCAGCTTGAGCGCGTGGAAACCCGCCCGCGCCAACGCATCCAGGCCCCGCTCGGTCTGTCCGATCGACTCCAGCAGCTCGGCCGCGGACTCCTCGTCGAGCTCCTGAAGTTCGGCCTCGATCTTCGCGTCGAGGAACACCGCGTCGGCCGGTGCGACCAGCTCCCGCAGCTCGGCGATCCGCTTCTCGTCGGTCAGCACCGACTCGTCGGCGTTGAACACGTACAGGAACGGCTTGGACGTCATCAGGTTCAGCTCGCGCAGCAACGACACATCGGTGCCCGCGGAGAACAGGGTCTTGCCGGTGTTGAGCACCTCGCTGGCCGCGACCGCGGCGTCGTAGACCGGGCGGCGGTCCTTGTTCGTCCGAGCTTCCTTCTCCAGCCGCGGCAACGCGCGCTCAAGGGTCTGCATGTCGGCCAGGATCAGCTCGGTCTCGATCACCTCGATGTCGGACTTCGGATCGACCCGCCCGTCGACGTGGACCACGTCGTCGTCGGCGAACACGCGTACCACTTGGCAGATCGCGTCACTTTCGCGGATGTTGGCCAGGAACTTGTTGCCCAGCCCCGCACCTTCGGACGCGCCCTTGACGATGCCGGCGATGTCGACGAACGTCACCGGTGCCGGGACGATCTTCTCCGAGCCGAACATCTCGGCCAGTTCGTTCAGCCGCGGATCAGGGAGTGCCACCACCCCCTCGTTCGGCTCGATCGTCGCGAACGGGTAGTTCGCCGCCAGCACGTCGTTGCGTGTCAGCGCGTTGAACAGAGTCGACTTACCCACGTTCGGCAGTCCGACGATTCCGAGATTCAGGCCCACGGGGTCCACAGTGTAGGGAATGTGATCGCCACGCCACCGTTCCCTTGCAACGTCACATAGCGACAGCCGGTACGGTCGACATGTGTCAGGACAGCGTGCGCGATCGGCCGTGGCCGCCGATCACCGCTCCGTGCACCCCGATATCGCAGGGATTCCGTGGTGGGGCGCCATTCTGAGTGCGGTTGTCGCATCAGCCATCGGCTTCGCCTTCGATGCCGGTTCCGGCAGCGGACAGCTCACCTCCGCGTTCTCGACGCTGTATGTCCTCGGCTGCCTGATCGCGGTCCTGGCCGTCCAGCAGGCCAGCCTCTTCACCGCTGTGATCCAGCCGCCCCTGGTGCTGTTCGTCACAGTGCCCGGCGCGTATCTGATGATGCACGGCAGCCAGATCGAGGGCATCAAGGATCTGCTGATCAACTGCGGCTACCCGTTGATCGAGCGTTTCCCGTTGATGTTCTTCACCGCCGCGGCGGTACTTCTGATCGGGCTGGCGCGGTGGTACTTCGCCAAGTCCGCCCCCGCCGCCCCGGCGGCCGACGACGAGTCGACCCGGCCGCGACGCGGAGGCGGGCTCGCCGAGAAGGTGTCGGCGCTTGTCGGCGGGATCACCAAGGGCGCGCAGAAGGCCGATGCTCCGCCCAAGCGGGCGCGCCGGGCCCCCGATCGTCGCCGCGCCGGTGCGGCAAAGGCCGCCGCGAGTAGGTCCGCGCGTGACGGACGGGACCCGGCGAGACGGGATGCGCCACGGCGGCGGCCGCGCGCGGCGGAGACCGAGATCATCGAGCCCGTCGTCGACGACGTCCCGCCCCGGCGCCGCCGTCCCAGGACAGACGACCGGCCCGCCGGCGAGCCGCGCCGCCGTCCCCGGCCCTCGTCCTCCCGTGAGTCGCGGGAACCCCGCGAGGCGAGGGAACCGCGTGAGCCCCGCGAACCGCGGCAGCCGCGGGAACGCCGGGCCCGGTACGACCGCGAGGACCGCTACGAGCGGCCCCGGCCCGAGCGTCGCCGGCCGTCACGCTACGACGATCGCCCCACCCGCTACGGCGATCCCGAGCCGTTCGATCCGTACACCGCCGACGCCGGCTCACACCACCCGATCTCGCGGGTGCGCTACCGCGGCGACGAGTCCGGCGAGCGGGCCGAGTACCGCAACCGCAGGCGCGAGCCCCGCGAAGCGGACCACTGGGAGTACGACATCTAGCCGATCGCGCGCAGGAATCCACCCGCCGCGTCGACCGCGGGACCCGAACTGCCCGCGTCGCCGACGAACACCGCGAGCGCGAGATCGCCGCGAATCCCGACGAACCAGCCGTGTGCCCGTTGTTCGTCGACCTGGGAATTGACGTACTCCGCGGTTCCGGTCTTGCCGAGCATGTCGGGGATGTCCTGGAGCTGGGTGGCGGTGCCGCCGGTGATCGTCTCGCGCATCATCGCCCGCACCTGCTCGTCGACGCTCGGCGGCAGCGGCTCCGGGGTGGTGTCCGAAACCCCGGGCGCCCCCTCGACGATCGCGGGCGCGGGTACCGATCCGCGAGCCAGCGTCGCGGCGACCAGAGCCATCCCGAACGGCGACGCGGTGACCTTGCCCTGTCCGATGCCCTCTTCCACGCGCAGCGCAGGCGTGTCCGCGACGGGCACCGAACCGGTGACCGTCGTCATCCCCGGGGCGACGTAGTCGATACCGAGGCCCAGCTGCGCGGCGGCCTTGGTGAGACCGTCCGCGGGCAGCCCGACCGCCAACCGTCCCATCGTGGTGTTGCACGACTTCGCGAACGCGGTGTGCAGCGGGACGTCGCCGAGTTCGAAGTTGTCGTCATTGGGGATCTGCCTGCCCTCGATGTTCTCGGTGCCCGGGCAGCCGACGATGCTGTCCGGGGTGACCTGCCCTGCCTGCAGCGCCGCCGACACCGTCACGGTCTTGAACGTCGAGCCCGGCGGATAGAGGCCGGTGAGCGCGATCGCGCCCTGCGCGTCGGCGGGCGCGTTCTGCGCGACGACGAGCAGGTTGCCCGTCGACGGCTGGACCGCCACCAGCGCGGCGGGGGTGGTCAGCGGGGCCAGCGCGGCCTCGGCGGCCAGCTGCATGCCGATGTCGAGTGTGCTGGCGATGTCGCCGACCGGCGACGCATCCTGGCCGCCGACATGCTTGGCGCCGGCCGGGGTTTCGGCGAGGACCGCCCAGCCGGTGGCGTCGTCGGTGCGCTGCTGCCACAGCTCGCCGAGCCCCGCCAGGGTCGGCGAGGTCAGCGCACGATCGGTGGCCAGCAGCCGGGTCTGCGGTCGCAGCGTCACATTCGGCAGCGCGGCCAGCGGCTCCTGGATCGGCGCCAGGTCTTCCGCGCGCACCGTGATCGCGGTGACGGGCTTGCCCGCGGCTTCGGCCAGATCACCGGTCAGCGACTGCGCGGTGATCGTCGGCGCGATCGGATTGAGCAGGGCCGCAACGGCGTTCACGTCGACCCCGGGCGCCAGGTCGACCAGGGTGACGATGTGCTGGGTGAGCAGTTCGGCGCCGGTGCGGTCCAGGACGCGCGCGGCCGGCTGCGGGGCCAAGTTGGTGTAGGACAGCGGGCCGGCGTCCAGGCCGGGCGCGACGGTCGCCGGGTTCCAGTCGACGACCCAGTCACCGTCCTTCTCGGTCGCGGTGCCCTCGGTGGTGTAGGTCCACTCGTTGGCCTTCTCGGGACCGAACTTCCAGGTGGCGGCCAGCGTGAACCGCGCCGAGTTCTCCTCGCGCGAGACCGTCGGCACGTCGAAGCCGACCTCGTCGCCGAGGCTGGCGAACAGTTCGGTCAGGGTCGCGGTGGCGCCGGCGGAGTCCGATGTCAGTGCCGCAGCGGCTGCCGCGTCGCCGCGGCCGAGCGCGTCGGCGAAGCCGTGCACGGTGTCGGCGAGGCGGTCCCCGGCGTCGCTGCAGCCGGCGAGCACCAGCAGCAGGATGGCGAGCAGCGCTCCGCCGGCCCTGCGGCGCACGAGGTTCACGCGCGCGCCGGGCGGATCTCCCGCGGCAGGGCGAAGACGAGCGTCTCGTTGGCGGTGGTCACCGGTTGCACGGTGTCGTAGCCGTAGTCGGCCAGCCGGTCCAGCACCCCGCGCACCAGGATCTCGGGCACCGAGGCCCCGGAGGTGACGCCGACCGTGGTGACCCCGGAGAACCAGGCCGGGTCGATGTCCTCGGCGTAGTCGACCAGGTGTGCGGCGGCGGAACCGGCGCCGAGCGCGACCTCGACGAGGCGCACCGAGTTCGACGAGTTCTTCGATCCGACGACGATCACCAGCTCGCACTCCGGCGCCATCGCCTTGACCGCGACCTGACGGTTCTGGGTCGCGTAGCAGATGTCGTCGCTGGGCGGGTCCTGCAGCGTCGGGAACTTCTCGCGGAGCCGGCGCACCGTCTCCATCGTCTCGTCGACGCTCAGCGTGGTCTGCGACAGCCAGATCACCTTGTTCGGGTCGCGCACGGTGACCTTGTCGACGGCGTCGGGGTTGTCGACGACCTGGACGTGGTCGGGCGCCTCACCGGCGGTCCCGACGACCTCCTCGTGGCCCTCGTGGCCGACGAGCAGGATGTCGTAGTCGTCGCGGGCGAAGCGCTTGGCCTCGTTGTGCACCTTGGTCACCAACGGGCAGGTGGCGTCGATGGTCTGCAGATTGCGTGCAGCCGCCTCCTCGTGCACCCAGGGCGCGACACCGTGCGCGGAGAACACCACGATGGCCCCCTCCGGGACCTCGTCGGTCTGCTCGACGAACACCGCACCGGCCTTGGCCAGCGTGTCGACGACGTAGCGGTTGTGCACGATCTCGTGCCGGACGTAAACAGGGGCGCCGTGCTTCTCCAAGGCGCGTTCGACGGTCTCCACGGCGCGGTCCACGCCGGCGCAGTAGCCGCGCGGTTCGGCGAGAAGAACTCGTTTACCTGCCGTCCGTTCGGCTACTGAGCTCGCGGCACCAGGGATGCCCATGTTGACAGTCGGCGGCATGAGTCCAGGGTACTTACCGGCCGGCCGAACCGCCCAGCCGTAGGCTGTGCGCATGTCAACTGCACCGTATGGCGTCCGGCTGCTCGTAGGTGCGGCAGTGACCGCCATCGAGGAGACCCGCAAGCTCCCCCAGACCATCCTGATGTACCCGATGACGATCGCCAGCCAGATCGCCCAGCTTGTCATGAAGATGCAGCAGGACGTCGCGGAGTTGGTGATCAAGGGCGACGAGACGCTGGAGTCGATCTTCCCGCCCAAGGACGAACAACCGGAGTGGGCGACGTTCGACGAGGATCTTGACTCCGGGGGCAGCCACAACACGGACGACGCGGATCTCGGGGACGTCGTCGATCTCCCCGTGCGCGACGGGGAGCGGCTGACCGAGGGACGGTTCGCGCTGTTCAGCGGTGATCCCGACATCGCGAAGGCCGAATCGGTGACGGAGCCGCCGGCGACCGCACCGGATGCCCCGGACATCGCGGCCGAGATCGAATACGACTCGCTGACCCTGGCCCAGCTGCGGGCCCGGCTGACGTCGCTGCGCGTGCCGGATCTGGAGGCGCTGCTCGCCTACGAGGAGTCCACGAAGGCGCGCGCGCCGTACCAGACGCTGCTGGCCAACAGGATCACGCGCGCGTCGGCGAAGTGACCTCGGCGAGGGCGGACGGCGACCCCGGACAATCGGCGGACAACCCGTTTCCGGTCCGCGGGGTGGCCATCCGCGTGGCCGGATGGATCGACAAGCTCGGCGCGGTGTGGGTCGAGGGCCAGATCGCCCAGCTGACGCTGCGCCCGAACTCCAACACCGCGTTCATCACCCTTCGGGATCCGGCGGCCGACATGTCGCTGTCGCTGACATGTCCGCGCGACCTGGTCGTCAACGCGCCGGTGAAGATGACCGACGGCACCCAGGTGATCGTCTACGGCAAGCCGAACTTCTACACCGGCCGCGGCACGTTCTCGCTGCGGGTCAGTGAGATCCGCGCGGTCGGGATCGGCGAACTGCTGGCCCGCATCGAGCGGCTGCGCCGCCTGCTCGATGCCGAAGGGCTGTTCGACCCCCGGCTGAAGCGGCCCATCCCGTTCCTGCCGGGCACCATCGGCTTGATCACCGGCCGCGCCTCGGCAGCCGAGCACGACATCATGGCCGTCGCATCCAGCAGATGGCCCGCCGTGCGGTTCGCGGTGCGCAACACCGTGGTGCAGGGGCCCAACGCGGTCCCCCAGATCGTCGAGGCCCTGCGCGCGCTCGACGCCGACCCGGAGGTCGACGTGATCGTGCTGGCGCGTGGCGGCGGCAGCGTCGAGGATCTGCTGCCGTTCTCCGACGAGACGCTGTGCCGTGAGATCTCCCGGTGCACCACGCCGGTGGTCAGCGCGATCGGACACGAACCGGACAATCCGCTGTGTGACCTGGTGGCCGACCTGCGCGCGGCGACGCCGACCGACGCGGCGAAGCGGATCGTGCCCGACACCGCCGCCGAGCAGGCGCTGATCTCGGATCTGCGGCGCCGCAGCGCCCGCGCGCTGCGCAACTGGGTGAACCGTGAGGCGCACGTCGTCGCGCAGCTGCGCAGCCGGCCGGTGCTGGCCCGGCCGCTCGCGGCCATCGACGCCCGCGCCGACGAGGTGCACCGCGCCCGCGCCGCGGCCCGGCGCGACATCACCCGGCTGTTGACGAGGGAATCGGAGCGCATCGGGCACCTGTCGGCACGGCTGGCGACACTGGGTCCCGCGGCGACGCTGGCCCGGGGTTACGCGGTGGTGCAGACGATCCCGGACTCCGGTGAACCACAGATCCTCGGGTCGGTCGCCGACGCCCCGGCGGGCACCAGGCTGCGGGTGCGGGTCGGCGACGGCGCGATCACAGCGACGAGCGAGGGGGAACAGTGAAGCCTATTAGTCAACTCGGATACGAACAGGCGCGCGACGAACTGATCGATGTCGTGGAGCAGCTTGAGCACGGTGGCCTCGACCTCGATTCGTCGCTGAAACTCTGGGAAAGAGGTGAACAGCTGGCGAAACGGTGTGAGGAGCACTTAGCCGGCGCTCGCGAGCGGGTCGAGAAGGCACTGGCCTCCAATGCCGAAGAGGACGTGTGAGGCGGGAACGGGTTTTCCGCTCAGCTCTCGAAATTGGAACACGTTTCAGTTAGTCTGCCCGCATGGGTGATGCCTCGCTGCGCACAGAACTCGGCCACGTGCTGGTCACCGGCGGCTCCGGGTTTGTCGGCGCCAACCTGGTCACCGAACTCCTGAAGCGGGGCCTGCGGGTGCGCTCGTTCGACCGGGTTCCGTCACCGATGCCGGAACACCCTCGGCTTGAGGTGTCCGTCGGCGACATCACGAACCCCGACGACGTCGCCCGTGCGGTGGGCACCGGCGCAGACACGGTCGACACCGTGTTCCACACCGCCGCGGTCATCGACCTGATGGGCGGCGCGTCGGTCACCGAGGAGTACCGGCAGCGCAGCTTCGCGGTGAACGTCACCGGGACCGAGAACCTGGTGCGGGCCGCGCAGAAGGCAGGCACCAAACGCTTCGTCTACACCGCGTCCAACAGTGTGGTGATGGGCGGGCAGCGCATCGCCGGCGGAGACGAAACCCTGCCGTACACCCAGCGTTTCAACGATCTCTACACCGAGACCAAGGTGGTCGCCGAGAAGTTCGTGCTGTCGCAGAACGGGGTCTCGGGCTTGCTGACCTGCTCGATCCGGCCCAGCGGGATCTGGGGCCGGGGCGACCAGACCATGTTCCGCAAGGTCTTCGAGAGCGTGCTGGCCGGTCACGTGAAGGTGCTGGTCGGCAGCAAGAACGTCAAGCTCGACAACTCCTACGTGCACAACCTGGTGCACGGCTTCATCCTGGCCGCCGAGCACCTCGTCGAGGGCGGGACCGCACCGGGCCAGGCGTACTTCATCAACGACGGCGAGCCGATCAACATGTTCGAGTTCTCCCGGCCGGTGGTGGAGGCCTGCGGCCAACCGTGGCCGTCGCTGTGGATGCCCGGCCGGCTGGTGTGGGCGGCGATGATGGCCTGGCAGTTCCTGCACTTCAAGTTCGGGCTACCCAAGCCGCTGCTGGAACCGCTTGCGGTGGAACGCCTTTACCTGGACAACTACTTCTCCATCGCGAAGGCCGAACGCGATCTGGGCTACCGGCCGCTGTTCACCACCGAACAGGCGCTGGCGCAGTGCACGCCGTACTACGTCGAGTTGTTCGAGCGGATGAAGGCCGAGACCGGCGTCCCGGCAGTGCAGGCCGCCGCCCCGGTCCCGCCGAAGGGCTGACACACTCGGCCCATGCCGGAGTTTCGCTTCACCGAGCACGCCGGCGCGCGCCTGCGTTACCTGGACTCCGGCGGTGACGACCTCGGGGCACCCGTGGTGTTCGTGCCCGGGTTCACCTGTGTCGCCGACGATTACACCGAGGTCCTGCCTGTCCTGGGCCGGCGGGCTGTCGTCGTCGAACTGCGGGGCCACGGCCACAGCCATGCGCGGTCCGGACCGTTCGACTCGGACACCCTCGCCGGCGATGTCGGCGCCGTGGTCGACGACGTCACCGACGGCCCGGTGCACGTGATGACGTTCTCGCGCGGGACCCCGTACGCGCTGCTGTGGGCCCTGGCCAACCCGGACCGGGTGCGCTCGGTGTCGATCGGCGACTACGTACCGCAGGAGATCGCACTGTCCGACGACATCGTCACCCGCCTGCTCGAGGGGCGCTGGCGCGGCACGCCGGTCGGTGAGCGGGTCGACCGCGCGGCCGGATTCGCGACGATCCGCGCCGCGAGAACACAGTCGTTGTGGGAGCCGCTGGCGTGCCGGCAGCCACCGCTGCTGGTGGTCCGCAGCCCGAACGCGCCGATCGTCGACGACGCGGCGTGGGCGCGCTACCGCGCGGACTTCCCCGCCGCGAAGCTGCACGAATTCGTCGACTCACCGCACGACATCTTCCGGCCGGACCGCGGCCGGTACCCGCGACTGGTCCGCGAGCACATCGACGCGGCGGATGACGCGGCGGATGGCCGTAGCGCGTCGGCGACCGAGAGGAGGACGATCGAGTCATGAGCGAGCCGCAGAGTCCTCAGGTCCCGGACGCCGCCCCCCAGGGGGCCGTGCCGCCACCATCGGCGACCCCGCCGCCGGTGCCCCCGCCGCAGCCACCACCCCATCAACCGCCGCCCTACGGTGCGCAGAACCGGTCCAACCGCGTCACCCAGGTCGCGGCATGGATCGGCATCGTCGCCGGGTCGCTGGTGATCGTCGCCGTCATCTTCTTACTGGGTTTCGTGGTCGGCCAGAACTCAGGCGGGGATGACGACCAGGACTGGCACCGCGGCGACCGACCCTTCCACCACGGCGAGTCCTGGGGCCCCGGAATGTACGGCGGCCCCGGCATGATGCCGGGCATGCACGGCGGGATGATGCCCGGCATGCAGGGCGGGATGATGCCGATGCCGGGCGGGATGATGCCCGGCATGCAGACACCGTCGGCCCCGCCGTCGACGAGGCCACCGGCTCCGCCGCGGCCCTGACCGCGCGGCTCCGCTTCAGAGGTGCTCGGCGGGCAGACCGACCAGCTCCGGGACGGCGGCCGCCTCGATCGGCCTGCCGAAGAAGTAACCCTGGGCGACATCGCAGTTGGCGTCCCGAAGCCACGCGACGGTGGCCGCGTCCTCGACTCCCTCGGCCACCACGACGCTGCCCAGGTCGTGGGTGAGGTCGATGACGGCACGGACCACTGCCGCGGTGCGCGGGTCACTCGTCACCGTCGAGATGAAATGGCGGTCCAGCTTGATCTCGTCGACCCGCAGTTCGCGCAGATAGGACAGCGCCGAGAAGCCGCTGCCGAAATCGTCGATGGCCACCCGGATGCCGAAGCCGCGCAACTGGGCGAGCACCCCGGTCACCACGTCGAAGTCGTGCAGGACGAGATCCTCGGTGATCTCCAAGGTCAGCAGTTCCGCAGGCAGACCCCGACGCCCCAGCGCCTGGCCCAGAGCAGTCGGCAGTCCGGCGTCCCGCAGGATCGGGGCGAACAGGTTGACCGCCACCGGCATCGGTACCCCGCCGGAGATCCACCGTGCCGCATCACCGAAAACCTTGTCGAGCACCGTGTCGGTGACCGGGCGCATCAGTCCGTGCTGACGGACCAGAGGCAGGAAGGCATCCGGGCCCAGCAACCCCAGCCTGGGGTGCAGCCACCGCAGCAGCGCCTCGACCCCGACGATCTGCCCGGAACGCAGGTCCACCTTGGGTTGGTACACCATGCGGAATTCGTCGTCGTCGAGGGCGCGGCGCAACTCCCCCAGCAACCGGATCTTGGCCGCGCCGTCGGGCCAGTTCTGCACCGAAACGCTTTGGGGTGCAACGATATCCGGCTCGGCAGACTCGCAGGAGGCATCGAAGACGTGCACCCGCGAGGACCGGGACCGCTTAGCCGTCCGCATCGCGGTCTCGGTGCGGCCGACCAACGTGTGCGGCGCGATCTGCGCCTCCCGCGTCGCGGCCGCCGCGACCCCGACGCTGGGGCGCAACAGGATCTGTTCCCCGTGCACCAGGAAGGGTTCGTCGAACGCGTCGACGACGTGTTCGGCGATCAGCTGCGAATCGTCGTGCTCGCCTTCGAGCAGCAGCGCGAATTCGTCGCCCCGCATCCGGGCGACCGTGTCACCGGCGCGCGCGCAGCCGGCGATCCGTTGCCCGACCTTGACCAGCAGCCCGTCCGCTTCGAGATGGCCGACGCTGTCGTTGACCAGCTTGAAGTCGTCGAGGTCGAGGAACACCACCGCGACCCGGTGTCCGTGGCGGGAGCTCAGCATCAACGCGTGCGCCAGCCGGTCGTAGAACAACGTCTGGTTCGCCAGTCCGGTCAGCGGGTCGCGGAAAGCCTGCTCGGCGGCGGCCCGCAACAGCTGCCGGTTCTCCCATGCCGCGACCATCTGCCGCAGACACACCGCGACGACGATGACAGGGACGAGGTAGCGCAACAGACCCGTCATGACCATCAGCGGCCCGATCGTCCCCGCCAACAGCAGCGGTACGTACGGCGCCCACAGCGCGGTGTTCGACGGCACCAGCACGCTCGGCAACCGCGGAGGCGAATCTCCGCGGCTGAGCACCGACGCGACGCAGATCGCGACGAGCGCCCCGGCCCAGCCCAGATCGATGAAGCTGCCCGTCTGATAGCTGCCCGCCGCGACGGCATAGGCAAACGCGCTGTCGGTAACGGTCATCAGGGCGAACCCGAGCACCAACAGCGCAGGCACCGCACGGTGGGTCGCGTCGACACGGGCCAGCACCGCGACGGCCACCGCGAGGATCACGATGTCGGCGACGGGATAGAAGACCGCGAGCCCGAGCGCGAACGTGTCGTCGCGATATGTGTCGAACACCTGATGCAGCGCGAAGATCCATGCCAACAGGAATGAGCACAACGCGACGGTGAGGCCGTCCAGCGCGATCCGCAACGTGGCCTGGCGCCGGGACCACACGTCGAACTGCGCCAGGCCCAGCACCGCCGGGATCGCGAGGACGCAGAAGGCCAGATAGAAGACGTCCGCCGGGGACGGATACGGATCGATGTGCAGTACGTGTTCGCAAATCAGCCAGATCAGGTCCGCGAGCGCCCAGGCACCGATCGCGGCCCCCATGGTGGCCCACGCGCGGCGCTGCCGACCCTCCGCGGATTTTGCCGCCATCACCGCACACGCCGCGGTGAAACTGGACAGGGCCACGATGAGGAGGTCGTCTACCAGATGCAGCCACCCTCGGCCCTGGCCGACAGCCAGCGCCACCGCCAGTACGCCCGTGAGCACGAACGGCACCACCACAAGGCCCCCCGGAACCCGGGGTCGTCCATCGTTCACGGCGCTCCCATGCCCGCTGACACCGCTGACAATCCGACGCTAACCCAGATCGATTGCGCTCAGGCGCCGTTTGCTGATTGACCGGCTCAGTGCGCTTCGGCGACTGCCTTGATCGCCGCGAGCGTGGCCGGGATCCCGTCGCGGGCAGCGTCGCTGCGTTTGGTGATCTCCGCCTGCGCGGTATCGCCGAAACGTTCACGGAAACCCTCGATGCCCTTGGGCAGAAACTCCCAATGCTCAGTCAGCAATGTGCCGTCACCGTCGGCTTCGAGCGTGTAACCCCAGCGCACCCACCCGTCGTTGACCTCCCACGCAAACTGGCGACCGGGCTCTGCGGCGACGACTCGGCAGCGGGTCTCCCAGGTGCGCTCCGGTGTTTCGTTGCGTCCGGTGAAAACGGCCCCGACGTGCGGCCCCGCACCCTCGTCCCACCAGCAGGACTTGCACACCGGGCTCCACTCCCCTGTCCGGGTCACATCGGACACGAGGGCGTAAAGCTGCTCGGGCGGAACGGCCACGGAAATCGACTCGGATCGCTTCAACTCGGTCATGGTGCCGAGTCTGCCCCCGACTATTGCGCTTTCACCCGCCGGGTGTGACCTTAGAACACGTTCTATTCGCAGTCGAAGGGCCAACTGGATGAGCAACAGTAACGACCGGACGGCGGTCATCGTCGGCGGAGCCTCGGGCATCGGCTGGGCGAGCGCCCAGGCGCTGGCCCGGCAGGGCTGCCTCGTCACGATCGCCGACCTGAACGCCGACGGCGCTCGGGAACGCGCGGCCGAGCTGGGCCCGGGCCACTCCGCCGCCGCCGTCGACGTCACCGACGAAGACTCGGTGCAACGGCTCTTCGACGGGATCGGCGCGCTCGACATCGCGGTCAACTGCGCTGGATTCAGCAACGTCGGGCTGATCACCGAGATGCCCGCCGCCGACTTCCGCGCCGTCATCGACGTGTGCCTCAACGGTGCGTTCATCATCACCAAACACGCCGGCAGGCAGCTGCGCGCCGGCGGCTCGCTGGTGCACATCAGCTCGCTCAACGGCCGCCAGCCCGCCGCGGGGATGAGCGCATACTGCGCGGCCAAGGCCGGCCTGTCGATGCTCACCCAGGTCGCCGCGCTGGAGATGGGGCCGCGCGGCATCAGGGTCAACGCCGTGGCGCCCGGCTTCGTACACACCCCGCTGACCGCCGCGGCGGCCGCGGTACCCGGTGTGGTCGAGGACTACGTGGACAACACCGCGCTCGGCCGCGCCGGCAGCCCGGAGGACATCGCCGAGGCCGTCGTCTACCTGTGCTCGCCCGGGTCGTCGTGGCTGACCGGTGAGGTGCTCGACATCAACGGCGGCGCCCATCTGAAGCGCTATCCGGACGTGATGGGCCACGTGATGCGGTTGATGGAGCCCTCCGCGTGAACTTCGCGGGCAAGCAGGCGGTCGTCACCGGTGGCGGGTCGGGCATCGGCGCGGCGCTGTGCCGCGCCCTCGACGATGCGGGTGCGCACGTGGTCTGCACCGACATCGACGAACTCGCCGCGAACCGGGTGGTGGCCACGCTCAGTCCGCGGGCCCGCGCGGCGCGGTTGGACGTCACCGACGGCGCAGCCGTGCAGCAGGCGGTCGACGACGTCGTCGCGCGCACCGGGCGGCTGGACCTGATGTTCAACAACGCCGGGATCGTCTGGGGCGGTGAGACCGAACTGCTCACCCTCGACCAGTGGAACGCGATCATCGACATCAACATCCGCGGCGTCGTGCACGGCGTCGCGGCCGCATATCCGCAGATGCTGCGGCAGGGCCACGGTCACATCGTCAACACCGCGTCGATGGCCGGCCTCGCCGCCGCGGGGCACCTGACGAGTTACGTGGCCACCAAGCACGCGGTGGTGGGGCTGTCGATGGCGCTGCGGTCGGAGGCCGTCCCGCGCGGGGTCGGTGTGCTGGCCGTGTGCCCGGCCGCCGTCGAGACCCCGATCCTCGACAAGGGTGCGGTCGGGTCGTTCGCCGGGCGCGACTTCTTCCTCCGCAACCAGGGCGGCCGGGCCTACGACCCGGACCGGCTCGCCGCCGACGTGTTGCGCGCGATCGAACGCAACAAGGCGATCGTGGTCAAACCCGCTGTGGCGCATGCGCAATGGGTGCTGTCACGGATGGCGCCGGTGATGCTGAACCGGCTGGCGATGAAGTTCTTGTCGACACAGAGTCCTCCACGGGTCAACACCGGATAGTGTGCGCCCATGAGGGACGACTTCACCGTCACGCAGAAGCGTGCGCTGGCGGTGCTGACGGTGCTCGCCCTCGCCTTCGCCGCGTACTTCCTGCGTGGCTACCTGCTGTTGATCGCGGTGGCCGCCGTGCTGGCCTACCTGTTCCGGCCGCTGTACCGACGGCTGCGCGGCCGGCTCAACGTGGGCCTGTCCGCGACCATCACGCTGCTGGCCGCGATCGCGACGGTGGCGCTGCCACTGTCCGGTGTGGTGTTCCTGGCCTTCCTGCAGATCAGCCAGATGGTCACCGGAATCGGCCACTGGGTCGAGGAGACCGACTTCACCGCGCTGGCGCATCGGCTGCTGAACTCGGCCAACGAACTGCTGGCCCGGGTCCCGTTCGTCGACTTCACGCTGACGCCCGAGTCGGTGCGCGACGCGATGACGACGGTCGGCCAGAAGGGCGGGGAACTCGCGCTGAGCTTCGCGCGGGAGTCGGCGGGCAGCATCGTCTCGACGGTGACCGGCCTGATCATCTTCCTCTACGTGTTCCTGGCGCTGCTGACCAACGGCCCCAAGGTCGTCGAGTTGTTCCGCGACCTGAACCCGCTCGGCGAGGAGGTCGCCGACATCTACCTGGCCAAGGTCGGCGCGATGGTCAAGGCCACCGTCCAGGGGCAGTTCATCATCGCGGTCTGCCAGGGCGTCGCTGGGGCGGCCTCGCTCTACATCGCCGGCCTGCACGACGGCTTCTTCATGTTCGTGATCTTCCTGACCGTGCTGTCGTTCATCCCGCTGGGCGGCGGGATCGTCACCATTCCGGCGGGCATCGTCATGGTGGTGTTCGGCAACACGGTGGGCGGCATCTTCGTGGTGCTGTTCCATCTGCTCGTGGTGACGAACATCGACAATGTGCTGCGGCCGTTCCTGGTCCCCCGCAGCGCGCATCTGCAGCCGGCGCTGATGCTGCTCGCGGTCTTCGCCGGGCTGCAGATGTTCGGGTTCTGGGGCATCGTGCTGGGACCGGTGCTGATGATCGTGATCGTGACGACGATCAGCGTCTACCGGGTGGTGTACCGGGACGCGCCGATGGAGTCGATCACCGGTACCGGCGGGGAACCCGAGGACGACGCCGCCGCCCGGGAGGTCCCGTGGTGGCGCCGGATCCTGCCCGGACGTCCGAAGCAGTCCTCCGACGCCGCTAAACCAGCCGCTCGGTGAGGAACTCGACGACCCGCTTGCGCGCCTCGTAGGCCGGGTGCCCCGCGAACTCGCGGACCTCCAGCGTCAGCACCGAGTGCGCGCTGCGCCCGAAACCGTGCTCATTGCCCTTCGCGGAGTCGATCTCGATGACCTCGAACGCGTCGCCGAGACGCTTCTTCAGCGTCGCGAACCGCGCGCGCGGCGCCAACGGGTCCTCGCTGAACCGCAGTCCCAGCGCACACAGCCCCTCTTCGGCCGCGCGCCGCTCGACGATCTGCAGTTCGGCCTCCGAGAGCCCGGGGTCGGCGCGATGCCTGGCGGTGATCCCGAGCGGGAGCGACGGCTGGCTGAGCACCGGGGCGAGAACGCTGTCGTCGACGGCGGCGGCCAGCGCGAATCCGCCACTCCAGCATTCGCCGATCACACCGACACCCTTACCGGGCGTGCGTTCGTTGAGGTCGCGGGCCAACGCCCGCAGATAGTGGGCGACCGGCCGGTCGGCGTTGGTCGCGAACGCGGCGAATTCCTTTGCCACACAGCCGCGGATCATCACCGGCACCGCACCCGGACGTACGCTCGGCTTCCCCGGGGTGCCGTACAGCGACGGCGACGCGACGGTGAATCCGTTGTCCACCAGGTGGTTACCGAGCGCGAGCACACCGGGGTGCAGCCCGGGCATCTCCGGGATCAGCACCACGCCGGGCCCCGCGCCCTTGCGGTAGACGTCGTAGGTGTATCCGGCGGCGCTGAACGGCTCCGCGGTCCATCCGGTCAGGTCTGCCTCCGGAGCCGCCCCGGCGGGGACATCCGATCTGCGCCCGCTCATGGCGTCTCCTGCGTCAGGTCACCGTCAACGGCGGCTGCGATTGCGTCGCCGCAGCCAGCGTACGGTACTCGTCGGTACTCCCGGCCCCGGTCACGGCAAGTTGAGCGGGCCCGGTCGGGCCGGGCACCTCGGCCGTCCACACCGGCTCGTTGAGCTTGCCGTCGCGCTCGCCGCCCTCGTAGACCACCCATCGCACGCCGTCGACGTCCTGCACTCCGGTGGGCACAAGCTCCGGGCTGAACGACGCGACCAGCTTGTCCTCGTCGGCGTTGGACTGGGTGATGCTCATGTACATGCCGCTGGGCGTCAGGTATCCGACGACGGCGCCGACAGCGCGCGCCGGTTGTCCGGTCACCGGATCCCGGCGGCCGTCTTCGATGCCCTTGCGACTGCCGGAATTGGCCTGCCATCCCTCGGGCAGCCGCGGAACCCGGATCGGGATCTTCAGGGTGTTCGCATCCGCCTGCAGCCCGGCCGGCGCGTCGTACTGCGGGGCCGGACCGACACCGGGCCCCTGCGGGGCGAACGAGCACATGCCCAGCATTCCGGCGAGCACCACGCACGCGACGACCAGCGGACCGACCGACCAGAACATGTCGCGGCCGTCCTGCAGAAGGCGGGCTTTGGCGGGTTTCGCGACCGGGACGGTGTAGGTCGTGTCCTGATCGCCGGCACCCGGCTGGCCCGGCTCGGGCGGCATCGTCATGCCAGCCAGTATCCCAGCTCCCGATTGTGATCCCGCTAATGGGAGAATCACGCGCATGACGACTCCTGATGCTCATCGCGCAAGCGGCTCATCGTCACGCCGCGAAGCACCCGACCGCAACCTTGCCCTCGAGCTCGTCCGCGTGACGGAGGCCGGCGCGATGGCCGCGGGCCGCTGGGTCGGGCGCGGCGACAAGGAGGGCGGCGACGGCGCGGCCGTCGACGCGATGCGTCAGCTGGTCAACTCCGTGTCGATGCGCGGTGTGGTGGTCATCGGCGAGGGCGAGAAGGACAACGCCCCGATGCTCTACAACGGCGAGGAGGTCGGCAACGGCGACGGCCCCGACTGCGACTTCGCCGTAGACCCGGTCGACGGCACCACCCTGATGAGCAAGGGCATGCCCAACGCGATCTCGGTGCTGGCCGTCGCCGAGCGCGGCGCGATGTTCGACCCGTCGGCCGTCTTCTACATGAACAAGATCGCCGGCGGTCCCGATGTCGCCGACTTCATCGACATCACCTCGCCGATCGCGGCCAACATCCAGCGCATCGCGAAGGTCCGCAAGGCCTCGGTCTCCGATGTGACGGTGTGCATCCTGGACCGGCCGCGCCACGCCAAGCTGATGGACGAGGTGCGCTCGGCGGGCGCGCGGATCCGGCTGATCTCCGACGGCGATGTCGCAGGCGCGATCTCGGCCTGCCGGCCCGAGTCCGGCACCGACCTGCTCGTCGGCATCGGCGGCACCCCCGAGGGCATCATCGCCGCGGCCGCCATCCGCTGCATGGGCGGCGAGATCCAGGCGATCCTGGCGCCGACCGACGACGACGAGCGCCAGCGCGCCATCGACCGCGGCTACGACCTGGAGCGCGTGCTGACCACCAAGGACCTCGTCGCCGGCGAGAACGTCTTCTTCTGTGCCACCGGTGTCACCGACGGCGACCTGCTCAAGGGTGTCCGCTACTTCGGCGGTGGCTGCACCACGCAGTCCATCGTGATGCGGTCCAAGTCCGGCACCGTCCGGATGATCGAGGGCTACCACCGCCTGACCAAGCTCAACGAGTACTCCGCGGTCAACTTCACCGGCGACAACACCGCCGCCTATCCCCTGCCGTAACCCGATTCCCAACCAGACGAACAGGAAGCCAGATGGCCGACAAAGATGTCGAATACCGCATCGAGCACGACACCATGGGCGAGGTGCGGGTCCCCAAGGACGCGTTGTGGCGTGCCCAGACCCAGCGCGCGGTGGAGAACTTCCCGATCTCCTTCCGGCCGTTGGAGCGCACCCAGATCCGTGCGCTCGGCCTGCTCAAGGGCGCGTGCGCACAGGTGAACAAGGACCTCGGCCTGCTGGCTCCGGAGAAGGCCGACGCGATCATCGCCGCCGCGGCCGAGATCGCCGACGGTAAGCACGACGACCAGTTCCCGATCGACGTCTTCCAGACCGGCTCGGGCACCAGCTCGAACATGAACGCCAACGAGGTCATCGCCTCGATCGCGGCAGCCAACGGCGTGACGGTGCATCCGAACGACGACGTGAACATGTCGCAGAGCTCCAACGACACGTTCCCGACCGCGACCCACATCGCGGCGACCGAAGCCGCGGTGCGCCACCTGATCCCGGCGCTGGAGGTGCTGCACGAGTCGCTGGCCGCCAAGGCGCGCCAGTGGCGGACCACGGTGAAGTCGGGCCGCACCCACCTGATGGACGCGGTGCCGGTGACCCTGGGCCAGGAGTTCGGCGGCTACGCCCGCCAGATCGAGGCCGGCATCGAGCGAGTCAAGGCGACCCTGCCCCGCCTCGGTGAGCTCGCGATCGGCGGCACCGCGGTCGGTACCGGTCTGAACGCCCCCGACGGCTTCGGCCCCAAGGTGGTCGAGGTGCTCGTCGACCAGACCGGCATCGCCGAATTGCGGCCGGCGCTGGACAATTTCGAGGCCCAAGCCGCCCGCGACGGTCTGGTCGAGGCGTCCGGTGCGCTGAAGACGATCGCCGCGTCGCTGACCAAGATCGCCAACGACATCCGCTGGATGGGCTCGGGCCCGCTGACCGGCCTGGGCGAGCTGCAGCTGCCCGACCTGCAGCCGGGCAGCTCGATCATGCCGGGCAAGGTCAACCCGGTCATCCCCGAGGCGGTCACCCAGGTCGCCGCGCAGGTGATCGGCAACGACGCGGCCGTCACCGTCGGCGGACTGTCCGGAGCGTTCGAGCTCAACGTCTACATCCCGATGATGGCGCGCAACGTGCTGGAGTCGTTCACACTGCTGGCCAACGTGTCGAAGCTGTTCGCCGCCAAGTGCATCGACGGGCTGGTCGCCAACGAGGACCGGCTGCGCGAGCTCGCGGAGTCCTCACCGTCGATCGTGACGCCGCTGAACTCGGCGATCGGCTACGAGGAGGCGGCCAAGGTCGCCAAGCAGGCGCTGGCGGAGAAGAAGACGATCCGGCAGACCGTCATCGACCGTGGCCTGATCGGCGACAAGCTGTCCGAGGAAGAGCTCGACAAGCGCCTCGACGTGCTGGCGATGGCGAAGGTCAAGCCGGGCGACAACTGACGAGCGCTTGCGCGAGGAAGCGACTAGCACTGACGAGCGCTTGCGCGAGGAAGCGACTAGCACTGACGAGCGCTTGGGCGAGGAAGCGACTAGCACACAGCCCGCAATTCGTACCCGGGAGATCCGCCAAACGCCTGACGAATCGTCAAGACGGGCACAAGATTAGAGAAAGCCTCTAATTCCCAGGTACGAAAACAGGAGTCGCGGTGACCGCCACCCTCGAACCCTCGTCGTCTGCCGCCCTGGTCACGACGGCCACCAGCCAGCCCGCTTTGAAGACCGGTTTCGTCATGCTCGGACTGGCGTCTCTGGTGGACCTGTCGCGAGCCAAGCGCGGCTGGGGCGCCGACCGCATGCTGGCGGTGTCCGGGGCGGCAGCCGCCGGCTGGTTCCTGGTGGAGGGCCGACGGCACCGCTAGCCGGTCACGCCCGCTCGCGGCTTCCATAGAGGACGCCCGCCGGCAGCGGGCCCAGCATCTGCGACACGGTGACCAGGTGGTAGCCGTCGGCGCGCAGCCGCGGTATCAACTCGGCCATCAGATCGACGGTCGCGTGCACGGTGTCGTGGAGCAGCACCACCGCGTTCGGCCGGATCTGCGCGAGCAGGGCCGCGCGGGTCGCGGCGGCGTCGTCGGCCCAGTCGCGCGGGTTGACGTCCCAGTTGACGACGGCCATCCCCTGCCGGCCGGCTTCGGCGAGCACCTCGTCGTCGATGGCGCCGAAGCCGGTGCGGGCCAGCGCCGGTCGCTGCCCCGTCACGGCCGCGATCACGTCCGCCGTCCGGCGGAACTCGTCGGCGACCGCGTGGGGCGGCAGTGTCGTCATGTCGGGGTGCGACCAGGTGTGGTTGCCGAGCTCCATACCCGCGTCGGCGATCCGCCGGGTCGCCCCCGGATCGGCAGCCGCCTTCTCCCCGATCAGGAAGAACGTCGCCTGCGCGCCGTGGGCACGCAGGATGTCCAGCAGCCGGTCGGTGTCCGGGCCGGGGCCGTCGTCGAAGGTCAGCGCGACACACTTCATCCGGGCGCAGTCGACCGGGTCGGCGTGCGCGGGCGCCGCGGCGACCCATGCCGTCATCAGGGCCGCCGCGAACGCGCACCACGTCCTCATGTCAGGGCAGCGCGCCGGGGCTGATCTCCTCCAGCATCTCGGTGACCAGCGCGGCGATCGGCGACCGTTCACTGCGCAGCAGCGTGATGTGGGCGAACAGCGGGTGGCCCTTGAGCTTCTCGATCACCGCCGCGACACCGTCGTGCCTGCCGACCCGCAGGTTGTCGCGCTGCGCCACATCGTGGGTCAGTACCACCCGGGAGCCGGCGCCGAGCCGCGACAACACGGTGAGCAGCACATTGCGTTCCAGTGATTGCGCCTCGTCGACGATCACGAACGAATCGTGCAGCGACCGGCCCCGGATATGGGTCAGCGGAAGCACTTCCAGCATCCCGCGGGAGAGCACCTCCTCCAGCACGGCCGGGCTGGCGAGTCCTTCGAGGGTGTCGAAGACGGCCTGCGCCCACGGCCCCATCTTCTCGCTCTCGCTACCCGGCAGGTAGCCGAGGTCCTGGCCGCCGACGGCGTAGAGCGGGCGGAACACCACGACCTTGCGCTGGGTGCGCCGCTCCAGCACCGCCTCCAGGCCCGCACACAGCGCCAGCGCGGACTTGCCGGTGCCCGCCTTGCCGCCGAGCGACACGATGCCGACCGACTCGTCGAGCAGCAGATCGAGTGCGACGCGTTGTTCGGCGGACCTTCCCCGGAGGCCGAACACTTCGCGGTCACCACGGACCAACTGCACCTTCTTATCCGGGTTGACCCGGCCGAGAGCGTGAGAGTTGCTGCCCAGCAACCGAACTCCGGTGTGGCACGGAAGGTCGCGGGCACTCTCGAGGTCGACCTCGCCGTCGGCGAACAGCTGGTCGATGTCCTCGCCCGCGACCTCGAGCTCGGCCATCCCGGTCCATCCCGAGGTCACCACGTCCTGGGCGCGGTACTCGTCGGCGAGCAGGCCGACCGCACCGGCCTTGACCCGCAGCGGGATGTCCTTGCTGACCAGCGTCACGTTCTTACCCTCGGCGGCCAGGTTGGCGGCGACGGTCAGGATGCGCGCGTCGTTGCTGTCGTTGCGGAAGCCTGCGGGCAGCACCGTCGGGTCGCTGTGGTTCAGCTCCACATGCAACGTACCGCCTTGTGTCCCAACGGGAATCGGCTCATCGAGACGTCCGTGTTCGAGGCGCAGATCGTCGAACAGGCGCAACGACTGCCGCGCGAACCACCCGAGTTCGTGGTGGTGGCGCTTGGCCTCCAGTTCGCTGATGACGACCAGCGGGACGACCACCTCGTGTTCGGCGAAACGGGTGATGGCCCAGGGGTCGGACAGCAATACCGAAGTGTCGAGCACGTAGGTCCGGGTGATCGAATCAGTCACGTAGCGCTCCTCGAGGCTGCGCGTGTTCATGCGACCCCACACGAACTACTCGGTGGACACACGCGGTCTCAGGACCGGGGCCGGCCCTCCGTGAATCTGGACCGCCCGGATAGCAGAGCATGTCGCTAGCCATCGGAATCGACGCTACTCCCGCCCCGGCAATGCGGGCTTGCAGGCGCGCCGAGTGTGTGGATCGAGCGCGTTAAGAGCTGATGAACTGCTGGAGCTTCGGCTCCTCGGCGAGTCCCCACGCGGTGATGCGATCGGCGATCACCGAACTCAGCGCGGCACGGTCGAAGATGCCCGCCTCGGCCACCGCGGCGACCTTGTCCTGGTACGCGTCGATGTCACCGCCGACGACATCCAGGCCCGCGGCGCGCGCGGCGATCGCGTCGATCGTCTCGTCACGGCTGTAGTCCAGGCAGTGGCCGACCAGGTTGGCGAAGAACACCTCGTGGCGCTCCTCGTCCTTGGCGATGCGTCCGATCAGAGCCTTCAGGGTCGGCTCGGTGACCTGCGCCTCCAGGTTGCGGCAGAACACCGCGTGCGCGCGCTCCCAGAACGCCATGAACGCCAGCGTCTCGATCTGGCTGTAGCTGTCGGCGCGGTAGCCCTTCATCACGTGCTCGACACGCACGTCCTCGTTGGCGGCCGGGTCGATCTCGCGGGTCACCACGAGGTAGTTGCGCAGCGCGATCGCGTGCAGATGCTCCTCGGCGGTCCAGCGGCCCATCCAGCGGCCCCACTTGTCCTCGAGGATGAAGTGCTCGACGAGCTCGCGGTGGTAGCCGGCGAGGTTGTCCTTGGTGATCAACAGGATCTCGAGGGCGTCGGTGACGTGCTTGGGCAGCGTCACATCCGACGGCTCCCAGTCCCGCCCGCCGAGGAACGCGAAGTTCTCGCCCTGGTCGAACGGGACGTAGTCGTGGGCGAACCAGATCTCTTCGGAGTCGAGATGACGCCGAAGCTCCTGCAGCACCACGGGCTCGAGTTCGAGGGTCAGCGCATTAGCGACAGGTTTCTGTGCCATGCGGTTACAGTAACCCAATTCTGTGGGGATCGTAAAATTCCCCGCCGCGACACTCCGGGGGTGCTCAGAGAGTCAGACCGGGGTACAGCGGATTGGCGTCCAGCAGCTCGGATGCGGCCGCGTGCACGCGCTCGGCGACCCCGTCGGCGATCGTGTACTTGGCCTTCGACGGCCCGTTCGGGCCCGCGGCGGGTTGGGTGTTGCTGAGCACCTCGACGACCAGTTCCGCGACGCGGTCGAACTCGTCGGTGCCGAAGCCGCGGGTGGTCAGCGCCGGGGAGCCGAAGCGGATACCGCTGGTGTACCAGGCGCCGTTCGGGTCGGCCGGGATCGCGTTGCGGTTGGTGACGATGCCCGAGTCCAGCAGCGCCGACTCGGCCTGGCGGCCGGTCAGACCGAACGAGGTCACGTCGAGCAGCACCAGGTGGTTGTCGGTGCCGCCGGTGACCAGCCCGGCATCGCGCTTGACGAACCCGTCGGCCAGCGCCTGGGCGTTGTCGGCGACCGCCTGCGCGTACGTCCGGAACTCCGGCTGGCGCGCCTCGGCCAGCGCGACGGCCTTGGCGGCCATCACGTGCGACAGCGGACCGCCCAGCACCATCGGGCAGCCCTTGTCGACGGCGGGGGCGAATTCCTCGGTGGCCAGCACCAGACCGCCGCGCGGCCCGCGCAGCGACTTGTGCGTCGTCGTGGTGGTGACGTGGGCGTGCGGCACCGGGTCCTCGTCGCCGGTGAACACCTTGCCCGCGACCAGCCCGGCGAAGTGCGCCATGTCGACCATCAGCGTCGCGCCGACTTCGTCGGCGATCTCACGCATCTTGGCGAAGTTGATCCGGCGCGGGTAGGCCGAGTAGCCGGCCACCAGCACCAACGGCTTGAACTCGCGCGCGGCCGCGGCGACGGCGTCGTAGTCGATGAACCCCGTTTCCGGGTTGGTGCCGTACTGGCGCTGGTGGAACATCTTGCCGGAGATGTTGGGCCGGAAGCCGTGGGTCAGGTGGCCGCCGGTGTCCAGCGACATCCCGAGCAGCCGCTGGTTGCCGAGCTTGGCGCGCAGCTTCTCCCAGTCCGCCTCGGACAGGTCGTTGACGTGCTTGGCGCCCAGTTCGGCCAGGCCGGGGGCCTCGACCTTGGTGGCCAGGATGGCCCAGTACGCGACCAGGTTGGCGTCGATGCCCGAGTGCGGCTGGGCGTAGGCGTAGGGCGCCCCGAACAGCTCGCGGGCGTGTTCGGCGGCCAGCGCCTCGACGGTGTCGACGTTCTGGCACGCGGCGTAGAACCGGTGCCCGACGGTGCCCTCGGCGTACTTGTCGGAGAACCAGGTGCCCATGGTCAGCAGGACCGCCGGGGAGGCGTAGTTCTCGCTGGCGATCAGCTTCAGGGAATCCCGTTGGTCGGCAAGCTCTTTGCGGGTCGCGTCGGCGACTCGCGGCTCGACGGACTCGATCACCCGGAGGGCGGCCCGATAGGCCTCGCTCGCGGTGGCGGCGTACTCGGCGCCCTGACCTGAGGCGGACGTGGAAGTCATGGTGCTGAGCCTATCGGTCAGGCGGCCCGCAACGACGACGGGATCAGCGGCTCGTCGAGCAGCGTGCCGAACCGTTCGGTCAGCGTGACGCCGTCCGGCCGGGCGTCCAGCCAGCCGCGCAGCAGCCGGTACCCCTCCACATAGGTGCTCGTGTAGGCCCGCCACAGCGGCGAGGACAGGAACCGCAGCATCTGGCGGGCCCGCTCGTCGTTGACCAGTAGCCACTGCTTCAGGAACGCGACGACGTCGTCGACGTCGCGGTGTTCGTCGTGCAGCATCAGCGCGGCGTCCTGGCGGACGTCGGCCAGCGCGGCCGTCGCCTCCGAGATCGTCGCGGCGCGCTCGCCGTCGAACCGCAGCCCGAGGTCGGCGTAGATGTCGGCCGCCCAAGGGCCCCAATCCGGCCCGACCGCGGCGTAGAGCGCGAGATCGGCCAGCCCCTCGGCCATCAGGCACTGCGGGGTGTTGACCAGGAAGATCGTCTGCTCGGCCTGACCCTTGCCCTCGACCAGGCCGGCTTCTTTGCGGCAGTGCTCGGTGTGGTGGCCCGGATAGGACTCGTGGGCCACCAGCCGGGGCAGGTTCGACATCTGCTGTTTGAGGTCGGCGTTGACCGCGACCGTGGACTGGTAGTCGCCCTTGTAGTAGTTGAACCCCGACCACGGCTTGTCGGTCACGACCTCGTAGGTGATGGTCTCGCGGGCAGGCAGCGGGAAGGTCGCGCGGACCCGGTCGCGCAGCGCGCTGGAGAACGCGTGAATGGCCTCTTCGAGGCGCTCCGGCGGGATCTCCTCGGACGCGCGGTAGGCCTGGATCCGCTCGGCCAGCGGGCCGGTGCCGCCCAGGGCGTCGTCGAGCTTGACGTGCGCCTCCCGATAGCGGTCCGGGTCGCCCTTGCCGATGCGGACGTCGAAGTACGCCTCGACCTCGTCGACGAACCCGACCTCCTCACCGGCGAACTTGCGGCCCGCGCAGGCCAGCGCGCGCAGGTGCGCACCGACGAACGCGGCGCGCGGCTCCTCCAGCCCGGCGGGCAGTTCGGCGAGCAGCCGCTCGGCCTGACGGACCAGATCGGCGGGGTCGGGCTGGGGTTCGGAGGCGACGATCTGCCGCAGCGCCGGGTCGCCGGTGAACGAGTCGACATAGCCTTCCTCGATCCTGTCGAAGCGCAGGCCGAGCATCAGGTATTCGCGGATCAGCCGGCTCGAATCCCTACCTAGGTCCATGTCTGCATACGCTAACTGCAAGACTGTGCCCATGGCGCGGCTGAGCGAACCCAGCCCCTACGTGGAGTTCGACCGGACCCAGTGGCGGGCACTGCGCATGTCGACGCCGCTGAAGCTGACCGAGGACGAGCTCGTCCGGCTACGGGGTCTCGGCGAGAAGATCGACCTTCTCGAGGTCGAAGAGGTCTATCTGCCGCTGGCCCGGTTGATCCATCTGCAGGTGGCAGCCCGTCAGGCACTGTTCGCGACCACCGCGCACTTCCTGGGCGAACCGCAGCAGAACCCGGACCGTCCGGTGCCGTTCGTGATCGGCGTCGCCGGCAGTGTCGCGGTGGGCAAGTCGACCACCGCGCGTGTGCTGCAGGCGCTGCTGGCGCGCTGGGAACACCACCCCCGCGTCGACCTGGTCACCACCGACGGCTTCCTGTACCCGAACGCCGAGCTGGCCCGGCGGAACCTGATGCACCGCAAAGGTTTCCCGGAGAGCTACGACCGCAGGAAGCTGATGCGGTTCGTCACCGCGGTGAAATCGGGATCCGACGTCGCCTGCGCGCCGGTGTATTCGCATCTGCTCTACGACATCGTGCCGGGTGAGAAGCAGATCATCGAGCACCCCGACATCCTGATCCTGGAGGGCCTCAACGTCCTGCAGACCGGTCCGGCGCTGATGGTGTCGGACCTGTTCGACTTCTCGGTCTACGTCGACGCGCGCATCGAGGACATCGAGAACTGGTACATCTCGCGGTTCCTGTCGATGCGCGAAGGGGCGTTCGCCGATCCGGCGTCGCACTTCCATCACTACTCCACGCTGACCGACGAGGCGGCCGTGTTCGCCGCCCGCGACATCTGGCATTCGATCAACCGGCCCAACCTGATCGAGAACATCCTGCCGACGAGGCCGCGGGCGACGCTGGTGTTGCGCAAGGACTCCGATCACTCGATCAACCGGCTGCGCCTGCGCAAGCTCTGACCCTAGAGACGCCGCAAACCGACGTACTGCACGGCGCCGATCACCGCGGTGTAGAGCGCGCCACCGAGCAGCAGGCCGACACCCCAGCCGGTCAGCGGCCAGATCCCGGCGACCTCGGCACCGACGAAGCCGACGGTGAACAACGCGTTCGCGGCGATGGTCGCGATGGCGCCCGGCCGGACGCGGTCCAGCCCGGCGAGCCGGTACACCACCACGCCGTAGGCCAGGAAGAAGACGCCGAGGCTGTACTCGACCGCGACCGGGATACCGGTCAGTGACGACAGCCACCCGGCCGCCGCGACGAACGGGATCCCCGTGATGCCGACGAGCACCGCGTCCAGGCGCATCGCGAATCGGAGCAGTCCGCTGCGGGTGTCGGTGGCGGGCAGAGTGGTTGCGGTCATCGAACATTCCTTTTCTCGTAGGGTTTTCCTGGGCGCCGGTACCGGAGTCGACGCCACGACCTCTTGTGGCGGCGACTCCGGACCGGGGTCATGTCGGGATGCGCCGCACCCCGAGGTACTGCAGGCAGGCGAAGCCCACCGTGACCGCCGTGAACGCGACGGTCACCGCGACACCGAACGCAGTCAGCGGCAGCCAGCCCGCGGCCAGCACGACAGCGACACCGACGCTGAACAGCACGCTGCCCGTCAGGACCGTGACGCCGGCACGGCGGATGTCGGGCACCCGAGCGAGGCTGTAGAGGGACACGCCGTAGCCGACCAGGGCGGCGCCGGCGATCCACTCGGCGGTCGCGGTCAGCCCGGTCAGCCGCGACAGCGGGTCGGCGGCCATCGCGACGAAGAGCCCGACACCGCCGCACACGGTCGCGTCGGCACGCATCGCGAACCGCAGCAGCTGTGTATCCGGCTGTGGGGCCCGGGAGTGGCGGGTGGTGACGGCGGTCATGTCACCTACGGTGCGCACCGCACACTGCCAGGTCTGCCCCGGAAGCTGCCAAGTACTGCCAGCCGCAGGTCAGCGAGCTGCGACGAGGTTGCTTCGGAGATCTGTGGCGATCACCCGGGCGGCCGCGTTCTGCCAGTTGTGCAGGGAACGCTGCGGCACCTCGGTGACAAGCCACTGCCAGGCCCGGCGTGCGACCGGGTCGAGACCGGCCGGGGTCGCGTTCTGGGCGTAGGCCCGCACCCCGGCGACGTACGGGAAATACAGAGAGTTGTAGTGCCGCCACTGCTCGGTGGTGCCGAAGTCGGCGCCGTCGCGCGGTTTGAGGTTTGCGATGCGCTCGGCGAGCAGCGCCCTCAGCTCGTTGGCCCGCTCCAGCGGCTGGTCCGGCGCGCCGCGCCGCTCGAGCCGCTCGTCGATCACCGGCAGTGCCGTCAGCGGGCTGGCGACGAGCTTGGACAGATCCCCGAAATGCCCGAGTGCGCGGCGGGTGACCCGCACGAACGTCTCCTCGTCCATGTCGTCGAGCGGATTGGCCGACCGCCGCGGCAGCGCCGCCTCCGTGCCGCGCAACGCGGCCCGGTCCGCGCGCAGATCCGGCGAACGAGAGAACACCACCCGGTCCAGCAGTCCGGCCAGTGGGTCGGCCAGCACGTTGATCGCGATCGCGACGGCGAGCGTGGTGAACACCAGCACCACGAGCGTGGGGCTCTCCCCCGCGGCCGCCAGCGCGACGAGCAGTTGTGCGCCGAACAGCAGCGCGACCACGGTGGTGCCGACGAACGAACGCAACATGTCGCGGCGTAGCGCGTGGCCCTCGTCGAACGCGTCGCCGATCGCGACCGCGATGCCGAGCAGCGCGACGTCGAATCCGGTGGACGCCAACGCCAGCCAGCTCGGCACCAGGCCCAGCGGGATCACCAGGATCGCGTTGCCGAGCGCGAAGAACAGCGTCGCGATCACGACGAAACCGACGACCGGGCGGGGCTGCGCGCGGCGCAGGACCGCGTGCACCATCGCACTGAGTGCGGGCACCGACACCGCGGCGAACAACACCCAGTGGCCCAGCCGCAGCGGGCCCTCGACTCCCCCCGCCATCCACGCGCCGAGGAACGCGACGCAGGCGACCGCGCCGACCAGACCGGCCTCCCCGGCGCGGCTGCGCCACGAGTCACGGGGCTGCGAGAGTTCGAGCAGCACCGCGAACCACGCGATCCCGGGCACCGCGACGAGATAGATCTCGACCTGGCTGAGGGTGGCCGAACCGGTCGCGACCCGCACCGCGTCCAGCGCGACCACCAGTGCGAACCCGGTCAGCCCGACCGCGGCGCACACCAGGACCGCTTTGCGCGGGTCACGCGCGAGCAGATACAGCCCCAGCCACCAGCTCAGTGCGAAGACGACCGCGGAGAGCGCAACCATGGCCGGCGTCCTCTTACCGGCCGTACCGTCGGTGCCGGGCGCTGTAGTCGCGCAGCGCGCGCAGGAAGTCGACGCGGCGGAACTCCGGCCAGTACGCCTCGGTGAACCACATCTCCGAATATGCGCTCTGCCACAACAGGAATCCGGACAGTCGCTGCTCACCCGAGGTGCGGATCACCAGGTCCGGATCGGGCTGACCGGAGGTGTACAGGTTCTCCGAGATCGCCTCGGCCGTGACGGATTCGACGAGCTGTTCACCGGTGGCGCCGTTGGCCAGCTCCTTGCTCAGCAGCGCGCGCACCGCGTCGACGATCTCCTGACGCCCGCCGTAGCCGACGGCGACGTTGACGTGGAACTTCCCGCCGTTGCCGTCGGTGGAGGACACCGCGTCGCGCAGCCGCCTGGCCGGTTCCTGACCGAGCAGCTCCAGATCGCCGACGGTACGGACGCTCCACTGCTTGGCCGGGGCGCAGATCTCCTCGACGACCTCGGTGATGATCTCGATCAGCGCGGCCAGCTCGTCGGCGTCGCGCTGCAGGTTCTCGGTCGACAGCAGATACACCGTCGCCATCTCGATGCCGGCGTCCTGGCACCAGCGCAGCATCTCGGCGATCTTGCGGGCACCGGCCCGGTAGCCGTAGGCGACGTCGTCGTGACCTGTCTCACGGGCCCATCGGCGGTTGCCGTCACACAGAACGGCAATATGCCTGGGTAGCTCTGATCGCTTGAGCGACAACCCCTGACGCAGCCGCAGCTCGTAGAGCCGGTACATCGGCTCCTTGAGGCGCCGGGGAATGAGGTCCACGATAGTCCAGACTACTGTGGCGCACAGTTACCCCAATGCCACTCACCGGAGATGAGATGCCGACTTCTCTTGAACCGTGGTACACCGCCGAACCGGACCGCGGCCCCGAGGACTTCCCCGAAGCCGTCGCCGAAGGCGTCGCGCAGTTCTTCGGTAAGCCCCGGCTGCGCGGCTGGATCCACGTCTATTCCGCCGTCATCGCGGTCATCTGCGGAGCCGCGCTCGTCGCGGTGTCCTGGTCGCTGCAATCGACCCGCGCCGGGATCGCCACGCTGATCTACACGCTGACGATCGTGGCGATGTTCACCGTCAGTGGCGTCTATCACCGGGTCGACTGGAAGTCGACGACCGCGCGCAAATGGATGAAACGCGCCGACCACTCGATGATCTTCCTCTTCATCGCCGGCAGCTACACCCCGTTCGCGTTGCTGGCGCTGCCAGAGAACGACGGCTGGGTGCTGTTGTGGATCGTGTGGTGCGGCGCGCTGGCCGGGGTCGCGCTCAAGATGCTGTGGCCCTCGTCGCCACGCTGGCTCGGGGTGCCGCTCTACATCCTGCTCGGCTGGGTCGCGGTGTGGTTCATCGGCCCGATCATGCACGGTGCCGGGGTGGCCGCGGTGGTGCTGCTGATCGTCGGCGGCGCGCTGTACAGCATCGGCGGCGTCCTCTACGCGCTGAAGTGGCCGAACCCGTGGCCGGCGACGTTCGGGCACCACGAGTTCTTCCACGCGTGCACCGCCGTCGCGGCCATCTGCCACTACATCGCGATGTGGTTCGCCGTCTTCTCCGGTTAGAGCTGGGTCAGGTTCTGCGGGCCCCAGTAGGCCTTCATCGACGTGATCAGGCCGTCGGCGTTGAAGGTCATGATCTCGATCGGCTCGATGCGCATCGCGCCCCCCACGGTGATCGCGAACAGGAACGCGGCCTCGTGGCCGCCGGCCCGGAACGTGAGCAGCTCGGTCTTCACCTCGGCGCCCGAGATGTTGTTGTAGAAGCCCGCGATGGCCTTCCGGCCGATGTGCACCTCACCGCCGCCGACCGGGTCCTCCAGCGTGGCGTCCTCGGCGTAGAGCGCGGCGACGTCCTCGGCGCTGCCGCTGACGACAGTGTCGAGATAACGCTGGACGAAACCTTGCAGCACATCGGGCTCGAAGCTCATGACCGGCCACGCTACACGGAGGGCCCCATTGCGGTCGCAAGTTCCTCGACGGTTGTGACCGGAAGGTCACACACCCGTCCCCGGCACACGTAGGCGGCGTCGGCATCGTGCACCCGGGGCCGGTCCCGGAGCAGCGCAGAGGAATCCGTCGCGCCGCCGATCACCACCGCGCCGCCGGGCGCCAGGGCGCGGGCCGCGGCCAGCAGTGCCGAGTCCGGACTCTCGCAGGCCACGGCGACCTGGATCGGCCCGCGTACCGCGGCCTCGGCGACCGCGAGCCAGTGCCCGGCCGAACGCGGGGAACGCGCCAACAGCACCGCCGCACTCGACAGCGTCGCCTCCGCCGCCGAGGCGTAGCGCGGCGCGGCATCCTCGTCGGCGAGATGAGCCGCCAGCTGCAGGGATTCGGCGATCAGCGAGGCACCCGACGGGGTGGCGCCGTCCACCGGGTCCGACGGCCGCAGCATCAGCTGCTCGGCGTCGTCGGCGACGTCGTACCAGCGGCCGGGCGCCTCCTGCTCGGCGAAGTGGCGCAACGCGAGATCGAGCAGCGCGGTCGCCGCATCGAGCCAACTCCGTTGTCCCATGGCCTGATACAGCGCCAGGAGTCCGGTCGCCAGTGCGGCGTGGTCCTCCAGGATCGCCACCGCATCCCCGACCACCCCGCCGAGACTGGAGCGCCGCAGCCGGCCGCCGACGACGTGCAGGTCCAGCAGCCGGCGCGCGCATTCGGCTGCGGCGTCGAGATAATCCGGCCGGCCCAGCGCGAAAGCCGCCTCGGTGAGCGCGGTGATCGCCAGGCCGTTCCACGCGGTGACCACCTTGTCGTCGCGCGCGGGCTGGGGACGCTCGCGCCGCGCGGCGAGCAGCGCGGCGCGGATCCGCTCGAATCGGCCGGCGTCCCCGGGGTCGCGGCGCAGCTGCAGCACCGACGCGCCGTGTTCGAACGTGCCGTCCGTGGTGACCCCGAAAACCGTTGCCGCCCATTGTGCGTCGTCGGGTCCGAGTGCGGCGCCGAGGTCGTCGGGGGTCCACACGTAGGTGAGTCCCTCGACACCGGCGGAGTCGGCGTCCAGCGACGAGACGAACATGCCGTCGCGGCGCAGCTCGTCGAGCAGGAACCGGGCCGTCTCGTCGGCGATGCGGTGCGCCAGCGGATCGCCGGTGCGGCGCGCCCAGTGCGCGTAGAACCTCAGCAGCAACGCGTTGTCATACAGCATCTTCTCGAAATGCGGCACCACCCAAGAAGAGTCGACGCTGTAGCGGGAGAACCCACCGGCAAGCTGGTCGTAGATTCCGCCGCGGGCCATCGCAATTCCGGTCCGCGCCGCCGCGGCCAGCGAGTCCGGCGAGCCGGTGCGCTCGTGATGGCGCAGCAGCGCCTCTAGCAGAGCCGACGGCGGGAACTTCGGGGCGCCGGACGGGGTGTTCGCGAAGCCGCCGCGCGCGGTGTCCTCGTCCATCAGCACCGCGGTCACCGCATCGTCACACAGGCCCGGGTGAACCGGGCCTGTGCCGCCGGGCAAACCTGCTGACATCGCCCGCAATTCGCCCGCGACGTGGTTGGAGGTCTCCTCCACCTCGGTGCGGCGGGTGTGCCACGTTTCGGCGACCGCGGCCATCAGTTGAAGGAACGTGCCCTTCGGGTAATAGGTGCCGCAGAAGAACGGCTTGCCGTCCGGGGTCAGGAAGCACGTCATCGGCCAGCCGCCCTGACCGGTCATCGCGACGGTCGCGTTCATGTAGACCGCGTCCAGATCGGGCCGCTCCTCGCGATCGACCTTGATACACACGAAGTTCCGGTTCGCGACGGCGGCGACCTCGGGGTCGTCGAACGACTCGTGCGCCATCACATGGCACCAGTGACAGGCCGCATACCCGATCGACAGCAGGATCGGCACGTCGCGGCGGGCGGCCTCGGCGAGCGCGCCGGGCGTCCACTGCTGCCAGTGCACCGGGTTGTGCGCGTGCTGCCTCAGATACGGACTCGTCGCGTCCGCAAGAAGATTGGCCGAACCGTCAGCCGTTGGACTCACGTTTCGTCCCGTCGGCCGGGTCCTCGGTCGAGCCGTCGGTGTCTGTGTCGGCGTCGGCGCCGAAGGACTTCGGCAGCTTGCGCAGGTGCCGGTTCATCGACCACACCAGCCCGAAGACAGCCACCAGCAGCAGCACCACGATGATCAGCCCGACCGGGCTGGCCTTGCCGAAGTCGGGGCCGGTCTGGCGGGGTTCGTCCTGGGCCAGCAACTCCATGCCCAGCAACATCAGATCACTCACGTATGTCCTTCGATCCCGGCGAACAGGTCGGTCTCGGGTAGCACCACCGGCACCCGGGACCTGGCCAGCTCGAACTCCTCGGTCGGCCACAGCCGCTGTTGCCACTCCATCGGGGTGGTGAAGAAAAAGCTCTTCGGGTCGATCTGCGTCGCGTGCGCCAGCAGCGCCTCATCGCGCTGCGCGAAGTACTTCGAGCACTCGATCCGGGTCGTGACCCGCTTGTCGAGCACGTCGTCGTCGGGATCCCACTTCTCCAGCCACTTGGCGAAGGGGCCCTCCTCGCCGTGCTTGGCGAACTCGTCCTGCAGCACCTGCATTCGCTGCCGCAGGAACCCGTGGTTGTAGTACAGCTTCAGCACGTCCCACGGCTCGCCGGCATCCGGGTACAGCAGGTGGTCTCCGGCAGCCTCGTATGCGGCGACGGACACCTGGTGGCACTTGATGTGGTCCGGGTGCGGATAGCCGCCGTTCTCGTCGTAGGTCGTCATCACATGCGGTTTGAACTCGCGGATCACCCGCACCAGCGCCTCGGTGGGCCGCTCCAGCGGCTCGAGTGCGAAGCACCCGTCCGGCAGCGGCGGCAGCGGGTCGCCCTCGGGCAGCCCCGAGTCGACGAACCCCAGCCAGTGGTGCTCGACACCGAGAATCTCGGCTGCGCGGGCCATCTCGTCGATCCGGATCTCGTGGATCCGCCCGTGCACCTCCGGCAGATCCATCGCCGGGTTGAGGATGTCCCCGCGTTCGCCGCCGGTCAGCGTCACGACCATCACGCGCACGCCCTCGTCGACGTAACGCGCCATCGTCGCGGCGCCCTTGCTCGACTCGTCGTCGGGGTGCGCGTGTACGGCCATCAACCGGAGTTCGCTCAACCTGATCCTTCTCAGCTGTTCGCTCACGTGGGGACTCACGCTTGGGTTCAACAACGCGCGTGGTCCTATAGTTCCAGGTCTAGTAGACCCATCCGACCGACGGGCATGCAAAACGAGATGATCGAGCGTCCCACCACCCGCTATGGCGAAAAACAGCTGCCGCGGCGCACCCGCCGATGGGTCGTCGTCGGCCTCTTCGCGCTGGTCATCGTCGCCGGCATCGTGATCGCCACGGTCGCGTTCAGCCGCTTCGGCACCGGTGACGTCAAAGGCGAGATGGCCGGATACCGGCTGGTGGACCCGCACACCGTCGACGTGACGATCAGCGTGACCCGCGACGACCCGGCGCGGCCGGTGGTGTGCATCGTGCGCGCCCGCAGCAAGGACGGCGACGAGACGGGACGCCGCGAGGTGCTCGTCGGGCCGTCGACCGAGAAGACGGTGCAGGTCACGGCGACGGTCAAGTCCAGCAGACCCGCGGTCATGGGCGATATCTACGGGTGCGGCATCGACGTGCCGTGGTACCTGGTCAACCCCTGATCGGCGGTTGACCGCCGGAGATCGGCCCGCGAAATTCCGGATTTCGGGCATCGCGCCGGTGGTATGGTTGGCGGATACACGGTTCCTGCTGGGGCCGTGTATTGCTGCATTTTGGAGCTCAGAACCGAAGCTCGACTGCGGCAGTACACGTTCGACAGCCCCGCCCGTGGCTAAACCTTCACATAGCGACATCTTCAACACAGCGACACCTTCGACATAGCGACACAGCGCCAACCAACCAAGACAGGAGCGCGATATGACTGACACCCAGGTCACCTGGCTCACCGAGGAGTCCTACGACCGGTTGAAGGCCGAGCTCGATCAGCTGATCGCCAATCGCCCCGTCATCGCCGCCGAGATCAACGACCGCCGCGAAGAGGGCGATCTGCGGGAGAACGGCGGCTACCACGCCGCCCGCGAGCAGCAGGGGCAGGAAGAGGCGCGCATCCGCCAGCTGCAGGAGCTGCTGAACAACGCCAAGGTCGGCGAGGCGCCCAAGCAGTCCGGCGTCGCGCTGCCCGGCTCCGTGGTCAAGGTCTACTACGACGACGACGAGAACGACACCGAGACGTTCCTGATCGGCACCCGCGAGCAGGGCGTCAGCGACGGCAAACTCGAGGTCTACTCGCCGAACTCACCGCTGGGCGGCGCGCTGATCGACGCGAAGGTCGGCGAATCCCGCACCTACACCGTGCCCAGCGGCAACACCGTCAAGGTCACCCTCGTCAGCGCGGAGCCCTGGCACGGCTGACCGAGCCCTCCATGGCCCGGATCGCAGAGGACTTGTTCCTGCTGCTGCTGGACAACGCGACCGCGCAACCGGGACTCGATTCTCCGCGCCGTGAGCATGCGCTTGCCGCCGCGTCGCTGCTGGATCTCGCCCTCCAATGCCGGGTCCGGCCTGCGGGCCCCAGCGACGAAGCCGTCCCTGCGGGGCGGCTCCTGGTGCTGGCCGCGCCCGGACCGGTCGACCCGCTCGACGCGCCGGCCCTGGCGTTGCTGCAGAGCCGGCCGTTGAGTCCGCGCACGGCGATCAAGAAGCTGTCCACCGACATCCAGAAACGGCTGATCGCCCACCTGGAGCGGACCGGCCAGATCCGCCGCACCGTACAGTCGTCCGGGCTGTTCGGCAAGGCTTATGCGTACCCGCTGACCAGTCGCGATCGCGTCGGACCGGCCCGCACGGCGGTGATGGCCGCGTTGTTCGACCGCACCCCGCCCGCAGCGCCCACAGCGGCGATCATCACGCTGCTGCATGCGGTGGACGGGCTGGGCGCGTTGCTCAGCCTCAACGACCGCGGCTGGCGCTGGGTGCACGCCCGCGCGGGTGAGATCGCGGCGGGCAGGTGGCTCGACGAGTCACCGACGGGGCTGGCCGAGGTGAACATGGCGGTCACAGCGGAAGCGGTCCGGCAGGGGCTCGCGCAGCTGATCTGACTCAGCTCAGAACACCTAGGCGAGCGCTTGTTCGACGTCGCCGAGCAGATCCGCGACGTCCTCGATGCCGACGGACAGCCGCACCAGGTCGTCGGGGACCTCCAGCTGGGAACCCGCGGTCGAGGCGTGCGTCATCGCCCCCGGGTACTCGATCAGCGATTCCACCCCACCCAGGGACTCGGCGAGGATGAAGATCTCGGTGCGCGCACAGAAGTCGCGCGCGGCCTGCGGCCCGCCGCGCAACCGCACCGAGACCATCCCGCCGAACCCGCTCATCTGCCGGGCCGCCACGTCGTGGTTCGGGTGCGACGGCAGCCCCGGGTAGAGCACCGTGTCGACGGCGGGGTGTCCGTCCAAAAACTCGGCGATCGCCGTGGCGTTCTCGCTGTGCCGCTGCATCCGCAGCGGCAGCGTCTTGAGGCCACGGATGGTCAGGTACGCGTCGAAGGGCCCCGGTACCGCACCCGCGCCGTTCTGCAGGAACGCGAACTTCTCGTCGAGCGCCTCGTCGTTGGTCAGCAGCGCTCCCCCGACGACGTCGGAGTGCCCGCCGATGTACTTGGTGGTCGAGTGCAGCACGATGTCCGCGCCGAGCGACAGCGGCTGCTGCAGCGCCGGTGAGGCGAACGTGTTGTCCACCAACACTTTCGCGTTCTTCGCCGCACCGATCTCGGCGATCGCGGCGATGTCGGCGATCGACAGCAGCGGGTTGGTGGGCGTCTCGATCCAGATCAGCTTGGTGCGGTCACTGACGGCGGCGCGCACGTGGTCGAGGTCCGACAGCGCCACCGCGGTGTAGCTGATTCCCCACAGGCTGAACACCTTGTCGATGAGCCGGAACGTGCCACCGTAGGCGTCGTCGGGGATCACCAGGTGGTCGCCGGGGCGCAGCACCGCGCGCAGCACGCAGTCGGTGGCCGCCATGCCGGAGCTGAAGGCCCGGCCGTAGGACGCACCTTCCATCGCCGCGAGCGCACCCTCGAGCACCGACCGCGTCGGGTTGCCTGTGCGGGCGTATTCGAAGCCGCCGCGCAGCCCGCCGACGCCGTCCTGGGCGAAGGTCGAACTCGCATAGATCGGCGGGTTGACCACCCCGGTCGCCGGGTCGGGCCGGTAGCCGGCGTGAATGGCCTTGGTGGCCGGCCCGTAGGCCCGGTAATGGTCGACCGCGCTCGTCTGCTCACCCATGCCGCCAGGCTAGCCGGGAGCCCGCCCGCGCCGGTCGACGGGCACACAGACGGTGCCCATCAGCTTGTCGGCCAGCGTCTGGCGCTTGGCGTCCCACAGCGGGAACAGGAAGCCGATCCCGCAGATCGCCGCATCGACCACATGGACCAGGTGACGCAGCAGCGAGGCACCGGATCCGATTGGCCGCCAGGTGTTCTCGGCGACCACCCGGATCCGCGTCACCGACTTGCCGAGGCTCGCACCCGTGCGGCCCTGCCGGTAGCCGAAGTTCCATCCCAGATAGCCGACGCTGAACGCGAACGTCAGCGCGGCCAGCGCCCCGCTCTGCGGTGCGTTGACCGCGGTACAGGACACCCCGCCGTGCGCGTAGGTGACGCAGTCGGTCACCGCAGAGCGGATGGCCGCGCCCTCCCACATCCCCCACGCGACGAGCAACGGCAGCGCGTCCAGCACCGCCGCCGCGGCCCGCCGCAGCCAGGACGCGTAGGCGTCTCTTCGAGGTGGCAGGGGGCTTACGGGGTGGGGGGAGCCAGGGGTCCGCCGGTCAGCGACCGGTAGGCGTAGACGAGGTACAGCACCGCCAGCGGCACCGTCACGATCAGGCCGATGTAGCACAGGAACGAACCGACCGAGATCAGCACGTTGAAGATCAGCCAGGTCAGGAACACCTGCAGGAAGTTCGCCTTGGTGACCGCGATGCTGGCCTTGATGCCGTCGATCGCCGACAGGTTGCGGTCCACGATGAACACCGTGGTGAACAGCGCGAAGATCGACACGATCAGGCCCGGGATCACACACAGCAGCGATCCGATCGAGGTTGCCACACCGACGATCAGCGACGCGACGACGACCGCGCCGATGTTGCGGGGCCTGAAGAACGACCCGAACTCGACCTTCTGGCCGTTGGCGATGTCGAGCACGCCGGCCAGGTACGCCGCCGAAATCGCCCCTGCCACAACGAACATCACGATCAGACCGAGGAACAGGATGATCGTGGCGGCGGGGCCGAGGTCCAGCGACATCCCGGCGCCGTCTTCTCCCGAGTACGACGTGTAGTCGGCCGGGAACATGCTGGTCAGGCCGAAGATGATGGCGCCGAGCACACCGATGATCAACGCGTAGACGATCGTCGGGATGATCAGCGGTCCGGCGTTCTTGCTGAACTTGTTGAACGCCCAGCCGAAGCCGGCACCGACGTCCACCGACGGACGGGTCGGCTGCGGCGGAAAGCCCTGTCCCGGCGGGGGATAGCCGCCGTAGCCGGGCGGCGGAGCCGGGTATCCGGGAGGAGGCGGCGGCGGATAGCCGCCCCCGGGGGGCGGCGGAGGTGGATAGCCACCGGGCGGAGGGGGCGGATACGCCCCACCCGCGCCGGGAGGCGGGAAACCACCACCGGGTGGGGGCGGCGGCGGGTAGCCCTCGGGTGGCGGGGGCGGGTAACCGCCGGGCGGTGGGTTCTCGGTCATCGACATCTCCCTAGAGTTCGCTCTCCGAGCCGGTAACAAGCGTGCACCCTACCGGAGGCAGAGCCCGGAGCAGCGGCTTCGCCGCGGATGCCGGGCGCCGTGTCAGCGGCGCGGCGACTCGTCGGACAGGTACCCGAGCAGGTCGTGGCGAGTCAGCACACCGGCCGGCTTGCCCTCTTCGACGACCATCACCGCGTCGCATTCACGGAGCATCTTCGCGGCCGCGCTGACAGGTTCGCCTGCGCCGATGAGCGGCAGCGGCGGGCTCATGTGCTTGGCGACGGCATCGTTGAGCTTGGCGCGGCCCTCGAACACCGCGGAGACCAGATCGCGCTCGGACACACTGCCGGCGACCTCACCGGCCATCACCGGCGGCTCGGCCCCGACGACCGGCATCTGCGACACGCCGTACTCGCGCAGGATCCCGATGGCGTCGCGGACCGTCTCGGACGGGTGGGTGTGCACCAGCGCGGGTAGCGCCCCGGACTTCGCGCGCAGCACGTCGCCGACGGTGGACTCCGCGACCGAGCCGTCCAGCCTGGTCCGCAGGAAGCCGTAGGACGACATCCAGCCGTCGTTGAAGATCTTCGACAGGTAGCCGCGCCCGCCGTCGGGCAGCAGCACCACGACGACGGCGTCGGGGCCCTCGCGTTCGGCGACCCGTACGGCGCCCACCACGGCCATCCCGCACGATCCGCCGACCAGCAGCGCCTCCTCGCGGGCGAGGCGGCGCGTCATGTCGAACGAGTCGGCATCGGACACCGCGATGATCTCGTCGGGCACCGTCGGGTCATAGGCCGACGGCCAGAAGTCCTCGCCGACCCCCTCGACCAGGTACGGGCGCCCGGTGCCGCCGGAGTAGACCGATCCCTCCGGGTCGACGCCGACGACCTTGACCTTCCCGCCGGACACCTCCTTGAGGTAGCGGCCGGCGCCGGTGATCGTGCCGCCGGTGCCGACCCCGGCGACGAAGTGGGTGATCTTGCCGTCGGTGTCGGCCCAGATCTCGGGTCCGGTGGTCTCGTAGTGGCTCTCCGGGCCCATCGGGTTGGAGTACTGATCGGGCTTCCACGCGCCGTCGATCTCCTCGACCAGCCGGTTCGAGACGCTGTAGTAGCTGGCCGGGTCGTCCGGGGCGACCGCCGTCGGGCACACCACGACCTCGGCGCCATAGGCGCGCAGAACGTTCTGCTTGTCCTCGCTGACCTTGTCGGGGCAGACGAAGATGCACTTGTAACCGCGCTGCTGCGCGACGATCGCGAGGCCGACACCGGTGTTGCCCGACGTCGGCTCGACGATGGTTCCACCCGGCTTGAGCGCGCCGCTGGCTTCGGCCGCGTCGATCATCTTGATCGCGATGCGGTCCTTGGAGCTGCCGCCCGGGTTGAGGTATTCGATCTTGGCGGCGACCAGGCCGGCGCCCGGCGGGACCACCGAGTTCAGCTGAACCAGTGGGGTGTTGCCGATGAGCTCACTGACGTGCCTGGCGATCCGCATGTGTCCATGGTGTCAGGCCCGCGGATCGACTACCAGGTGACCTCTCGGATGTAGTCGCCGATCTGTTTGATAGAGCGCGTCGCTTCCGGGACCGCGGGCGAACCGAGCTGGAAGACGTGCATCTGACCGGGCCAGATGCGCACCTCGACAGGCACACCCGACTCGGCCAGCAGGCGCGCGGCCTTGCGTGCGTCGCTGAGGAGCACCTCGGAGCCCGACACATGGATCAGCGTGCGCGGCAGGCCGGGCTCGATGTGGTCGAGCGGTTCGTAGACCTGCTCGGCGACGCCGTCGACGACGCGGCGGGATGCGGCATCCTCGATCAGTTCGACCAGGGCGTGGAACGCCTTCGGCGGGAACATCGCATCGGTGCGGGCGTTGGGGTGCTCGGCGCGGGCCTCGTTGTCGATCTCGAACAGCGGCGACATCGTCACGATCGCGGCCGGGGTCTCCCCGACGAAACCGTTGGCGCCCTCGGCCTGCAGGCGTTCGGCGAGCGCGAGCGCGAGGTAGCCGCCCGCGGAGTCGCCCGCGAGCACGATCTGCTCCGGTTCGTAACCCGTCTCACGCAGCCACTTGTACGCGTCGTAGCAGTCGTCGAGGGCGGTGCCGACCGAGTGCTTCGGGATCATCCGGTAGTTGACCACCAGTGCCGGCGCATCGGCGAACTTCGACAGCGCCGTGACCAGGCGGCCGTGGGTGTTGACACCGCACGTCAGGAACGCCCCGCCGTGCAGGTAGAGGATCACGCTGCGGTTGCCGTCAGCGGGCAGCACGCCCGCGGCGCGCACGAGCTGCGCGGTGCAGTGCGGAAGCTTGATGGTGGCTCGTACCGTGCCCGGCGCGGGCTTGAGCACCCGGGCGGCGAAGTCGAGCACACCCCACGGCCAGGGAAGCTTCGGCGCATAGCTGCCAACGCTCAGGAAGGGTTTGATGGTCGCCATCGCGGCCAGGTTCAGGAGGCGTCCGGCGACGCTGGGGCCGTCTTCGACCACCTCGACCGGAGCCCCGTCCGATACCGGGAACCGACGGTTCTTACGCGTCCTAGCTGCGCTGATCGCAGCATGAGGAGTCACTGGAACCTTGCTAGGTGCCGTCATCGCCACCACTTCCTACGCCGATGTAGAGCCGGGATAAGCCGAGTTATTCAGACAACCTCGTAACTTAGCTTGCCACGTGTAACCACTATCACAATTCATTAAACGTTTTTGATACCGGAGTTGATACCGCACTGTGATCGTGGATTTGCGGTGCGCCCCGCTCACCGGAGCGAACCGCCACTAAACTCGCCCGTGTGGGGATACCGCGCCGCCGGTCCACGGTCGCACTCGCGGCCGCAGCCACCGTTGCCTCCACGGGCACGGTGTACGTCGGGGCGCGCAATCTGCTCACCGGTCAGGCCGACCAGGCGCGCCGCACCATCCCGAAGGCGTGGGACGTCCCGCCGCGCGCCGACGGCGTCTACTCCCCCGGCGGCGGACCGGTCGAACGCTGGCACCGCGGGGTGCCGTTCGACCTGCACCTGATGATCTTCGGGGACTCGACAGCCACCGGATACGGCTGTACCGACGCCGACGAGGTGCCCGGAGTCCTGCTGGCCCGCGGACTCGCCGACGAGTCGGGCCGGCGAATCCGGTTGAGCACCAAGGCCATCGTCGGCGCGACGTCGAAAGGACTGTCCGGACAGATCGACGCGATGTACGTCGCGGGGCCACCGCCGGACGCCGCGGTGATCATGATCGGCGCCAACGACATCACCAAACCCAACGGCATCGGGCCGTCGGCGCGCCGGCTCGGCCAGGCGGTTCGGCGGCTGCGCGGCAGCGACGCCGTCGTCGTGGTCGGCACCTGCCCGGACTTCGGGGTGATCACCGCGATCCCGCAACCGCTGCGCTGGGTCACCCGCAACCGGGGACTGCGGCTCGCGAGGGCCCAGGCCGCGGCGGTGCGCGCCGCCGGCGGCGTGCCCGTCCCGTTCTCGGACCTTCTGGCACCGGACTTCTACAAGACGCCCGAGCTGCTGTTCTCGCCGGACATGTTCCATCCGTCGGCGGCCGGGTACGAACTCGCCGCCAAGCAGTTGCTGCCGGCGCTGTGCAATGCGTTGGGCGAGTTCGTGACCGGCGTGCCCGCCGAGGCGGCACTGGAATCGAGGACCGGCGACGACGGTTCGCTGTTTTCGCGGCTGGGCGGTCTGAGCCGGTTGTGGCGGCGTTCCACCGGGGTGCCCGCGCCGATCGTCGTCGCCGCGAGTTAGGTTTGCGGGAACACGTTCTACTTGTTTCGAACCGTGAGGAGCCCGTTTCATGCCCGAAGCCGTCATCGTCGCCACCGCACGCTCGCCGATCGGCCGGGCCAACAAGGGCTCCCTGGTCTCCATGCGCCCCGACGACCTCGCCGCCCAGATGGTGCGCGCGGCGTTGGACAAGGTGCCCTCGCTGGACCCGCGCGACATCGACGATCTGATGATGGGTTGTGCGCAGCCGGCCGGTGAGGCCGGCTACAACATCGCCCGCGCCGTCGCCGTCGAACTCGGCTACGACTTCCTGCCCGGCACCACGGTGAACCGGTACTGCTCGTCGTCGCTGCAGACCACCCGGATGGCGTTCCACGCGATCAAGGCCGGCGAGGGCCACGCGTTCATCTCCGCCGGGGTCGAGACCGTGTCGCGGTTCGGCAAGGGTGCCGCTGACGGCGCGCCGGACTCGAAGAACCCGATCTTCGCCGAGGCGCAGGAGCGCACGGCCAAGCAGGCCGAAGAGGAAAGCACCTGGCACGATCCCCGCGAGGACGGCCTGCTGCCCGATGTCTACATCGCCATGGGGCAGACCGCCGAGAACGTCGCCACCTTCACCGGCATCAGCCGCGAGGACCAGGACCACTGGGGTGTGCGCTCGCAGAACCGGGCCGAGGAGGCCATCAACAGCGGGTTCTTCGAGCGCGAGATCGTGCCTGTGACGCTGCCCGACGGCACCGTCGTGTCCAAGGACGACGGTCCGCGCGCCGGCACCAGCTACGACAAGATCAGCCAGCTCAAGCCGGTGTTCCGGCCCAACGGGACGATCACCGCGGGCAACGCGTGCCCGCTCAACGACGGCGCCGCCGCGGTCGTGATCATGAGCGACACCAAGGCCAAGGAACTGGGCCTGACCCCGCTCGCGCGCATCGTGTCGACGGGGGTGTCGGGGCTGTCCCCGGAGATCATGGGCCTCGGCCCGATCGAGGCCGTCAAGAAGGCGCTGGCCAACGCGAAGATGAGCATCTCCGACATCGACCTGTACGAGATCAACGAGGCGTTCGCGGTGCAGGTGCTCGGCTCGGCGCGCGAGCTCGGCATGGACGAGGACAAGCTGAACGTCTCCGGCGGTGCCATCGCGCTGGGCCACCCGTTCGGCATGACCGGCGCCCGCATCACCGCGACGCTGCTCAACAACCTCGCCACCTACGACAAGACGTTCGGCATCGAGACGATGTGCGTCGGCGGCGGTCAGGGCATGGCCATGGTGGTCGAGCGACTCTCCTGAGCCGCCCGGTCCTAGAATTCCGTTCCGATGACCACCATCGGAACGCCGCTGTCACCGCGCGCCACGAAAGTCATGCTGCTCGGCTCGGGTGAGCTGGGCCGCGAAGTGCTGATCGCGCTGCAGCGCCTCGGCGTCGAGACCATCGCCGTCGACCGCTACGACAACGCACCCGGCCAGCAGGTCGCGCACCACTCGCGGACCATCACGATGTCGGACCCCGATCAGCTGCGCGCGCTGATCGAGGCCGAGCGGCCCGACCTGGTGGTGCCCGAGATCGAGGCGATCGCGACACCGGCCTTGGAGGCACTCGAGGCCGAGGGCGTGACGACTGTGATCCCGACCGCTCGGGCGGCGCGGCTGACCATGGACCGCGAGGGCATCCGGCGCCTCGCCGCCGAAACCCTCGGCCTGCCGACCAGCCCGTACCGGTTCTGCGACTCGCTGGCCGAGCTGGAGGCGGCCATCGAGATCGTCGGCATCGGATATCCGTGCGTGGTCAAACCGGTGATGAGCAGTTCCGGCAAGGGGCAGTCCAAGATCGACGGTCCCGACGACGTGGCGCCGGCCTGGGAGTACGCGATGTCGGGCAGCCGGGTCTCCAACACCCGGATCATCGTCGAAGGCTTCGTCGACTTCGACTACGAGATCACGCTGCTGACGGTGCGCGCTCGCGGCGCCTCGGGTGAGGTCGAGACGCAGTTCTGCGAACCGATAGGGCACCGTCAGGTCAGCGGCGACTACGTCGAGAGCTGGCAGCCGCATCCGATGCCGCCGACCGCGCTCGAACGCGCGCGGGAGATCGCGCGGGCGGTGACCGAGAACCTCGGCGGACAGGGCATCTTCGGCGTCGAACTGTTCGTCAAGGGCGACGACGTGTGGTTCAGCGAGGTCAGCCCGCGCCCGCATGACACCGGCATGGTCACGATGGTCACGCAGTGGCAGAACGAGTTCGAGCTGCACGCCCGCGCCATCCTCGGGCTGCCGGTGGACACCACGCTGAAGTCCCCCGGCGCGTCCGCGGTGATCTACGGCGGCGTCGACGCCGAGGGCGTGGTGTTCGACGGCGTGGACAAGGCACTGCTGGTGCCGCACACCGATATCCGGCTGTTCGGCAAGCCGGAGAGCTTCGTCAGGCGCCGCATGGGCGTGGCACTCGCCCACGCCGACGACGTCGACACCGCCCGCCGCAACGCCGCCGAAGCCGCGAGCCGGGTCACGCCGCGGGCGGTCTAGCTCGGGCCCGCGCTGCGCGCACTCTCGCGTCGTAAGCGCGCGAGACACGACGCAGGACATCCTCCGGATGGTTGGCTTTGACCACCCGCACGCGCACCCATTCGATCTCGTCGAGGTCCTCGGCGCGCCGGATGTCGTGCGCGAACTGCATCGGGTCGACGCGATGCTGGTCGCCGTCGTATTCGACAGCCAACTTCAGGTCCTCCCACCCCATGTCGAGGTAGTAGCGCCGCCCTCCGTCGGCACTGACCACCGGGATCTGGGTGAACGGGCGCGGGAACCCGGCGCGGATCAGCAGCAGACGCAGCCAGGTCTCGCGCGGGGATTGCGCCCCCGGATCGTGGAGGGCCAGCGCGTCGACCAGTTGTCGCATCCCGCGCTTCCCGGCATGTCTGGCGTGCGCCCACCGCAGCATTTCGGCAACGTCGAAAGCCGCCGCGTTGCCCAGCGCGTCGAGCCGGGCGACCGCGACGTCGAGCGGCCCCCGGCGACCCAGGTCGAAGACGGTCCGATGCAGGGAGGTCACCGGCAGCCCGCGACGGCGGGTGATCTCGTCGGGGTGCAGGTCCTGCTTGTGCGTCCGGATGCCCTGCGGCGACCGGGCGTTCGACCAGATGAGTTCGATCGGCTGCGAATCGTCGACGTATCGCGCCCCGTGCAGTGCCGCCGCGGTGAGCCCGGCAAGGATGCCGCCGCGGTGCGACCACAGCCACGCAGCGGTGGCCCGGTGATGCAGGCTCAACTCGACACCCGGACGGGTGTACACATCCGGGTGGAGCGCCACGTACCTGGTGCGCAGCAGATGCTTACCGACGAGACCGGCCGAGACCGCTTCACTTCCGATGAACGGCACCTGCATGCGTCGACAATGGCGCGTCTGCGGTGTGCCGCGCAGCCACGAAGTCGGCGACCTGTGCACAACTCCGCGAGAGTGCACTCAGATCGCCGATCTGCGGCCGAGGACGCGCTGAGCGCACTCTCGCGGCAGCACTCGCACGCGAAAAAGGGCGCCCACGTTCGTGGACGCCCTTTCTCTGGCGATACTGCTAGTCGTTGTTGAAGTAGCTCAGCAGACGCAGGATCTCGAGGTACAGCCAGACCAGGGTGACGGTCAGGCCGAGCGCGATGCCCCATGCGGCCTTCTCCGGAGCGCCGGCGCGGACCATCTGGTCGGCGGCGTCGAAGTCGATCAGGAAGCTGAACGCGGCCAGGCCGATGCACAGCAGCGAGAAGCCGATGGCGAGCATGCCGCCGTCACGCAGGCCCAGGCCCGCGCCGCCACCGACACCGAACAGCGCCAGCACCAGGTTGAGCAGCATCAGCGCGACGACACCGAACAGGCCGGCGACGATCATGCGGGTGAACTTCGGGGTGACGCGGATGGCGCCGGTCTTGTAGACCACGAGCATGCCGAAGAACACGCCGAGGGTGCCGACGATCGCCTGCGCGATCATGCCGACGCCGCCGACGGAGGCGATGTTGGCGATCACGAACGAAACCGCACCGAGGAACAGGCCCTCCAGTGCGGCGTAGCTCAGCACGATCGCCGGGTTGTCCTGCTTGCGGCCGAAGGTCGCGACCAGCACCAGCGCCAGGCCGCCGAGCGCACCCACGAGGGTGAACGGCATGGCCAGGCCGAGGTTCTGGCTGACGAGGAAGTACGAGACGACCGCGACCGCGGTCAGCACGGCGAGCGTCATGCCGGTCTTCATCACGACGTCGTCGATCGTCAGCGCGCGGGAGACACCTCGCTGCTGCTGATCGGGGTACTGCTGCGCCGTGTACGGATCGGCGTGGACCGTCTGCGCACCGTAGCCGGCGGCGGCTCCGGTACCGAATTGCGCGTAGCCGCCCTGCTGCTGTTTGGGCAGTGAGCGGAATACCGGGTTGCTGCTTTCGCGCACCGTCGGTTCCTTCCTGTGTTGTGTCTCGAGTGGTCTCGCCCTGTGACGATCACAAGGGCAACGTTCGAGCTTCCCGGGCAGTTCCCGCTGAGGTCATTTTCAGCGAAGCAACTTCCCAGGGCGTTCCCAGGAAACCTTACCCGGGCACCCCCGGGGACGGGAGACGATCTACATTGCATTCCGTGGTCGAAAACGAGGACGTCCTAGTAACCGTCAGTGGCGGCGTCGGCAGGATCGTGCTGAACCGTCCGAAGGCGATCAATTCGCTGACTCATCCGATGGTCACCGTGATCGCGAAGGCGCTCAAGGCCTGGGAGACCGATGACGCCGTCACCGCGGTCCTGGTCACCGGCGCCGGCGAGCGCGGACTCTGCGCCGGCGGTGACGTCGTCGCGATCTACCACGACGCCAAGGCCGGCGGGGCCGCGTCGCGCGAGTTCTGGCACGACGAGTACCTGCTGAACTCCTACATCGGGCGCTACCCGAAGCCCTACGTCGCGATCATGAACGGCATCACGATGGGCGGCGGGGTCGGGATCAGCGCGCACGGCAGCGTGCGGGTGGTCACCGAGACCACCAAGATGGCGATGCCCGAAGTCGGTATCGGCTTCATCCCCGACGTGGGCGGCACCTACATCCTGGCGCGCACCCCGGGACTGCTGGGGGTGCACGCGGCGCTGACCGGCGCCCCGTTCTCCGGCGCGGACGCGATCGTGATGGGCTTCGCCGATCACTTCGTCCCCCAGGACCAGGTGGAGGCGTTCATCGCCGCAGTCGAGGCCGACGGGGTCGACGCCGCGGTCGCCGCGTACGCGCAGCAGCCGCCGCCGAGCCCGCTGGAGGCGCAGCGGGAGTGGATCGACCAGTGCTACGCCGGCGACACCGTCGCCGACATCGTCGCCGCGCTGCGCTCACACGGCGCCGAGGAGGCCCGCGCAGCCGCCGACCTGATCGCGTCGCGCTCCCCCGTCGCCGCGTCGGTCGCGCTGGAAGGCCTCCGCCGGGCCACGAAGCTCGCCACACTGGAAGACGTGCTGCGCCAGGAGTTCCGGACCTCGGTCGCGTCCCTGCGCACACACGATCTGGTCGAGGGCATCCGGGCGTTGCTCATCGACAAGGACAAGAACCCGCAGTGGTCGCCGGCGACGCTGCAGGAGGTGACCGCCGAGGACATCGAGGCGTACTTCGTCTCCGCCGATCCCGACATCGAATTCGAGGAGCAGTCATGACTTTCGAGACCATCCTGGTCGAGCGCGACGATCGCGTGGCCACCATCACGCTGAACCGCCCGAAGGCGCTCAACGCGCTCAACACCCAGGTGATGAACGAAGTCACCACTGCCGCAGCCGAACTCGACGCGGATCCGGGTGTCGGCGCGATCATCGTGACCGGCAACGAGAAGGCGTTCGCCGCGGGCGCCGACATCAAGGAGATGGCGAGCCTGTCGTTCGCCGACGTCTTCTCCTCGGACTTCTTCGCCGCGTGGGGCAAGTTCGCCGCGACCCGCACCCCGACGATCGCCGCGGTCGCCGGCTACGCGCTCGGCGGCGGCTGCGAACTCGCGATGATGTGCGACATCCTGATCGCCGCGGACAGCGCGAAGTTCGGCCAGCCCGAGATCAAGCTCGGCGTGCTCCCGGGTATGGGCGGCTCCCAGCGGCTCACCCGCGCGATCGGCAAGGCCAAGGCGATGGATCTGATCCTGACCGGCCGCAACATGGACGCCGAGGAGGCCGAGCGGGCGGGCCTGGTGTCTCGCGTCGTGCCCGCCGACTCGCTGCTCGAGGAGGCCAGGTCGGTCGCGCAGACGATCGCGGGCATGTCGCTGTCGGCGTCGCGGATGGCCAAGGAGGCCGTCGACCGCGCGTTCGAGACGACGCTGACGGAGGGCCTGCTCTACGAGCGCCGGCTGTTCCACTCCGCGTTCGCCACCGACGACCAGACCGAGGGCATGACCGCGTTCGCCGAGAAGCGGTCGCCGAACTTCACGCATCGCTAAAGTTCATGCGTGACCGAGACCGCGTCCACCGCTGAGCACGACCCTGCGCCGACTGAGACGGCCCCCGAGACCGGGGCCACCCCGCAGACACGCGCGCAGGTCCGGCGCAGCTGGTGGGTCCGGCACTACACCTTCACCGGCACCGCGGTCGGTCTGGTTTTCCTGTTCCTGTCGCTGACACCGTCGCTGCTGCCGCGCGGGCCGCTGTTCCAGGGCCTGGTCAGCGGCGGCGCCGGCGCTGCCGGGTACGCCCTCGGGGTGTTCTCGGTGTGGCTGGTGCGGTACATGCGGTCCAAGGACACCAGTCCGCCAGCACCGCGCTGGGCGTGGACGGTGCTGGTCGCGGCGGGCCTGGTCGGCCTGGTGGTGATGATCTTCCGGTTCCACAGCTGGCAGGACGACGTCCGCGACCTGATGGGGGTGCCGCGGCTCGGGTTCTGGGATTACCCGCTGGCCGCGGCGATCTCGGTGGTGGCGCTGTTCGTGCTGGTCGAGATCGGCCAGCTGGTCGGGCGTCTGGTGCGCTTCCTGGTGCGGCAGGTCGACCGGGTGGCGCCGCCGAGGATCGCCGCCGTCATCGTGGTGGCACTGCTGCTCGCGCTGACCGTCGCACTGCTCAACGGTGTCGTGGTGCGGTTCGCGATGAGCACGATCAACAAGACCTTCGCGGCGGTCAACGACGAGACCGATCCCGACAATCCGGCACCGACGTCGCCGTTGCGTTCTGGCGGACCCGAATCGCTGGTCAGCTGGGAATCGTTGGGACATCAGGGCCGGGTGTTCATCTCCGGCGGCCCGACCGTCGAGGAGCTCACCGAGTTCAACGGCACCCCGGCCGTCGAACCGATCCGCGCCTACGCCGGGCTGCATTCCGCCGACGGCATCAAGGAGACCGCAGAGCTCGCCGCGCAGGAACTCCTGCGCACCGGCGGCCTGGACCGGGCCGTCGTCGCGGTCGCGACCACGACCGGCACCGGCTGGATCAACGAGGCCGAGGCGTCCGCGCTGGAGTACATGTACAACGGCGACACCGCGGTCGTGTCGATGCAGTACTCGTTCCTGCCCAGCTGGTTGTCGTTCCTCGTGGACAAGGAGAACGCCCGGCAGGCGGGTCAGGCGCTGTTCGAGGCGGTCGACGCGCTGGTGCGGGAGATGCCCGAGGCCGAGCGGCCGAAACTGGTCGTGTTCGGCGAGAGCCTCGGCAGCTTCGGCGGTGAGGCGCCGTTCCTCGCGCTGAACAACCTGATCGCGCGTACCGACGGCGCGCTGTTCAGCGGTCCGACGTTCAACAACACGATCTGGGAGGACCTGACCCGCAACCGCGATCCCCATTCACCGGAGTGGTTGCCGGTCTACGACCGCGGCGAGAACGTCCGATTCGTCGCGGACCCCAAAGACCTTGGGCGCCCGACTGATCCGTGGGGGCAGCCCAGGGTGGTGTATCTGCAGCACGCATCGGACCCGATCGCGTGGTGGAACACCGAACTGCTGTTCGCCAAACCGGACTGGCTGCGCGAGGCGCGGGGCTCGGATGTGTCGCCCGACATGGAGTGGATCCCGGTCGTCACGTTCCTGCAGGTGTCGGCGGACATGGCGGTGGCCGTCGACGTGCCCGACGGACACGGCCACGTCTACGTCCGCAACGTCGCGAACGCCTGGGCGGCGATCCTGCAGCCGCCGGGCTGGACCCCGGAGAAGACCGAGAGACTGCGCGGACTGCTGCGCAGCGACGAGAACTCCTAGTCCAGAACCTCTTTGAGAGCGTGATAGCCACCGATCACATCGGTGGCGCGGCGCAGGCCGAGGTCTTTGAGCGACGCCGCGGCCAGGCTTGAGGTGTAGCCCTCCGAGCACAGGATGACCCACTCGACGTCGTCGTCGACGGCCTGCGGGATGCGGGCGTCGCTGGTCGGATCGCACCGCCACTCCAGGACGTTGCGTTCGATGACCAGCGCGGCGCCGATCTCGCCTTCGGCGGCCCGCTGTGCCGCGGGCCTGATGTCGACGAGCACGGCACCCCGGTCGAGCGCAGCGGGCACCTCATCGGCGGACAACCGGGTCAGCTTGGCCCGTGCGTCGTCGAGGACCTTGTCGATACGGCTGGGCATCAGTCGTGCTCCGGCTTGTCGGTGAGCTCGGTGCGCTTGCGGCGCAACGTATTGCGGTCGGTCACCTCGTAGTAGGACATCACCGTGAGCGGCGGAGAATACGCGTGCACGCTGAGAGTGGGGGTGGGCACGGGGCTTACCGAAGTCGCGATCCCGCCCGCGGTCACGCTCTCGCGGGCCCAGACCACGTCGTGCACCCAGCCGAGGGGGAATGCCGCCTGGTCACCGGCGACCAGCGTGCGGTTGCGCAGCGCCTCACCATCCCAACGGGTTTCGCGCAGCGCGCCGGAGACGACGGTCAGCGCACCGAGCGAGCCGCCGTGGTCGTGCAGTTCGGTCGCGCGGTCCGGCACCCAGCTGATCAGCCAGACGTCGAGCTCGTCGGTGCCGTGCAGGCGGGTGAACCACCGTTCGCTGGTGGGCGGGCCGCCGGCGGGCAGCAGATGGTCGAAGTCTCCGCCGAGGACGTCGTCGGCGAAGCGGTCGGTGACGTGCAGAAGGTCGGCAGGACGCAGACGGGTGGGAGCCAGGCTCATGGGGGAACTCCAAAGACGGACGAAACGAAGGATCAGGGGGTCGGCGCTAGGCCGGACAACACTCCTGGGTTCGCGTCACGTCGATCACCCGGCCAGTGTTCCACAGGCCGGGGCACGCTCGCCACCTGCGGACCTTAACCTCACGGTGAATCTAAAAACCCGCAGTTGGCATCCTGATCTCCCCATCTGCTCCCCGGTTGCCTACATTGGCGGCATGCAACGGTCCCTCCTGGCCCGGGCCGCGGGCACTGTCGTCGCACTGGCCGCGACCGCGGCGTGCGCGACACCGACCGACACTCCCGCACCCACGTCGAGCCCCGTTTCGCAGTCCCCACCGGCCGGGCAGGCGACGGCGCCGGGGGTGTCCCCGGGCGGGGTGACCACCGCGGTCGACGCGCCAGCGGAGTCGACCGAGGACGACTACTTCCAGGCCTGCCTGGCCGCGAAGACCTGGATGGACCAGCAGGGCGGTGATCCGCGGTCGCAGATCGAGCCCTATCTCAAGACGTTGCAGACGCAGCCGACGGCCGGGCCCGCGACGTTCGGCACACCGTGGCCCGATCTGTCACCCGGCCGGCAGGCCGCGGTCATCGTCGCCGTGGAGGCAGCCGCCGACGCGCTGTGCGGCTAGCTGCTCAGTGCTGCGGGCTGCTTCTCCAGATGGCTCTTGAGGTCCGACAGCTTCGACGGCCAGCCGCCTGAGACCAGCTGGCGCACAATGCTTTCCTCCGGGAACCCGGTGTGGGTCACGGTGAGCTTCACCCGGCCGTCGTCGACCGGTTCGATGTCGAATGCGACTGTCGACCGCGGTTCGGCCGCGGCCCGTTCGATGACCTCTTCGGACAGCCCGACCGCGGTCAGCTCCTTGGTGAAGGTGTGGAAGGTGAACGCCAGCCTGCGGTAGGGGTCGCATTCGAGCACGACCTGCTCGGGTCCGGCGATGTTCAACTCGCCGTCGCGCCATTGGAACGTCGAGCCCACCTTCCAATCGGTCACCAGGCCGTGGCCCATGTAGCGCTCCGAGAACGCCGGGTCGGTGACGGCCTGCCAGAGGAGTTCGGGGGTGGTCCTGATGTAGGTGGTGTAGACGAAATCGGTGTTGTGCGCCATGGACTTTCGCTCCAATGCTGTTTTCAGGTCCGCGAGCGTCTGCGCCCGCAGTCGGTCGTAGTGGTTGATCCAGCGGTCGGCGATGGCGTTGATGGGTTCGGCGTTCAAGTAGTGCAGTTTCTCCCGGCCCTGCCACACGATGCTGATGAGGTTGGCCTCCTCGAGCACCTTCAGGTGCTTGCTCACCGATTGCCGGGCCATGTCCAGCCCGGCGCACAGTTCTCTCAGGCTCTGCCCGTTGCGGGCGTTCAAGCTGTCGAGAAGACGCCGCCGACTCGGGTCGGCGAGCGCGCGGAACACCTCGTCCATGCCTCTAGTTCTCCCACATATGCAGCCTTGTGGCTACATGTCCGACGATAGGCAGCCATATGGCTGCATGTCAACGGGGCGCCACCCTTTCATTTAGGCCAGAATGAGCAGATGCGGGTCGCACTGGCGCTGGGCAGCGGCGGAGCACGCGGCTACGCCCACATCGGAGTCCTCAACGAGTTGCGCGAGCGCGACCACGAGGTGGTCGGGATCGCCGGCTCGTCGATGGGAGCGCTCGTCGGCGGGTTGGAGGCAGCCGGCAAGCTCGACGAATTCACGCTCTGGGCAAGCAGTTTGACCCAACGTGCGGTGCTACGGCTGCTCGATCCGTCGATCACCTCGGCCGGCGTGCTCAGGGCGGGCAAGATCCTCGACGCCGTCCGCGACATCCTGGGCGACGTCACCATCGAGGAGCTGCCGATCCCGTACACCTCGGTGGCGACCGACCTGGTCACGGGAAAGTCGGTGTGGATGCAGCGCGGCCGGGTCGACGATGCGATCAGGGCCTCGATCGCGATCCCCGGTCTGATCACCCCGCACGTGCTCGACGGGCGACTGCTCGGCGACGGGGGCATCCTGGATCCGCTGCCCATGGCCCCGATCGCCGCTGCACCCGCCGACGTCACGATCGCGGTCAGCCTCGCCGGTGAGGCCCCGGTGACCGAACAACGCGTGCAGGACGCGCACCAGCCCACGACCGACTGGCTCAGCCGGATGTGGCGCAGCAGTTCGTCGTTGTTCGACAACAAGACCGCGCGCTCACTGCTGGAGACCCCGACCGGGCGCGCGGTGCTGGGCCGGTTCGTCGCGGCCGACGACGAACCCCTCGACGAGGCGGTGGAGACCACCACCGGGCACGAGCTGCCGAAGTTGGGCAGTTTCGAGGTGATGAACCGTGTCATCGACATCGCCCAGGCCGCGCTGGCACGCCATATCCTCGCGGCCTATCCGCCGGACCTGCTCATCGAGGTTCCGCGCACGGTGTGCCGCAGTCTCGACTTCCACCGTGCCGCCGAGGTCATCGAGATCGGGCAGGAATTGGCCAGCGTCGCGCTGGACACGTTGGAGCGCGCGGACTCAGAGTCCTGACAGGAAATCGGCCAGCCGCGAGGCCTCACGGCGCCCCTGCTCCCTGCCCGCCCGCGCCGCGGGCGCCCGGCATGCCGGATCGAGCGGGTTCGGCCCGAACGCCGCCAGCGCGTCGTGATCGGCGAAGACCGCCAGCGTCGCACCGGGAAAGGCCTCGATCTCGGCCGCCGTGCCGGCGCCCCACGGTGACGGGCCGTCGGCCGCCGACGGCACCAGCGCGACCGCGGACGCGCAGTCCGCGACGGCGGACATGTTGACGGTGCTGGCCACGCCGCCGTCCATGTAGCGCCGGCCGCCGATGGTGACCGGGGGCCACACCCCGGGAACCGCACAGCTGGCCGCGACGGCGTCGACCAGTTCGACCCCGGAACTCGCGGTCAGCACCGTCAACTCGCCGGTGTCGATGTCGACGGCGGTGACGCGCAGATCGCGCCGCGGCCAGGCATGGGACGGAAGGCGATGCTCGATCACCGTGCGGCGCACCGATTCGTCCACCGTGTCCGTGCTCGCCGCGACCGTCCCGATCTTCTGAAGTTTCTGCGCTTTCGACGCGCCCGGGGTGGTCATCGCATTGAGGAAAAGCTCGGTGATCGCCTCGATCGACACCCCGGGGTGGATCTCGTGGGCGCCGTACTCCTCGGACAGCTGCCGCTCGTACAACTGCTCCAGGGGCACACCGCTGCCCAACTGGGCCCCGACGGTCGAGCCGGCCGAGGTCCCGAGCAGGACGTCGGCGCCGAGCAGCCGGTGGCCGATCTCGGGCGCTTCCTCGACGATGCCGAGCAGCACGCCGGTCTCCCAGGCGATTCCGGCGAGTCCACCGCCGGCGAGTACGAGTGCGCTCAGGGTCCCGTTACTGTTCACGCTGCCTTCCTGTCGCGGGGCCTTGGCCCGCGGTCGCCGCGATTCTAGTTCGCGGTGCGCGGGCTACCGGACGCTCTGGCTGACCGCGGCCGCGGGATTCAGCTCGGCGAGGGTGAGATGGTGGCGGGGTTCGGGTATCGCGCCGGCCACGCTGCTGATCTCCAGGTCGGGTCCGACGTGCACCAGCTCACCCGGCTCCAGGAGTCGCCAGGCGGGGTCGCCGTCCATGGTCTCGGTCGCGAAGACCACCGAGGGTGAATCCATCAGGTGCTCCGACCGGGCGTGAATCCTGTTGCTGCGCAATTCGAACTCCGCATGCTCGGCGGGACGGCGCCGGTCGAGGATGAACAGGTCGTGGGTGTCGGGATAGCGCAGCGCCCACATCTCCGTCGCCGTGCACAGCAGGATGTTGACCGCGTACAGCGGGACGTTGCCGGCGATCCAGGTCATCGCCTCCACCAGCCCCGCCCCGACGTCGCCGCCGTGACGGCGCACCGACGCGGTGATGAGCGCGAACACCCGCTCGGAGTCGGTCTTCCCCCGCACCAGATCACGCGCGGACAGCTCGACGAGCCGCGCGTCCATCGCGTCCAAACCTTCCACCTGTCCGTTGTGCGCGAAGAGCCTGCCGTCCTGAAGAAACGGGTGGGTGTTGACCGCGTCCGGCGCGCCGGTCGTGGCGTAGCGAACGTGGGCGATGAACGTCGTTCCGGTGTATTCGACGGCCTCGCGCGTGAATTCGGGATCCGTCCACGCCGCGACCGGCTGCTTGGACACCATCGGAGCACCGGAGGGTTCGAACACCCCGATCCCGGTGCCATCCGGGTTCTTGTGGCTCTGCTGGGCAAGACTGTCCGGCGCGTCGAGCAACCAGAACGTCGCCGAGACGGGCTTGCCGGCGTGCAGACCGAACAGCCGGCACATCAGGGCGACTCTTCGCCGGGGCCAGGGCAGGGCGTCATCGCACGGGCGACAGCCATCCTCCGATGGTAGTCACCTCGGACCCGTACCGAGGGCGGATGCGGCTTTGCCGCTGATGAAGGGCAGGTCGAGGTAGGTGCTGATCCCCGGCGGCGCGGCGCATACGGCGGGCACCGAGTTCACGCAGTGCGCCGCGGTCGCGACGATCCCCGATTCGGGCCCGTGCTCGCCGAACTCCGACTGGAATCCCTTGATCACCACGGTGAAGTCCGGGTTGCCCCGCACTTCCATCTCGTAGCGCTGCCCTTCGGGACCGAAATCCCATGCCGGATCCAGATTCTCCTCACCCATCAGCCAGTTCACGGTGACCCGGACGACGACGTCGTCGCCGACGAGCGCCTCCCAGTGGAAGCGGCGCGCGGCCACCTGGCCGGGCTCGATCGCACCCAGCGGGGAGTCGATCGGCGCGGTGGCGACCGCGATCTCCTGCGACGAGCGGATCTTGGGCTCGGCGGCGAACCCCATCGCGTCGACGATCATCCGTACCGACTGGATGAATCCGCCGTCGAGCAGTTTCTGCATCGGCCCCGACAGTGCCTTGTCCGGGGTGTCGCCGAAGCCCATCACATACCGCAGCACGTCGGGCGCCTCGTAGGTCCTCAGATCCGAGAACTCCTCGGCACGAACGAAAGTCACGCCGGTTGACATCGCCGACATCAACAGCGGGAACTTCTCGCTGATCCCGCCCGGGGCGATTCCGGTGCCGTGCAGGGTGACTCCACCGTCCTCGGCGGCGGCCCGCAGTGGCGCGGCCTCCTTCTCCGACGGGTAGAACCAGCCGACCGGGCTGACGACGTTCTTTCCCGACCGCAACAACGCGGTGACCTCGTCAGGGTTCGGCAGCAGCGGGGTGTAGATGACCGCGTCGGCCTCCAGCGCCAGGATGTCGTCGATGCTGTTGGTGGCGGTCACCCCCAGCGGCCCGGTGCCGACGATGTCGCCGACGTCGCGGCCGGCCTTGTCCGCGGAATGGACCCAGCAGCCCGCCAGTTCGAGATCGGGATGCGCGAGCACACCCCTGATCGCCGCGACACCGACCCCGCCGGTCGCCCACTGCACGACACGCAGCGCCATCTCGTCTCCTTCCGGAGCATCGAACTAGAACACGTTCTACTTAGGTCTACACCAGGATCTCGAACCCGGGAACGGAACCACCATTTCGAGGCGGACTGCCGACCGGATCTCCCCCGGTCCGCGCTAACGTGCCCTGAGAAACGCAACGTGGCGAAGGGACAGGTATGAAGCGGGTGTTCGTGATCGGCGTCGGGATGACGAAGTTCGAGAAGCCGGGCCGGCGGGAAGGCTGGGACTATCCCGATATGGCCCGCGAGTCGGGCACCAAGGCGCTCGAGGACGCCGGGATCGCCTACACCGAGATCCAGCAGGGCTACGTCGGCTACTGCTCGGGTGACTCGACGTCGGGACAGCGGGCACTCTACGAACTCGGCATGACGGGCATCCCGATCGTCAACGTGAACAACAACTGCTCGACCGGGTCGACGGCGCTCTACCTCGCCGCCCAGTCGATCCGCGGAGGCCTCGCCGACTGTGTGCTCGCGCTGGGCTTCGAGAAGATGCAACCGGGCTCGCTGGGCGGCGGGGCCCAGGACCGGGAGTCCCCGCTGGGACGTCACGTCAAGGCGCTCGCCGAGATCGACGAGTTCGCCTTCCCGGTGGCGCCGTGGATGTTCGGCGCGGCGGGGCGCGAGCACATGAAGAAGTACGGCACCACCGCCGAGCATTTCGCGAAGATCGGATTCAAGAACCACAAGCATTCGGTGAACAATCCGTACGCCCAGTTCCAGGACGAGTACTCCCTCGACGACATCCTGGCGGCGAAGATGATCTCCGATCCGCTGACCAAGCTGCAGTGCTCGCCGACCTCCGACGGTTCGGCGGCGGTGGTACTGGCCGGTGAGGACTACGTGGCCCGCCACGACCTTGCCGGGCAGGCGGTCGAGATCGTCGGCCAGTCGATGACCACCGACTTCGCGTCGACGTTCGACGGCAGCGCCGCCAACATCATCGGTTACGACATGAATGTCCAAGCCGCACAGCAGGTTTACTCACAGTCGGGGCTGGGTCCGGAGGACTTCCAGGTGATCGAGCTGCACGACTGCTTCTCGGCCAACGAACTGCTGCTCTACGAGGCCCTCGGGTTGTGCGGGCCCGGCGAGGCGCCGAAGCTCATCGACGACAACGACACCACCTACGGCGGACGTTGGGTGGTGAACCCGTCCGGCGGGCTGATCTCGAAGGGTCATCCGCTGGGGGCGACCGGTCTGGCCCAGTGCAGTGAGCTGACCTGGCAGTTGCGCGGCACCGCCGACAAGCGTCAGGTCGACGGTGTGACCGCGGCACTGCAGCACAACATCGGTCTCGGCGGCGCCGCCGTGGTGACGGCCTACCAGCGCGCCGAGCGGTAGCCCCTCCCCTTTCTCCCGCGAGCAGACGCAAACTCCGGCGTGTCGACGCGTGTCGCCGCGAGTTTGTGTCTGCTCGCGAGGGGGTGGGGACAGCAGAAAGCCCGGCCGGCGAGGGATCCGACCGGGCTTTCCTGCGTGTGCCCTACACCGCCGCAGGGGCTTTCTCCTGCGCCGGTTCTTCGACACGCGAGCCGTGATCCGAATCCAGCATCGTGAGCTCGTCGAACGGATCCCTGCCTGCCAGAACGGAATCCACCTTGTCCTTGTCCAGGGTGTGCGTCCACGATCCGACCAGCAGCGTCGCGACCGCATTACCCGAAAAGTTGGTCAGCGCCCGCGCCTCGGACATGAACCGGTCGATGCCGACGATCAACCCGACCCCGTCGAGCAGGTCCGGACGATGGGCCTGCAGGCCGCCGGCCAGCGTCGCCAGCCCGGCGCCGGTCACCCCCGCCGCACCCTTGGACGCGACGATCATGAACACCAACAGGCCGATCTGCTCACCCACCGACAGCGGGTCGCCCAGTGCGCCGGCGATGAACAGCGACGCCATCGTCAGGTAGATCGCGGTGCCGTCGAGGTTGAACGAGTAGCCGGTCGGGACGACGACGCCGACGGTCGAGCGGTCGACACCGAGATGCTCCATCTTCGCGATCAGGCGCGGCAGCGCCGATTCCGACGACGAGGTCGACACGATCAGCAGGTACTCGCGGGCCAGGTAGCGGACCAGCTTGAAGATCGACACCCCCGACACCACCCGCAGCAGCGCGCCGAGCACGCCGAACACGAAGATCGCACAGGTCAGGTAGAAGCCCAGCATCAACGCCAGCAGTTGGCCGACGGCGGCCCAGCCGGTCTGGCCGACGACGTTGGCGATCGCACCGAAGGCACCGATCGGGGCCAGCCACAGAATCATCACCAGCACCTTGAAGACCAGCTTCTGCAGATGCTCGATACCGCGCAGGATGGGCTGGCCCGCGGCGCCGAGCCCTTGCAGGGCGAAACCGACCAGCAGCGCGATGAACAACGCCTGCAGCACACTGCCCTCGGTCAGCGCCGAGAACATCGACGTCGGGATGATGCCCTGGACGAAGTCCATCAGGCCGCCGGCCTCGTGCGCCTTGTCGGCGAGTTCGGCGCCCTTGCCCGCGGTGTCGGTGACGTTGAGGCCGGTGCCCGGATGCAGGATGTTGCCGACGACGAGGCCGATGGCCAGCGCGAACGTCGACATCGCCAGGAAGTAGACGAAGGCGAGCCCGCCGACCTTGCCGACCGTCGCGGCCTTGCGCACCGATCCGATGCCCAGCACGATCGTGCAGAAGATGACCGGCGCGATCATCATCTTGATCAGCGCGACGAACATCGTCCCGAGCACCCCGACGCTCTTGCCGACGTCGGGCGCGAGGATGCCGACCCCGACCCCGGCGACCACCGCCACGATCACGGCGATGTAGAGCCAGTGGGTGCGGTCGCGCCGCTTCGGCGGTTCGGGTACCGGCCCGGAGGCGGGCCTGTCCATCGTGGTGGTCATCGGAACTCCTTAGGCACACAGCTCGGCGATCAGGTCTGGAAAGATGCTCACCGACGACGTGACCCAGGTCACGGTTTAGTTCATTACGTTCACGACGGAGGGTGCGCCGATGCGACCAGGGCACCGGATGCCGTGGCCGAGGTCGCTGGCCGGCCAGGCCATCGCGCTGCAGGTCCTGGTGATCGCGGTGGTCGTGATGGCAGGGAGTGCGCTGGCGCTGTTCGATGCCCGCCGCGACGGAGATGCCGCCGCCAGAGACCAGGTGCTGGGCATCGCGACCGCGCTGGCAGATTCGCCGTCGACCGCGCAGGCGATCGAGGAGGGCCACGCCACCGAAACCCTGCAGCCGGTCACGGAGTTGGTGCGCCGCAGCACCGACATCGCGTTCATCACGATCATGGCGCCCGACCGGACCCGGTACACGCACACCGATCCGGCCCAGATCGGCGGCGAGTACCTCGGCACGATCGAACCGGCGCTGCGCGGGGAATCGTTCACCGAGGTCTACACCGGAACACTCGGACCGTCCATCCGCGCCATCGTGCCGGTCTACGACGCCGACAACCGGGTCATCGGGCTCGTCGCCGCGGGCATCCTGCAGCAGAGCCTGGCCGAACGCTGGCGCGCGCAGTGGCCCGTGATCGCGGCGGTCGGCGTTGGCGCACTGGTGATCTCACTGGCCGGGGTGTGGGGGATCCGGCGCCGCCTGTTGCGCCAGACCCGCGGCCTGGCACCCGCCGAGCTGCGGGTGATGTACGACCACCACGACGCGATCCTGCACTCGGTGTCGGAGGGCCTCATCGTGCTCGACGCGGAGAACCCCAGCGGCGTGGCGCTGGTCAACGACGAGGCCCGCCGACTGCTGTCGCTGCCCGACGGCCGGGTCACGCCTGCCGACCTCCCGGAATTCCTGCGCACGTACAACCCCGGCGCCCGCGACGAAATCCATGTCACCGAAGACCGCGTGCTGGTGGTCAACCGCTCCCCGGTGCAGAACGGCACGAAAGGATCCGAGGTCGTCACGATCCGCGACCGGACCGAATTGCAGGGCGCCCTCGGCGAACTCAACTCGCTCAAGGTGCTGACCGACTCCTTGCGCGCCCAGGCGCACGAGGCCGCGAACAAGCTGCACACCGTCGTCACGATGGTCGAGATGGGCCGGGCCGACGACGCGGTGCGGTTCGCGACCGCCGAACTCGACCTGTCCCAGCGGCTCGTCGACCGGTTGTCGGCGGCCGTCGGTGAACCCGCCGTGGTGGCGCTGCTGCTGGGCAAGGCCGCTCAGGCCGGCGAGCGCGGTATCGAGCTGACCGTCACCGAGGACACCGAATTGCCTTCGGACAGCGAGGCTCTGCTGCTGTCCGGTCAGGAGATGGTCACCGTCGCGGGCAATCTGATCGACAACGCGATGGACGCCTGCGATCCGGAGAACCCGTGGGTCGAGGTGACGATCAACCAGCGCGACGGCCGACTGCTGATCCAGGTCGCCGACAGTGGAAACGGCATGGACGAGCGGACATTCGAGCAGGCGATGCGGCGCGGATACTCGACCAAGGCCGGCGCCGACGCCGGCGGGCACGGCCTCGGGCTGGCGTTGGTGGCCCAGGTGGTCAAACGCCACGGCGGGACGTTGACGGCGGATGTGAGCTACGGGTCGGTGGTCACCGCGACGGTGCCCGAGGAGATGCCGTGATCACCGTTCTGATCGTCGAGGACGAGCCGTTGATCGCCGAGGCGCATCAGGCGTATCTGGCTCGGCTCGACGGCTTTTCGGTCGCGGCGGTCGCCCACACCGCGCGCGACGCGATGCGGGCCGCGTCCGAGGCCGCGGCGTCCGACGCGCCGATCGATCTGGTGCTGCTCGACATCGGTCTTCCCGACGCCAGCGGGATCTCGCTGGCGTCGGCGCTGTCCGGGCTGCGGCCGGCACCGGACATCATCGCGATCACCTCTGAACGGGATCTGGAGATGGTGCGTGCCGCCGTCGGGCACGGCGCGCTAGCGTATCTGCTCAAACCGTTCACCTTCGCCGCGTTCCGCGAACGGCTGGAACGCTACCGCCGCTACCGGGAGGCGCTGCCGGCCGGGACGGATGCGGCCAGTCAGGCCGAAGTCGACCGTGCACTCTCGGAGCTGCGCATCGGAGCCGACCGGGCGGCTGCACCCAAGGGTGCCGCCCCGGGAACCAACGACGAGATCGCCCGCGCGGTACGGGATTCCGCCGACGGTGTCACCGCCGACGCGGTCGCCAGGCAGGTCGGCGTCTCACGCGTGACCGCGTGGCGGTACCTGGAGCGACTGGCCGATGAGGGCACGGTGCGCAGGCAGACCGACTATGGCGGGGCGGGCCGGCCGAAGACCCGCTACCAGTGGCGTTAGACCCCGGCGGCCTGCAGGATGCGCGGCGGGTGCGCCGCGATCGGATCGGTCGCGAGGAACTGGTTGTACAGCGTCTCGATCGACGACTCGACCGAGAAGACACTGACGCCGCCGGCGTAGTCGGCGATGTAGAGTCGGGTGCCGTCCACGCTCTGGGTCACGCAGGACGGCCGGGCATCGACGCGCAACGAGTCGACCACGTCGAGGGACAGCGTGCACAGCATCGCCACCCGGTCGTAGTCGACGATGTAGGCCCGCGTCTGGTCGGCGCTTATCACGAGCTGCGTGGGCGCTCCACCGAGGCTGACCGAGTCGGTGATCCGCAGCGTCGCCAGGTCGACGACGTGCACGGCACCTCCGACCGCGCGGTCGGAGGTCAGCACGTAGACGGTGTCCCCCGCGTAACCGAGGTCGCGGATCGGGGCGCCGACGGGTACGACGCGGCCGACCCGGTTGGTCTCCACGTCCACGACGATCAGCCGGCTGCCGTCGGTGTCGGTGACGCCGAGATAGAGCCGCTTGCCGTTCGGATCGGCGATCATCGCGTCGATGTTGGCGGCCGGGCCGCGTCCGATCCCGATGGTGCCGACGCGCTCGGCGGTGACGTCGATGACGGCGACGTCGACGCGATCCTGCGCCGTCCGTCCGACGTAGACCCGCTTGCCGTCGGGGCTGACCGCGAGCGAGGTCACCCCGGATGCGACGGGATAGGTCGCGGTCACGGTGTGGGTGCCGAGGTCGATCACGGCGACCGCGTCGTGGCTGTCGGCGGCGACCGCCACGTAGGCGCGGTCGTCGGCGACGGCCACCGCGATGGGTTCCCCGTCGACGGCGATCGCGCCGGACATCCGCAGGCTCGCGGGGTCGAGCACCGAGACGGTGTCGTCACCGGCGTTGGCGATGACCACGCCGCCGCTGCCGGCGGCGACATCGCCGATCGGGCCGCGCGCCGAGGTGACCCGGCGCTCAAGCACCACGTCGCCGGCCGGAGTGTTCACAACAGACTCGTCGACCCCATCAGTAACGTTTTTGCGGTTGTGCAACACGCGCCCCACGGGCAGCGAAAAGTTAGCCATATGTCTGGGTACCTCCGCCGGTAAGCTCTACCGGGCACTAGATTCCGGGCCTGTCTCGGCATTTCGCTTCCGGTTCGGAAGCGGTCTGAACCGAGTGTAGCCACGCGAAATCAAGGTCGGCACAAGCGAAATGGCGCAGCCGGCGAATTGCGGCACGCCTTCTCAGACTGCGCTTAATAATTTCTTCGTTATCACACCGTTACATTTTGTTAGCAATACGGAATCACCCTCTGAGCTGCGCCGGCAGGTTCGCCGGCAAGTGCCTCGGCGGGGTGTGACGAAGATTGCCCGAAGATGAATTCTTAGGTTTGCCGGGCAAAGTGAGCGGCAGATCACACAGCGACACGACAGCAAATCCGCCGCCGGCTCAGATCAGGCCGGTTTGACGCCGCGCACCGACGGGATCTCCCGTAGCGGGATCAGGCCTTCGGGATCGCAGAGCTTCACCACGCGCGTCACCGCCGGGCTCGGTACGACGCACCATCCGACGTCCTCACGGGCCAGGTGTGCACTGATCGCATACAGCGCCGATGCGCCGTCGAACGCCAGGAAGTTCACCTCGGTCAGATCGAGGACGAGTGCCGCGGAACCGGCTGCGGCCTCGCGCACCAGGTGGGCGAACTGCTTGGCGTTGTGCGCGTCGATCTCCCCGCCGACCGAGACCGTCGTGTGCCGGTCGGCACCCGACCCTTCGGTCCGGCACGACAGGACCAGCGACGTCGAGGCGATGGAGAAGCTTCGACAGTCGGCAGACCTGCTGCGTATCGACGTGACGGTCATTACAGCCCAATCTACCTGCGCAGGTGACCGAGCCCGACGTCTTTTCTCAGCCGGCCATATTGCGCAGCGCGATGTCGAGTGTCGGATACACGTCCACGTAGTCGGTGATGCCGGTGATCTTCAGGGGTCGGCTCGTCGCCGGACCGTCGGCGACGACCGCGAATGTGATGCCGGCGTCGAGGTGCTTTCGCGTGATCATCAGTACCTGCATCCCGGCAGAACCCAGGAAATCCACCTGCGTCATGTCCACGACGAGGCCGGACGGCTTGCGCTGCGCCGCGGCTGTGATCGCGTCCTGCAGCTGCGGCGCCGTCAGCATGTCCACGGCACCGACGGCCACGACAACTGCCACACCGTCGACCTCATGTTCGGTGAATTGCTGCACGTAAAAAGCCTCGTCTCGTCGTGTACCCCGGTCAGCGCGGAGTACATCATCGGCGGGAGGCTGCAGTCTGAACCCGGTGTCGAACCCGCGACAACCGCCTACAGGGTAGCGAAGAGCCGACGTCAGAGGACAATCCGACTCGTCGGCGCCGGACGCGCAAATCCCGGGTCCGCCTCGTACCCGCGGCTACCATCCGCACAGACCTTTCCCAGGAGGCTGTATGCGCGCGCACAACATCGGGCTGTCGCTCGTCTCGGCAGGCGCCGTCGCGCTTGCCCTCGCCCCGGTCGGTAACGCCACCGACGCCGATGCCGCGTTCCTCGCCGCCGTCGCGCATCTCGGACTTCAGTTCGCCACCGCGGAGGAGGCCGTCGAGGCCGGCAACAACGTCTGTGACGTCGTCGCCGAAGGGTCGGCGAACAACGTCGACCCGGCCCGCATCCGGGCCGACATCATCGCCAACCTGTTGGGTGAGGGCGTCGACGAATACCAGGCCACGCACCTGATGACCGCCGCGGTGAGCGCGTACTGCCCGACCTACGACCACGTGGTCACCGGCTGACGTAAGTCACCGGGAGTTCTCCACCCGATCTCCACGCAAACTCCAAGCACTGCCCGTGCCGGGTCACGACGATTGGTGTCATCCATCGCGGCCAGACATCACCGCCGCACCGTCGCAAGGAGTCACACCATGAGAAAAACCCTCGCCGCAGGTCTGCTGCCGCTGGCCGCCGCGCTCGCCCTCGCCTCCCCCGCGCACGCCGAAAACGCGCAGACGACCATCGACCAGTTGCGCGCGCAGGGTGTCGACGTACGGATCAGCCGGGTCGGAAACGCACCGCTGTCGGAATGCACAGTGTCCGGGGTGCGTAGCCTGCCGGCCCCGGCACAGCAGTTCTTCGTCGACGACGACGATTTCAACGTGTTCACCGTGGTGCCGCGGCGCAAGGTCGCGGTGTCCCTCGACTGCAACTGAGCCGCCCGGCGGGCGCCGCCACCGGCACCGGTCTAGGTTTGGATCCCGTGTCGTCAGCCGCCCCGTCGCCGTCGTTCCCGCGGGGCATGGCACTTCTGGTGGCCGGCGCCATGTTCATGGAGATCCTGGACGCCACCATCATGGCGCCGGCAATTCCGGCCATCGCCGACACCTTCGGAGTCGCCCCCGTCGACGTGAACGTCGCGGTGTCCTGCTATCTGCTCACCGCCGCCGTCTTGATCCCGGCCAGCGGTTGGATGGCCGACCGGTTCGGCATCCGACCGGTATTCCTCACCGCGGTGGTCGTGTTCACGGTGGCGTCGCTCGGATGTGCGTTGAGCACCTCGTTGGGGATGCTGGTGGCGATGCGCGTGCTGCAGGGCGTGGGCGGCGCGATGATGGTGCCCGTCGGCCGGCTCGCCGTGCTGCGGTTCAGCGCGAAAGCCGACCTGGTGCGGGCGATCGCTCTGCTGACCTGGCCCGCGTTGACCGCCCCGGTGGTCGCGCCGGTGCTCGGCGGGGCCATCGCCACCCTGGGGTCGTGGCGGTGGATCTTCCTGGTCAACATCCCCGTCGGCATCGTCGGACTGATGTTGGCGTTCAAGCTGATTCGCGGCGCGCCGTCCCCGACCCCGAGGCCGCTGGACTGGAAAGGCCTGCTGCTGGTCGGCGCCGGGATCGCCGCGGCGCTGATGGCGCTGGAACACATCCGGGTCAGCGGCACCGATTGGACGTTCGTCGGCGTCGGCCTGGTCGCCGCGGTGATCCTGCTGGGCGGAGCGCTGTGGCATCTGCGGCGCGCGGCGTCCCCGTTGGTGCGGCTGTCGGTACTGCGGGTGCGCACGTTGCGGATCACGGTGTCCGGGGGTTCGCTGTACCGCCTCGTGATCACCGCGGTGCCGTTCCTGCTGCCCCTGATGTTCCAGTTGGAGTTCGGCTGGTCGGCGTTCACCGCCGGCTCGATGGTGGCCGCGCTGTTCCTGGGAAACGTGACGATCAAACCGTTGACCACGCCGCTGATGCGACGCTTCGGCATCAAACGGGTGCTGGTGGTGAACGCGATCCTGTCGGTGGGGTGGTTCGGCGTGCTGGCTCTGCTTGAGCCGGGCACCCCCGTCGTGGTGATCGCTGCCGCGCTCTACGTCAGCGGTGCGCTGCGGTCCATCGGTTTCACCGCGTACAACAGCCTCGCGTTCGCCGACGTCGACGGTGACGAGTTGACGCACGCCAATACGCTGAACGCGACGGTGCAGGAGCTCGGTGCGGGGCTGGGGATCGCCGTCGCCGCGCTGCTGCTGACCGTGACGACGTCCTATTCGTGGACGTTCCTGGCGCTCGGCGGGCTGATGGCGCTCACGTTGGTGGAAACACTGCGGCTGCCGGGCGACGCCGCCTCCCATGTCACCGGTCGGCGCTGACCCGGAGTTCGGCCGACATCGCTCGCGCGCGCCTCCCGCAAAAGTCTCGACCAGAACTTTAGCCTTGGTCCCCGTGACCACACTGCACGAACCGTCGCTGGCGGAACTGGACTTCGACCCGGAAATCCAGTGCACCTGCCGCAAGTTCTGCGGTCCGCTGGCCCACCCGGCGCAGTGGTGGGTGACGCTGTCGTGTGGTTGCCCGTATCCGATGTGCCGGCGGGCACTGCGGATCGCCAACGTCCGGCTCAAGGTGCGGCCGCTGACATGCCGGCACTGCGAGACCGATCAGATCGCGATCCGCTCGGTCGTCGCGATCTGATTCAGGCGTCGACCTCGTCGGGTGCCGGCTGCGGGCGGAGCACCGGGGGCCGCATGCGTTCCGGCAGCGTCCGCACCAGCCCGGCCAGTGCCAGCACGATCGCCACCGAGATCGCGCCGACGAGCAGGACCGGCAGCGCCGGGAACGCGTTCTCCATCAGCATGTAGGCGCCGAAGACCAGGAACAGCGCCGCGGCGCCGATCTGGATGGACCGCTCGGGCAGCTTCTTGCCCAGCACCGCACCGACCACGATGGCGAGCCCGTCCGCGGCCACCATGCCCAGCGTCGAACCGACCCACACGCCCAGCCAGTTGTTGTCGGAGGCCAGCGTGACCGTCGCGAGCATCGTCTTGTCCCCGAGCTCGGCGAGCACGAACGCCGACGTGACGACGAAGAACGCAGGTGCGGTCGCCTTGGCCGCGCGCGACGTCTCGTCGTCGGACAGGCTGTCTCCGCGCAGCGTCCACAGCCCGAAGAACACGAACATCGCGCCTGCGATCAGGCCCAGCAGATGGCCGGGCAGCGCCGCGCCGAGGTAGTGCCCGATGGCGACCGACAGCACATGCACCAGCGTGGTCGCGAACGTGATCGCGGCCAGCACCACCCACCAGCGGTAGCGCAGGGCGAACATCATCGCCACCAGCTGGGTCTTGTCCCCCAACTCGGCGACGAAGATGACGGCGAAGCTCAACAGCAGTGCGGCGAACACGATGCTCCTCGTGTCGAGGGCCACGGCTGGAGAAACGTGGAGACGCCTCCGGCCGGCAGCCAAGTACGGTCTGCGGCCGAAGGTCTCGCCCACCGGTCGGTGACCGGTCCGGACAACCGGACCCCAGACGCGAACGCCGTCAGGCCAGTATGTCGATTGCCGATTGGGGGCTACTCCCCTTCGTTGCAGCCACCGTACACGCGCCAACGCCGACCCCGCAACTCAACCGCGGCGAAACACCGTCTCTCCCAATAAGTTTGGGATCTCGACCAGGAAAGTTCGACAGCCCCAACAAAGTTGACGGGAGCCCCTCACAGGGCGTCTGCGGTGAGGGCGAAATAGCCGAGTGCCGCGACGGATAGCACCAGGTATGTCGCCGGAAACGCGATGTTGTGCAGCACCCCGGTGCGCACATGCACCGCCACCGCGCCGACGAAGAAGGCCGTCAGGCCGAGCGCGGCGGCCAACCCGAGCCACGGGGTGAGGACGAAGCCGGCCAGCAGGCCGAGCGCGCCCGCCATCTTCAACCAAGCCAGGTACGGAATCCACCGCGGTGCGACGCCGACCTCGGCCGAGTTCGCCAGTACGAACGGGGCGCGGGCCAGATCGGCGATCGCGATGGCCGCGTTCGCGGTGGCGCACGCTGCCGTCAGCACCGCCAGTGTCGTGAGTATGCTCGTCACGTTTCCTCCCGAGCCTGTTGATCGATGACTTTCACCCTGTTGACGGTTGGCACGGGCGGAAGGTGACCGACGATGACATTCGATTCCGAATTCGAGGCGTCCCGCCCGCGACTGCTGGCGGTCGCGCACCGGCTGCTGGGTTCGGTTCACGACGCCGAGGACGCCGTCCAGACCGCATGGTTGCGGGCCCAGTCGGCTTCGGTGTCCGAGATCGACAGTCCGGTGGCATGGCTGACGACCGTGGTGACCCGGGTGTGCCTGGACCAACTCCGGGACCGTCGCCGCCGCGAACTCCTGACCGCACGTGTCGACCCGGAGCCCGAGGTCATCTCGGCCGCCGACGAGGACTTCCTTCGCCGCCAAGACATCTCGCGGGCGCTGATGGTGCTGCTGGGGGTCCTGACCCCACCGCAACGCGTGGCCTACGTACTGCACGATCTGTTCTCCGTGCCGTTCGATCAGATCGCCGGCGTTCTCGACACGACGGCGTCGAATGCGAAGAAGCACGCGAGCAGGGCCCGGGCTCGGCTGCGCCCGGCCTCGCACCCGGTCGACGCGCACGACTCTGCGGCCCATGACGCGATCGTCACGGCGTTCCTGCGCGCGGCCTCCGGCGGCGACCTCGACGGGATGCTCGCGTTGATGGCACCGGACTGCGTGCGCACCGTCGACCCGTCGCTGGTCGCACCCGGCACCGCCACCGAGATCACCGGCGCCGCGGCCGTCGCTCGGGAGACCAGCGGTTTCGCCGACCGGATCCGCGCGGCCACCCCGATGCGGGTCAACGGACGCGACGTGCACGTGATCGCACCGGGTGGGCGTCCGTGGGCGGTCATCGAAATCACCACCGCGGCGGGTCTGATCTCGCGCATCGCGATCGCACCCGTCAGGGACACCGATCTGCTTGAGGCCCCCGCTCAGGCCGACGGGAAGTGGGATTTGTAGATCTGGCCGTGCACTCCGACGGTGCGGTCCACCACCTGTGACACCGAGAAGTCGGCTGCCGCCGACAGATACGCATAGGCGGTGGCGCGGTCCATCCCGCGGTCGGCCTCGAGGAAGTCGAGTGCGTTGACCACCGCCTGTCTCATCGCGACGTCCAGGTCGGATTCCTGGCCGCCGATCGATCCGTCGGGGTCGGACAGACCGACCGGCACCCACGCGTCGGCCGTCTCACCGAACGGATAGCGGTAGGCGACCGACGGTGCGTCCCCCGAACCGGGCTTGCACACGGTCAACCGGTAGGTGCCGCGCAGCGATCCCTCCATCGCGGTCAGCGCGACTTCTCCGTCGCCCATGGCCATGTGCGGATCACCGACGTAGAACAGCGCGCCCTCGGCGAACACCGGCAGGAACAGTGTGGCGCCCTCCCCGAGCAACCGGATGTCGATGTTTCCGCCGCCGACGGTGGGCGGGATCGAATTGGCTGCCGCGGCGGTGATCTCGGTGTCCTGGGCGTAGGCCACCCCCATCATGCCCATGAACGGGCGCAACGGGAACCGCACCTGGGCGGGTCCGTAGCTCATCACCCCGTGCCCGTCTTCGACCGCGGTGAACGTCGACACGTTGCCGTAGCGCATCGGGTCCTCACTCGGCCTGCCGTCGGTGTCGACGGGCGGCATCACCTCGGCGAGGGCGATCCCGGCGGGAGGTCCGCCGTCGGCGGTGCGGGCGAGCGCCCCTTTGCCGTGCCTGCTGGACACCACCCCATACGGAACCCGCGGAATCGCCTGCAGGATCTCGATTTTGAGGACGTCCCCGGGCTGGGCACCCTCGACGAAGACCGGCCCGGTCACCACGTGCGGCCCGTCCTTGTCGAAATTCCTCGGCGTGCGGTCGTATTCGGCGGCGATCGCGATCGCATCCTCGAGCACCTCGGCCTGCGAGACGCCCTTGGACCCGAAGTACGCGACCGGATCCCGCCCCTGGTCTTCCAGGATTCCCTCGTGGCTGACCGCGTCGACGGTCACCGTCTGGCCCGAGGCCATCCGTAGCACCGGATCGGCGTGCACGGTGGGCACGTAGCCCCACAACACCTCGTCGGGCATCGACTGCAGGTAGTGGTCACCGACGGGATCACCGGCGCCCGGCTGCAGAATGGCGAAGTCCGTCGCGGCCGTGGACGGCGACGCCGGCACCCGCACTGACCGCCGCGACGGCACGCAGGAAATCCCGCCTGCCTATGCCGTTCCACAGAACCATCGCCGCATGCCGGGCACTGTCTGTCATGGTCCACCTTCCGCCGGAGACTTGTCCCGAGAGGGGTTCCCCGCGCAGATTTCCGGGCCGAAACGCTTGTGCTACATCCTTGTTGCCGCGACATGAGTGGTGTCATAGTCGGACGCGGAGTTCCACGAGAGGACCGCCATGCCGTCAGCAGACCCGCAGCAGAGCCCCCGCCCGTTCCTGCTCGCCTCCCGCGTGTTCGCGGTGGCGACCGCCGCCGTCATCGTCGCGCTGTTCAGTACCGCCGGTGCGCTGGTGCAGACCGGCGAGTTCAAGGACATCCACGGCACCGCCGCGATCGTGCTGCACGTCGTGTCCGGCGGCTGGTTCGTCGCGCTGGCCGGGCTGGCCTACGCCCGCAGGAAGGACTGGTGGGCGACGGCACTCGCGGGGCTGGTCTTCGTGTATTCGTTCGTCCAGGCGGCCCTCGGTGAATCCGCGACCCTCGGTGTCCACATCGCGGGATCGCTGGTGATCGTGTTCAGCACGATCTTCGTCACGGGGTGGCTGTTCTCGCCGGGCCGCATCGCCTGACCAGGATGGCCCGGGTGTAGAGCAGGTGAAAGCCCCGGCGCTGCACGTTCTTCTGTGACGTCGAGCCCGGCGCGGTGGTCACGACCGCGATGTCGCACCCGGCTGCCGCGGCGTCGGTGAGCCGGGTGGCCAACAGCCGGGTCTGCACACCGCGGCGGCGGAACGCCGGCACGGTGGCCGCGCCGGTCAGCTGAGCGACCCCGCCGGTCAGGCGCATGCCCGCAGCGCCGGCGACCTGACCGTCGGACTCCGCGAGGTACGTGCGCGCACCCGCGGTGACGATGTCCCGCACGGCGTTCTCGACGACACCACGCGGAAACTCCTCGTGGCTTCCCACCCCCACCCCGTCGGGATGTGCGAAGCCGTCCACGAGCGCGTCGGCCCAGGCGTCCAGGCCGCCGTCCCGCCGGACGTCGATCTGGTCGGCGCGTGCCGTCGGGGTATCCGCGGGTGCGCACCCGAGCACGTTCTCGAAGCCGACGAGAACGTAGCCGCGCTCGGTCAGGAGCTGCGCGACCGCGGGATCGGCGAGGCTGCTCAACTCGACCTGGACGTCCACCCCGAGATCGGCGCACGCGTCCTCCACCGCCGTGATCGCCGCGGCGTCCACCGAATCGGCGATGCCCAGGCCCACCACCTTGTTCATCGGTGAGCCCGGCTCCGCGGCGCAGGCGTACCCGCCGCCGACGGGCAGCGTCAGACCCCATCCACCGCGCGCTCGCGCGGCCAGGGTCGCCGCGGTGATCAGTTCGGCCTCGGCCGCCTCGATCCGCCGGGCGAGTTCGATACCGCAGAACAACGGGTTTCCGGTCACACCCGAGATTGTGTTTCATCGAGCCCGGATCGGAGAACCTGTTTTCCGTCCCCACCCGACGACGCTTGGAGGTTCCGTGGTGGAACAGCACGACGATTCACCGGCCACGCCGAAAGACGCCACGCAGGCCACCGACGAACAGCGGCGCGAGCAGGACAAGCTGGACCATCAGAATGACGACCCCGACGCGCCCGCGGGCTGGCAGACCCATCGGCAGATCCCGGACGAGAACTGACCGTCGCCTCACACCCGCAGCGAGGTGAACGGCTCGAAGGGCAGGATCCGCACCACGAACCAGACCGCGACGACGGCCAGGGTCACCCACGCCGCCCAGCGGTGCTGTTGCCAGGACACCACCGTGCGGTCGACGGCGCGGCCATAGGTCCACAGCGCGTAGGCGACGAGCAGTAAACCCAGTGCCACCAGGCCCACCGCATTGAACCGGAGCGCGGCCGCGACGTCGCCGTGCAGCAGCGAGTAGATCATTCTCAGTGTCCCGCAGCCCGGACAGTCCACGCCCAGAAGGGTTTTCGTCGGGCAGACAGGCAGGAACCCACCTGGTGTGGTCGGATCAGCGATCCACACGACGACACACACGCCCGCCGCCGCGGCGGCCACGAGCAGTGGACCGCCGAGGCGGGTGGGCGGTTCGATCGGTAGGACTTTGATCAGTACGACCCGATCAGTACGACGAGGTGTCCATGTCCATGTCCACGGCGCCGGTCGCGAACAGGATGCCGTAGATGATCCACACCGCGACGGCGGCGACGACACTCCAGATCGCCCACTTCTTGGCGGCATCGGCGGACGCCTGGGCCTCGGCATAGCGCCCCTGTGCCCACAGTCCGTTCACCTGCGCGGCCTTGACGATCGACACGATGCCGAAGGGCAGGCAGCAGAACAGCGTCGTCAGGATGCCGAGCACCAGGTTCGAATTCGGCGCGGCCGGACCCGGCTGCGGCGGGGGGTAGCCGCCGCTGCCGGCGGGCGGCGGAGGCGGATAGTTGCCGGGCGGCGGCGGTTGCGTCATGTCGACTCCCTCGATGCAAGGTGAAAGTGCTGAAGAGCCTGCTAAGGGTATCCACAAGATCAGCGCACGGTTGGCAAATCAACTCTGATCGAATCCCGTTCCGGCGACAATTCGGCCGACGTCGCAGAACCAGATGCCGGGCTTCGCCGACGGACGCTGCCAGCTACGGGATCAGCGTCTCTCGTCGGCACCGGGGGCCTCGACCGTCATCCGCTGCCGCAGGCCGGCATACACCGGCTCCGCCCTCACAGCGCGGGCCGCCAGGACGGCGCCTGCGGTTGCCACGATCATCGGCAACGCCATCGAGGTGGCCGCCGTCATCTCCAACACGATGACGATTCCGGTCAGCGGCGCCCGCACCGTGGCCGCGAAGAAGGCGGCCATCCCGGCCAGCGCCATCGGAATCCCCGGCGCGGCCGGGTCGCCGGTCACGATGTCGGCGCAGCCGACGAACACCAGACCCCACAGCGCACCGACCGCGAGCAGCGGGGCGAACAGTCCGCCAGGGACTCCTGCCGAGTAACTCAGCGGACCCGTAAAGAACCGTGCGGCAAGCAATCCCGCGGCCGCCAGGAGCACGAACTGATGGCCACCGAGGATCATCTGGGTCAGGGTGTCGCCGTCCCCGACCGTCAGCGGGGCGACACACAGCGCGGCCCCCACCAGCGCGCCGATCACCGCCGCCCTCACCGGGGTCGGGACGCGCGGCACTTTCGCCGACAAGTCCGCCAGGAAGAGCACCGCCACGTTGTAGCCGGCCCCCAGGATGCCGGTGAGCACCCCGAAGACGACGAACACCGGAAGCCAGGCGAGGCCGGGTGCCGCGAAGTCGGCGACCTGGAGGTCGAGCGCATCGCCGAGGATCGCGCGGGAGCACACGACCGCGGTGACGGATGCCAGGATCGCGACCGCGACCGTCTTCACCCGTACCGATTTCGTCACCTCTTCGAGCGTGAACAGCATGCCGGCGATCGGCGCGTCGAATGCCACCGCGAGCCCGGCGCCGCCGAGCGCCGCCTGCATCATCCGGGCGTCGGACTCCGGCAGCCGCGTGCGCCGCGCGGCGAGGGCGCCGAGCGTCGCGCCCATGTGGATCGTCGGGCCTTCCCGGCCCAGGACCATTCCCGAGCCGATCGCGAACACGCCCCCGAAGAACCGCGCGGGCAGGACCGTCAGCCGCGGTGGCCGGGTTTCGCCGAGGAACACCGCCTCGACATGCGGGATGCCGCTGCCGGTGGCCTGGGGTTCCCAGCGCACGAGCGCGCCGGCGACACCGGCGCCGACTGCGGCCGCGGCGACCGGGATCAGCCAGCCCGGCCCGGGAAGATGCTGCGCCCACGCGACGAGGTCGATGCGCAGGGATTCGGCGCGGCGCAGACACCAGCGGAATGCGGCGCCGAGGACTCCGATGGCCGCGCCGGCCAGCATCGCCGCGGTAGCGAGCAGCAGCAGCCGACGGACCCGGGGCATCTACGCGCGGTCGGTGATATCGGCGTATTCGGGGTTCTTGTCGATGTATTCGGCGACCATCCAGCATGTCGGCACGATCCGCAGACCTTCGGCGCGAGTGACGCGCAGCGCCTCGGCGACCAGGATCGTGGCCAGTCCCCGGCCCTGGAACTGAGGCAGCACCTCCGTGTGCGGGAAGACCCGCTGACCGTCGCGGTCGTGGTAGTCGGCAAGTCCCACGGCACGGCCCTCGACCTCGATGACGAACTGTCCCGGCTGCTGTGTGACGGTGGTCGCGGCACCGGTGCGGTCGGGCGGCGTGTCGGAACTCATGGCTTCACGATAGCTTCGCGGCGCACCCGGATCGCAGCCGATCTGTTTGCATGTTCATCCAAAGCTTTTGCAGACGCGAGCAATACGAGGCTGAACGACGGAACTGGGCTTCAACTGGCCTTTTACCGTGGTACTTTCGCGCGAGCTGCGATGCGCGGCCGACGTTGGAGCCGCGATGGTCGGCGTCGGATGTGCTGTCGGTCCCCTCGTGAGTACCCGACGTCGACCATCGCTCCCTGGTGTCACAGCTTGCTGTAGCGGTACCAGGCGACGACGTAGATGGCCATCGCGGCCACCAGCGCGATGAGCACCCAGATCACGATCGCCTGATCGATCCACGCGCCCGGCGGCGGAGCGCCGGGCAGGATGTTGCGCAGCGGGACCACGGCGAAGAGCATCGCCGCGAACCAGGTGAACAGCGGCGGCAGGAACTGCCTTCTTCCCATGATGGTCTCGATGGCGACGATCATCGCCATCGCGGGCAGCGCGATCAGGACGAGCACGACGCCGAGGTCGAAGGCCAACGTGCCGCGGTGCCGACTCAGCTCGATGACCGATGCGGACGGGTCCGACTCCGTCTGGTCGACCTGGACGTTCCAGCCCTCGATCCCGCCGCTGACCCTGATGTCGGCCGGTTCGATGGTGCGCTGCTCGCCCGAACCGATCAGCGCATCGGCGGTCAGCGGTTTGGTGGCGTACGTGTCGAAGGGCCAGTAGTCGGCGTCACCGTGCGCCTCGACGGTGGCGGTGATGCTGCCCGGCGTCTCCCCCTTCGGGAACTTCAGCTCGCCCAGATTGACCCACGGATGAATCCGGATCGCGATGTCGGTGTTCAACACCCCCAGCCGAGGGTCGACATAGCGTTCCGGCGCGATCAGCAGAACGTCGACCTCGAGTTCGTTCGTCGCGGTGTGGATGGTGTCCATGTCGATCGAGACCACCGGATACTCGGCCGGTGCCGGATCGAACGGACTCAGCGCGGGGTACGAGCTGCTGATCCACCAGTATCCGAAAAGCGAAGCAGCATAGATCAATCCGACGATGACGATGCTGGACGTGATGCGGATCCGTCTGCGCAGCGGTTGTCGGCTCTCGTGTGGCACCGGAGGCATATTAGCGGGTCAAACGAATTCCGGCCGTGTTCCGCGGGAACTGATTCGACGGCCACGATCATTTGCCACAATTGGACGGAGGCGGACCAGTCGGGCGCGGATCATATAAATTGTCGGAGCGGCCGCAAATCCCGCGCCGCCGTGCGCGCCCGTAGGTTACCGTGCACTCCAACAGATCACGGGAGTATTGCGATGGCGCAGGCGAACAGAGCCGGCCAGCTCGGCAACGCCTCGGTCCGCCGCGCCGAGAGCTTCGCCGTCCGGCGCTGGCTTGCCGCCGGGGCGGCGTCGGTCGGTATGGGCGCCGCACTGCTCGGGTTGTCACTGATCGACGCGCAGATCGGTGTGGCCGCCGCGGAGTCCCCGGACACCTCGTCGTCGGTATCCGCATCGGATTCTGCGTCGGATTCGAATCCGGATTCGGATACGGATTCGGATGAGGTGTCGAGCGACACCGGCACCGAGGACGGCGACACCGACGACGCCGCCGACGACTCCGCCGACCACTCTGACGATTCCAGCGACCCCGACACGGAAGCCGACGAGGCGGTTGCCGAGGACGAGGAGACCGAGGCGCGGGAGGTTCCCGCGCGCTCACGCAGCCACGCGAAGGTCGCGGTCACCGCCGCGCCGGATCGCGAGCCGGCGGACGCACCCGAGGAAGACTCGTCCGACCCGATCGTCGTCTCCCCCGCCCCGACAGCGGTCGTGACGCCCGCGGGCACGTCGACGTCCTGGGACGCCCTCGCCGAACGCAGACAGCAGAGCGCAGCCAAGGCCATCGCCGAGTTCATGGCCGCGGCCCAGACGTGGATCGTGGCGCTGCCGGTCAACGACCCCGCCAAGCAGAACCTGACCTCGACGCTGAACTTCGTCCGCAACACGTTCTTCAACCTGGACCCCATGCTCGATCCGGTGCAGATCTCAGGCCAGCTCGACGGCCCGGTCACCGGGACGATCAACGCGGTCGACCCCGAAGGCGATCCGATCACGGTGCGCCTCAACAGAAGGCCGCAGTACGGCACCGTCGCGCTGAACCCGGACGGCACCTACACCTACACCCCGGGCCAGGGATTTGCCGGCGTCGACAGCTTCTCCGTGACCGCGATCGACCGCGGCGCGCACGTGAATCTTCTCGATCTCCTCGGCCGGCCCGGCACCACGACCGGAATCCTGGTCAACCAAGGGGCGCTCAAGTTCTCCTTCACCTACGACGGCGAGGTGGTGTGGACCGACGAGGCCCGCACCGCGCTACAGACCGGCGCGGACTCGCTGGCCCGGTACTTCATGGTCACCACGCCGGTCACGCTGACGATCAAAGCGGTCGGCCGCAACTCCGGTTTCGCTTCGGCCACAAGTCCTTCGGTCAGCGACTCGCCAGGTTTCCACCGCACCGTGGTGCAGAACAAGATCCTCACCGGCCGGGACAGCAACGGCGACGAGTTCGACGGCGACATCGACTTCAACCTGTCCGCGTCGTGGTCGTTCACCTCCGAGATCGCAGCCGACGAGTACGACTTCGTCGGAACCGTGATGCACGAGTTGCTGCACACCTTCGGCTTCGACGCCAGCATCGGACCGGCGGGCAAGAACACGCAACGGACCTGGACGATCTTCGACAGCTTCGTCGTGACCGCCGGTGGTGTCCGGACGGTGGATCGGCGCCGCTACGTGTGGAACTCGGCATTCGATCCGAATCTCACCGGCGGCAACGGTGGCCTCTTCTTCGGGGGCGCCAACGCGGTCGCCGCCAACAACGGCAACCTGGTGCCGCTGCTGACCGTTAATCCGTGGGATGGCGGCAGTTCGGTGACCCATCTGGACGACAGGTTCTACACCGGCAACAACGTCAAGATGATGAACGCGTATCTCCCGGAGGGTATCGCGGTGCGGGTACTGAGCCCGATCGAGCGCGGGATCCTGAAGGACCTCGGCTACCGGGTCGCCTGAGCCAGACCGCTCAGACGGTGTAGGTCCGCGACGCACTCGCGGGCGTCGTCGTGACCATGCCGTCGACCACCACGTAGTAGCCGTCGGTCACGGTCAGGATGATGGTGTCGTTGTTCTGCGTACCCGAGGTGCTCAGGACCTGGCTGACCGGGTTGTACGACGCGGACCCATGCTGCGGCTGCTTGGTGATGGTGTAGGTCAGCGAGTCCCCGTCGGGGTCGGTGGCGAAAACCGAGGTCCAGTCGTTCACGAGGGGCCAGAAGACGCCGCCGGTGGGAGCGTTCGGCGCCGAATTCATCGCGTAGATCGGCACTGTCGCGATGAACGAGGTGACACCGCCGAACTGATCGCGCACCGTGACGGTGAACTGGTCTCTGACCGCGGTGCCGCCGGCACCGATCTTCGCCGCGTCGTGATAGTAGGAACTCAGAAGGCCCTTGCTGATCGTGTACGAGAACGAACCGTTGGCCGCGATCGTGACCTCGCCGCCGTTGGTCGTCGAGAACGTTCCGGCGTCGAACGTCAGCGGATCTCCGTCGGCGTCGGATGCGCCGATCGTTCCGGTGGTGGTCTGGGTCCGGTTGATGAGGTTGCTGGTCTGGCTGTGTGTGCTGATCGTCGTCGTGCCACCGGCCGGAGGGGTGTTCACCACCTTCGGGCTGACCGTGATCGTCGCGATCGTGACCGTCTTGCCGGTGGTCACCTCGGTGCCGATGATCGTGAAGGTGTCCGGCGGTGTGGTGGTGTGCCCCGGACTGGTCCGGGTGTAGTTGAACACCCCGCCGGCGTCGACGGACACGGTGCCCTTGGTCGGCGGGGTGCCGAGGCTGTATGTCATCAGCCCGAGATCGGCGGGCGGGACGAAGAGCTGGCCGGTGACCTGGTTCAGCGTCGAGGTGTTGATGTTCGCCGTCGGCGACGGCGTGCTCAGCGACACGTTCACCGTCTGCGTGGTGGTGCCGCCGTGCCCGTCGGAGACCAGTACCCGGAACGAATCCGCTGTTGCCGCAGACTTGTTCGGGATGTAGGTGAAGGTGCCGTCCCAGTTCAGCGATACGATGCCGCCGTTGGCGGTGTACGTCGAGGTCGCGGTCGCACCGGCCGGGTTGCCGGCCCCGGCCAGGGAGTAGGTGAACGAATCACCTTCCCGGTCCTCGCCGGACACCGAACCGCGCACGACACCGAGTTGGTTGGGGCTGCCCACCGATGCACTGGAGGACGGCGTGCTGTTCTCGGTGCGCAACAGGATGTGGAAGGTGACTTCGCCGGTGCGGCCCAGCGAATCGGTGACGGTGATCTTGACGGTGTCGTACTTGTCGGAATCGGGCGCGTTGATCGCGGCGGCCTTGTGGAACACGTCCCCATAGCTGGTGTTGGTGTAGGTGAATCCGCCGCCGGAACCGAGGATGAGGACGGTTCCGCCCTTCTCGGTGTTGTAGAGCCCAGCGCCGATCGACACCGGTTGTCCGTTGTCGTCGATTCCGCTCATCGTCCCGTTGGTGGTCTGGGTGGCGGGCGTGACCACGGCACCGAGCAGCCAGCCACGTGGGGTGAACGTCTCCCCCGACACCGTCGTCGTCGGCGTCACCGCGATCAACGGCGGTGACACCGACACCACCGGCAGGGTCACCGACTTGCCGTTCGCGTCGGTGCCGATGATCGTGAACGTGTCGTCCGTGCTTCCGGTGGCGGTGTTGCTGCGGGTGTAGGTGTAGGTGCCGTCGGGGTTGACGACGGCGGTGCCCTTTGCCCCCTGGGTGCCGATGCTGTAGGTCAGCAGTCCGACGTCCGGGGTCGGGACGTCCACCTTGCCGTGCTCGACGTAGGCGCCGGTACCGGTCACCGAGGTTCCGACCCGCAGGTGCGACAGGACCAGCACGGTGGCGGTGGCCGTACCGCCGCGCCCGTCGGACACCTGGACTTGGAACGAGTCGGTGTTGAGCGCCGGGATCAGCGCGGTCGACACCTTCGGGATGTAGACGAATTCTCCGGTGGCGCTGTTGAGTTGGACGATACCGCCGTCGTTGGTGTAGATCGACGTGCTGGTCGCCCCCGAGGTTCCCGGGTTGACCAGGCTGTAGGTCAGTGTGTCTCCGTCGATGTCGTTGCCCGACGCGCTGCCCCGGACGATGCCCATCGCGTCGGGCAGCCCGGGCAGCGCGATGATCGTCGGCTGGTTGTTCGCGACCCCGGTGTAGTTCACGGTGACGGTGACGGTGACGGTGTGGCCGTCGGGCGAATACGGGCGCTCGGCGGACGGGAACAGCCCGTCGCTGATCGTCATCTCGAACGTGTCGGTGCCGGTGTGCGTCCAGTTCGACGTGCGGGTGTAGATCCACCCGCCGGCGACCAGCGGGTTGATCGTGACGATGCCGTTGGCCGGCTGCTCGGACACCGAATACGTCAGCACATCGCCGTCGGGGTCGTAGGCCTGCACGGAACCACTGGTGGTGAGCAGGATCTGGCTGTTCTGCGTCTGGCCGGTCACCACCGGGAGGTGGTTGAGCCCCACCCACTGGAACCGCCGGTACACCCCGACCAAGGCGATATAGGCCATCAGCGACCATGGGTTGGGCTCGGCTCCGCTGTTCACCGACATACCGAGAACACTTGCCGGGGAGAGGAATCCCTGTGTCCCGCCGACGACTGCCGCGTCCCGGATGCTCTCGGGATCGAAGTTCCCGCCCAGCAGTTCGTTGAGGATGCTGACCAGAGCACCCATACTGGCGCTGGCGACGGAGGTCTTGGTGATCAGGATGTCGGCACCTGGTTCGATCGTGTAGGGCGGTACCAGTCGGTTGAGCAGGTCGGCGAAGGTGTTGAGGCCGTCCGAGAACGTGTAACCCGGCAGCGCCGACTTGATGAACAGGTTGATCAGCGCCAGGGTGTCGGGAATCCACTTCGTGGTCGGAGTCGGATTCGCGACCAGCAGGTCGAGCAGATCGTTGTGGGCGTCGAGCGTCTGATCCAGCGTGTAGTCGGCGGGCGTGACGAAGTTCTTGGGCGGCTCCGGCCAACCGGAGAGCTGCAGCAGGATCTGGGTGAGGGTGTTGAGTGCGTGCTCGTCCTCGGGCGTCGCCTGAGCGGCCGCGAACTGGCCGCTCTGGATCGCGGCGGCCACCCGTGCCTCGGCCTGCGCGGTGTACATGTTCGCCGCGATCGGGGCGCCGATGATCGGGATCGTGCCGACGAGATCGCGGGTGATGTCCCCGAATTCGTCGGCGATGTCCGCGCGGTCTCCGCGCAGGATCGCTGCGCCGAGCTCACCGAGGTTGCCGATGAGGCTGATGCCGTGGGCCACGGAACCCACCACGGGGATCCATCCGTACTTCTTGCTGAATTCGGCCTGGATCGCCTCCCGGAAGAGTTCCCGCATCGGGTCGCCGCCGGTGACGAGAGTGTTCCCCTGATGGGCGACCGCCGAGGCCCAGCCGGGCCGGTTCTGGAAGGAGTGGCGCAGCAGCAGCCACAGTGAATCCGTCATGCCCGTCGGCAGCGTGATACCGCCGCGGGGGCCCAGTCCCAGCCAGTTGAGCACTTCGTCGACGATCTCGATGACCACAGCCGGCGGCTCCGGCGGCGTCTCGGCGGTCGCGCTCGTGATGTCGCCTGTCGACGCCGCGTCGGCGGTGGCCTGCGCCGGTGGCGGGGCGTCGGGTTGCTGTTCCCCGGCCGCGGGCTCCTCGACGGGGGACGGCGCGTCGTGGACGGGGTCCGGCGCCTCCTCGGTGTCGATGTCCTCGGGCTCCTCGGACTCCTCGGGTGCCGCGGGATGCGGTGACGGTGTGGGGGCCTCGGTTTCGTCGTCGGGGTCCTCGACAGCGTCGTCGACCACCTCGGGCTCGGCGCTGTCGTCATCGGTGTCCGCCGCTGCGGGCGGGGTGGACGACCGGGTCGACGCGGGCTTGCGCGAGGCGACCGACGGTCCCACCGAGGCCGCGTCGGAGTCGGAATCACCGGCCGACGAGTCCGCGGCTGCCGACGTGCGGGTGGGCCTGTCGTCGCCGCCTGCGCTGGGCTTGCCGCTGGACGCGTCGTCCGTGGAGGCCGCGGCCACGCCCTGCCCGCCGGCGATCGCGGCGGCGAGCCCGATACCGGCGGCGCCCACCTTCAGCCAGTTCGCCATCGGACTGGTGACGGTTTTGCGGTGGCGGCCCTTCGTCCGGCGCGGTTTCGGGGGGCTAGCCGCAGCCATGCGAGCTCCTTCGCTCTCTCGTGTCGAGCACGGGCGAGCCCGGCTCACCCGGCCCTGGGAGCGGCCGATGAAGCGACACGTCCTTTTACGGAGTAGTAATTTAACATCTGATCCGCTTCAAGATCAGCTAATAGGCCAGTCGAGCACAAAATAGGTGCTGAGCACTGTCTTTACAGGTGTAAAATTTCTGTGGCTACCTTGTCCGGACCAGACGAGGGTGCAGTTACCTTCTGTCTCAGCATTAACTTATGCACCAGGAATGGCGCGGCGAGCGCGGGCTCAGATGACCGGGTGCGCCGGCAGATGCCGAACCACTCGCCCGCGGATCTCCCGGAGCGCGCGCTGCAGAACCGCCTCCGCCGGGGTCGCCAGGGCGAGGCGGATCGCGTTCGGCACCGACTTCGTCGTCGCGAACGCGTCGGCGGTGGACACCAGAATCCCCGCCTCGGCGAGTCGGTGCGCGATGACGTCGCTGCGCACTTCCTCCGGCAGTGGAAGCCAGCCGATATAGGAGCCGGGGTGGCCGTGGTAGCCGAGCCCGGCGAGCTCGGTGCGGGCCAGCTCCTGCCGGCGCCGGGCATCTTTGCGCCGCAACACTTCCAGCTGCTCGGCGGTGCCGTCGGTCAGCCATCGGGTGGCCAGCTCGGTCGCGATGGTCGACGTGCCCCAGCTCCCGGTGCGCAGCGCGCGGATCAGCGCCTCACGCCGGTTCCGCGGTGTCACCACGAATCCGAACCGGATTCCGGGGGCCAGACTCTTCGACAGCGATCCGACGTAGAAGGTGCGTTCCGGCGCCAGCGTGGCCAGGGGCGGGTGACCCGGCTCCAGGAACGCGTACACCGCGTCCTCGATCACCGCGAGGTCGTGTCGTCGCGCGACCCGGGCGAGGTGGCGGCGGTCGGCGATACTGAGCACGAATCCGAGCGGATTGTGCAGCGTCGGAGTGCAATACAGCGCCGTCACCGGCCGCCGCGCGCAGAGCCGGTCCAGGTGGTCGAGGTCCATCCCCGCCGCGTCGACCGGGATCGGCGCCAACTCGACACGGCGCGCCGCCGCCGCGAGCTTGATCCCCGGGTAGGTCAGGGCGTCCACCGCCACGAGCGATCCCGGTGCGGCCACGGCGCCCAGCACGGCATCGAGCCCCTGCTGTCCGCCCGCGGTCAGCACCACCGCGTCGGGCGCGACATCGACACCGTGACCGAGCAGGTAGGTGGCCACCGCGGCCTGCCCGCGACGGCGACCGCCGGGTGGCTCCTGCATGAGAAGCGCGGCGAGGTCACCCCCGCCGGCGAGGTCGCGCAGCGCCTGCCTCAACTGCTCACTCTGCACAGCCGCCAGCGGCTGGTTGAACGACAGGTCGGCGATGCGCTCCGCCGGTGTCCGGCGCTGCGGCTCGATCCCGGCGAATCCGCTCAGGTCGCGGACGAACGTGCCCCTACCGGGCTCACCGACCACCAGCCCGGCGTCGGCGAGCAGCCGATACACCTTCGTGGCCGTGGCCACCGCGATGCCGTATTCGGCGGCCAGCGCCCGGTGCGTCGGTAGCCGCGTGCCCGCCGGCAGCGTTCCGGCCCGGATCTGCGCGGCGAGGTCGTCGGCGACGTCGGTGTGTCGGTGGACCCGCAGGACAACCCCTTGTCTGTAGGACAATTTCTTGATTGCACTATGACACGTTTTCTAGCGTCGAGTCGTCCTGGTGCGGTTGATTTCTCGAGGAGGCTCCATGCAGCACACCACGTTGCCGGTGCTGGAACATCTCAGGCAGCTCGTCGACGGTGCGGCTCCGGACACAGCGATCCATATGCGCTACCCCACCGCCATCTCCGGTCTACTGGGCTTCGAGATCGCGTCCGTCGGCGCCGGATCCGCATCGGTGCGGGTGTCGGTGGATCCGCGCCGGCACGGCAATCAGCAGGGCACCGTGCACGGCGGGTTCCTCGTCGAATTGGCCGATGCCGCGATCGGCACGGCGCACTCCACGCTGATGGCGCACGGAGAGACGTTCACCAGCATCGACATTCGCGCCGCGTTTCTGCGCCCGGTGTGGGTGGACACGTTGACCGCGACCGCGCGGACCACACATCACGGTAGGACGATCACGCACTACGCATGCGACGTGACGCGCGCGGACGGCAAGGTCGCCGCGACCGTCACCAGTACGGTGATGACGTTGCGCGGGGACGCGGCGCAGGGACGGTGACCGTCAGGCCACCCGGCTGACGTGAGCCGCGGACTCGCCGATGGTGGCCGCATCCGCACCGATCATGGTGCGCAACAGTTTTGCGTGTTCGCGCCGTCCCCGGTGGTCGGCGCGGTCGACCCCACCGGGCACGGCCAGCGCGGCGGCGCTGCGGGCGAGGTTCACCGGGAGGCGCAGCAGCGGGTACCACGGCAGGGAATAGGACGGCAGGCCCAGGGAACGCAGGGCCTTCGGCCCGAGGAACGCACTGGTGACCGACAGGTGCTGGGCCCTGGCCAGCCGGCGCCGCAGTTCGGGGAGGCTGTCGTAGTGCCATGCCAGCGGGTCGTCGGCCATCGGCGCGGCGAGTTGCTTGCTGGACTCGTCGGGGGCGGCCAGCGCGGTCAGCGTGTGCGCCAGCACCCGGATGCTGTCGCGGAAATCCTTTGGCAGCCATTGGTCTTCGACTCCGATGAGCCACCCGACGTAGCGGGTCAGATGCGCGACGGCGGTGTACTCGGACGGCGAGAGCACCACCCCCATCCCCATCGCGCCGACCGCGGGCGCGACCAGCGCGCCGACCAGCGTCGCGGCCATGTCGGTCTGATTGACCGGCAGCCCCCACTCGTCGGGTCGCCAATCCGGCATCGCGGCCACGTGCCTGCGGACGAACGAGTGGATCAGCCGCACCCGGATGGTGGAGCGGTAGCCGACGCCGAGGTGGTCGAGACCGCCCTCGGCGATGACGTCCATGGCCCATTGCATGGTCTCGGCGAATCGCTTGTTCGAGCCCTTCTCCAGCGCTCCGGTGCGCAGCAGCGTCTTGTTGAATCCGGAGAACTGGTAGCCGCCGAGTAGCGACACGTCACGGGCGACATACATACCGTCGGCCCCGCCGCGGCGCAGCGCGCGCTGCCCGATGCTCAGCAGCTCGGGGTCGGCCCAGTCCGGCAGGGGCTCAAAGGTTTCGAAGAACTCGCGCAACGGCGCCGGCGCGTCGGGGACGCTGTCGATACCGTCGCGCAGAGCGCGTTCGAACAGCGGCCGGGTCTGCTCCATGCCGGTGGCGGCCATCCACTCGACGAGCCGGTCCATCGGCTCGTCGCCGACGTTGAGCCGTTCGCCGAGGTCTTGCCACTGCTGCGCGCTCGGATTCCGGATCGCCAGCACGCTCGCCAGGGCCCGCACACCGGCCGGGATCGGCCGCGGGCGGTCAGGGTGGCGCGTCGGAATGGGCGCACTCACAGCAGCTCCTCCTTGAGCTCACTTCTGACAACGCTCGTAGTCAGAAGTGAGGCTATTGCGAGCGCAGACGCGTGTCAACGCAGGCGGTGAGAGCTCAGGCGTCGACGTCCATCTCCACCAGGACCCGGCGGAGCAGCTTTCCGGTGGCGTTGCGCGGCAGTTCGTCGACGAAGACCACGTCGCGAGGGACCTTGTGCCGGGCCAGATTCTCCTTCACGTGGCGCTTGATCGCGTCGGGGTCCTTGTCCGCGCCGGGCTCGGGGACGATGAAGGCCCGCAGCCGTTTCCCGAACTCGACGTCGTCGACGCCGACCACCGCGACCTCGACGACATCGGGGCGAGCCTCCAGCAGGTTCTCGACCTCCTGCGGGTAGACGTTCTCTCCGCCCGAGACGATCATGTCGTCGTCGCGGCCGTCGACGAACAGCAGCCCGTCGTCGTTGAAGTGGCCCATGTCGCCGCTGGACATGTAGCCGTCGATGATCTGCTTGCTGCGGCCGTCGGTGTATCCGGAGAACGGTGCGCCGTTGCGCACGAAGATCCGGCCGCGCCGGTTGTACCCGTCGATGCGCTGGTCGTTCTCGTCGAACAGCACGACCTCACAGGTCACCGGTGAGCGGCCGGCGGTACCGGGCGCGGCCCGCAGTTCGGCGGGGGTCGCGACACTGGCGATGGCGCACTCGGTGGAGCCGTACATGTTGTAGAGGACATCGCCGAAGGTGTCCTGCACCCGGTTGGACAGTTCGGGGCTCAGCGCCGATCCGGCGATCAGGATGACCTTCAGCGACGAGGTGTCGTACTTGGCGATCACCGCGGGATCCAGCTCGACCATCCGGTGCAGCATGGTCGGGACGGCCACCAGCATGTCGGCCTTGTGCTCGGCGATGAGCCGCAGCGTCCCTTCGGCGTTGAAGCGCCGGGCTGTCACCACCTTGTTCCCCAACGCCGCGCCGGTGGTGTAGGTGGCCCAACCGGTGCTGTGGAAGATCGGTGACACGATCACCATGGTTCCCTTGTGCGGGAACGGGATTCGGTCGACGATCTGCGCGGTCGCCAGCGGCGAGACGGTATCGCGCGGAGCACCTTTGGGCAGCCCGGTGGTGCCGCTGGTCAGGATCACCGACCCGCCCGCCTTGTCCGGCGGCGGCAGCGGCTCCGACGCGTTCGCGGCGATGATGTCCTCGAGCGCCGGGACGCCCTCGGGTACCTCGGTACCATCGTCCACCCAGGTCAGCACGCGGGGCATGTCGGCGGGAAGCGCGTCGAGAAGGCCGAGGAACTCGCTGTCGTGCAGCACCACCGCGACGCCCTCGCGCTGACACACCTCCGCGAACTGCGGTTTGGCGAAGCCGGTGTTCATCAACACCATCCGCGCACCGGCCTTGCCGCAGGCGGCCATCGTGATGACCAGCCCGCGATGGTCGCGACACAGCACGCCGACGACCGAACCCGGTGCGACCCCGAGCCCACGCAGGCCGCGCGCCAGCGCCCACGACCGGTCGTCGACCTCCTTGTAGGTCAGCGTTCCGCGCTCGTCGGCGATCGCGGGCAGGTCGGCGTACTTGCGGCCGCCGAGGATCGCCATCGTGGCCTGCGGACCGTAGACCCGGGCGAAATTCGCCGCCTGCAGCGACGATCTGAGATCGCTCAGATCGATGATGCCGGTGTCGATCAGGCGCTTCAGTGCGCGGCCCGACTCGGATACCCGCTCAAACTTCTGACGGACGGTCTGCAGCGCTGCAGTCATCGGGTAGGCCTCCCAGGTCGATGGCAGCCAAGGTAGCAAAGCGCGGGCCGGGGCTACTGTGGATGCATGGCGCGCAGCTGTCGCTGGGGCGCGGCCACCGTCGCCACCGTGGTCGCGGTGCTCGGTGGTGCTGTTTCCGGCACCGGGTGGGCCGCGGCCGCACCCGGCGAGGATGCCGGCCCGGTCATTCCGGCCCCGGTGATCCCGGCGCTTCCGCTGCCGGTGCTGCCGATCCCCGCGGGACTTCCCCCGCTCCCCTACCCCGCCGACGTGCCGGTGGTGCAGTTGCCCGCCGACATTCCTGCGGTCGAGTTCCCGGCCTCGGTGCCGCGGGTGTCCCTGCCCGCTGACGTTCCCGCGGTGCCGTTGCCAGCCGACGTACCACCGGTCCAGTTACCCGCGCCGATCCCGGAATGGTTAGTGCGGTGACCCGACCCTGATCGATCCCCACCACTGCGGGCCGATGCGGCCTAGCCTGGACGAGGCGGCAGAGAGCCGACCGCGATGCGACGGGTGACGCAATGACAGGAAACCGTCTGGACCACAAGCGGGTCGTCATCACCGGCGCCGCCAGCGGCATCGGGCGCGCGGCGGCCCAGTTGATGGCCGGCGAGGGTGCCCGGGTGCTGATCGCCGACCTCGATGCGGACGCGGCCGCCGCGGCGGCGGCCGACATCGGACGTGGTGCCGTCGGCATCGCCGTCGACGTGCTCGACGAGGCGTCGATCACGGCCATGATCGGCTGTGCCGTCGACACCTTCGGTGGCCTCGACGTGCTGTGCAACCATGTGGGCGGCAGTGACCCCCGCAAGGACCTCGACCTGTTGCGGCTCGACCTCGACGAATGGGACCGCGCCATGGCGCTCAATGCCCGCAGCACCGTGGTCGCCTCGCGGCTGGCGCTGCCGCACATGATCGCCGCGGGCAGCGGTTCGATCATCAACACCGTCTCGGTGGCCGGTCTGGCCGGCGACACCCTGCAATGCGCGTACGGAGCCGCAAAGGCCGCGGTCATTCGGCTCACCCAGTACATCGCCACCCAGTACGGCCGCCAAGGCGTGCGCTGCAACGCCGTCGCCCCGGGAGCCGTCATGACGCCGGCGCTGCGCGACAACTTGCCGGCCGACGTGATCGACGATATCCGCCGGCACAACGCGCTCGACCTCATCGGCACACCCGAGGACATCGGTTGGGCCATGGTCTATCTCGCCTCCGACGAGTCCCGCTACATGACGGGCCAGACCCTGGTGCTCGACGGCGGCCTGACCGCGCAGAGCCCGATCGCGGCCAGCCGAAGGACCCTGCTCGGTGGCTGAGTACCTCAGGCGCGGGCTGGCCGGCCTCGCGGCGCTGGTCCTGCTGGCGGGCTGCTCCACTTCGACGGAGCCCCCGCCCACCGCACCCACGCCCGAACTGCGCGCCGGGCAACTGCTCACCGCACGCCCGCTGACCACCGCCGCGGCCCTGCCCAGCGCCGCCGACACCCGGCTGATCACCTATGTCTCCGAGGACTCCCACGGCGAGCCGATCGTCGTGTCCGGAACCGTCGCGGTCCCGAAAACCGAACCGCCGCAAGGCGGCTGGCCGGTGATCAGCTGGGCGCACGGAACCACGGGTTACGCCGACACCTGCGCCCCGTCGGCTGACACCGCCGACGGTTTGATCCACGACTACACCAGTCGGGTCCGCCCGATGCTCGACGGCTGGCTGGCCCGCGGGTACGCGGTGCTGCAAACCGACTACCAGGGGCTGGGCACCCCCGGCGGGCATCCCTACGTCGACGGCACCAGTGAAGCGAACACCGTCACCGATATCGTGCGGGCCGCAAGGGCTCTCGACTCCGGGATCGGAACGCAGTGGCTGGCGGTCGGCCACAGCCAGGGCGGGCAGGCGGCACTGTTCACCGCGCAGGACGCGCAGGCCCGCGACCCCGACCTCGATCTCGCCGGGGTGGTGGCCATCGCACCCGGCGGGGTCGATATGGGTCAAGCCGTCGACCTGATCCGGGCCGGACGCCCGGAAGTCGAAGCCAGCCAACGTTTTCTGCCGTTGCTGGTGCTCGGCGCCGCGGTAGTCGATCCGTCTGTCGACCCCGACGCGATCTTCACCGCCGCGGCGCGCCCGCTGCTGACCACCGCGCGGACCGAGTGCGTCGCCCAGATCGATACCGTCCCGACGGTGCCGGCGTCTGAGGTGCTGGCCCCGGACGCCGATCTCACCGGATTGCAGACCTACCTCGCGCACCAGGACCCCATCGGGGTGATGCCGAAGGTGCCCGTGATGATCGTGCAGGGCAGCGCCGACGCCGCGGTGCCGGTGGCCGGCATCGACAAGTTGACCGCGGCGCTGTGCGATAAGGGGGCCGCGGTGGAATACCGGGTCTATCCCGGCCAGGACCATCGGGGCGTCATCGGCGCCGCCGACCGGGACATGCAGGACTTCGTCGAGGCCGCAAGAACCGGGCGGGCAGCCGACAACTGCCCGCGTTGATATCGGGAAATACCAAGCGAGTCAGCGTTTATGGCGACTTTCGGGTATCCGCCGTGAGAAGCTCGGGGCATGACATTTCGAGTGAAGTTCGGGCGCCAAGAGGTGCCGGCCGAGTACGGCGACGAGGACACCTACGTGTTCCTCGAGAACGGAGCCCTCAAGCTGTCGTTCAAGAAGCCGGCGCAGTGGGACGAGTACTACGCGCCCCACGCGTGGTACCAGGTCATCGCCGAGGAGAATCACGGGCCGGGCCGCGCGAAAGGCTAGGCGGCAACCGAGGTCGAGCCATCTCCGTCGGGCCTACGACGAGGCCTTGAGGGCCTCGGCCTCCTGACGGGCGTAGGCGGCGTCGATGCATGCTGCCGCCGCCTCCTCGATGGCGCTCTCCGCGAACCAGATCGCGTCCAACGCATAATCCTCGGCAGCGTCGGCGTACCGCTCGGCGGTCTTGATGTCGTGCTCTTCCCGCTTCTCCGCGATGGTCGACCGGAGCTTCTCCACGTGGTCCTTCCACTTGGTGCGGACTTCGTCCCATTGCGCGGAGACCTTGTCGGCAGCGGAGTCGACGGAATCCTTGACTCGCTCCACAGACTTCGCGGCACGCTCACGCGCAGCGGCCGCATCGGCCTTCAGCTGGTCCTTCTCGTGCTCAGTCGATTCCTTGAGGTTTTCGGCGGATTCCTTGGCCTTTTCCGAGAGTTCGTCGAACTTCTCGCTGAGCCGATGGTCGGCCATTCGTCGCTCCTCACGTCAGATTCCGGTCCCGGTCGGGGTCGGCATCACACCACACTGTCACTCGGAGCCCCGCTCCAATAGCCCTAAAAGCTAACGAGTTTCGGAAGCTCTGCGCCCGGTGCCCGAAGCTGCCGGAGCGAAATCCGCTCTGACAGCGGAGATCTTGATCCCTGGCTACACGGTGTGCCGCGAGCGACGGTCACCGAGGCGCGGTAACGCTGGAGCCGTGGAGCCTCAGCAAAGGGCGCGGTCAGCCGCGCGACAGCGGAACCCACTTCTCCTGGGGTGCGGGCTGGCGCTCGGACGGGAACTCGTGCAGATCGCCGGACCCCGACGGCGCCGCGTCCCAGTGGGCGAACGTCAGCGGCGACCGGATCCACGCATCCAGCAGGGCGTAGGTGGCCTTCATCGAGTCGAGGTGGGTCCTCTCCCACCCGTGGCTGCCGTCGACACCGAAGCCCACGAGCGCGGCCCTGGTGTTGGCCCCGGCTTCGATCGCGGCGGCAGCGTCGGAGCGGTAGTACCGGAACACGTCACGCACGAACGGAATCCCGCCCTCGTCGGCGAGCCGGCACAGTTTCCGGGTCAGGTGATAGTCGTAGGGACCGTGCAGATCGGACATCGGCACCGCGACGGCGTCCTCGCGGGAATGCTGGCCGGGTGCGCACACCGCGTTATCGACGGTGATCATCTCCGCTATATCGGCGGGCAGCCCGGTGCTTGCGCCGTATCCGACCTCTTCGGCGATGGTGATCATGACCGCGGTCCGGTGCGGCAGCACCACCGAATTCTCGGTGAGGGCCTTGACCAGGGTGAGCACCACCGCCACGCCCGCCTTGTCGTCGAGATGGCGCGACACCACGAACCCGTCTTCGGTCAAGACCGGATTGGCCATCAGCGGGGCATAGTCACCGACCCGGATTCCGAGCCGGCTCAGGTCCTCGCGGCTCGAAACCTGGCGGTCCACACGCACTTCCACGTGATCCCAGTCGGTTTGTTGATTGTCCACCTCGTCGCCGAACGCGTGCCCGCTGGCCTTCAGCGGCAGGATGGTGCCGGTGATGAACTCGCCCGGTTCGTCGGTGAGGATCCGCACCCGAGCACCGGCGGCGAAGCGCGCGGAGAAGGTCCCCACGGGGATCACCTCGAGGCGTCCGTTGTCCTTGAGGCCTCGCACCATGCACCCGGTGGTGTCTGCGTGCACCACCAGCGCGCGGTCGGTGGTCTCCGACTCTCCGGGCAGTTCGACGATCAGCGCGCCCCGGCGGGTCAGCGACAGCGACAGCCCCAGCGCCTCGAAGATGCCGCCGATCATCTGCATCACCGCGTCGGTGCGCCCGGTCGGGCTCGGGGTCTGCAGCAGCGTGAGCAGGGTGTCGACCATCCATTCGCTGTCCGTCTCCGGCATCAGGCCGTTCGCGGGCATGAGACTCTCCTCCGCGAAACCTGTGGTCGCGTCAGAGCGCCGACTGCGCCGAGCGCGTGGGGTCCGCTCTGGTCGCAGCCTATCGGCTGCCGAGCGCGGTGATCGGTGATTGGCCGCACGGAGTGAGCTCGGCGGCTGTCACGAATTGAGCTATGTGGTAGGTCAATTCATGATCAATCCCGGGTCCACCACCTGGTTCGTGCCGGACGCCGACGCCGTCAGGTCGAGATGGCGGTGCGGAACCTGTCCCGGTAGGCCTTCGGCGGGACGCCCAGGTGGGCGACGAAAACCCTCCGCAACGTCTCGGTGCTGCCGAACCCGGCCAGTCGCGCGGCCTCGGTGACGGTGCGGCCGGCGTCCAGGGCGGCGCGCGCGACGTCGACCCGGACCCGCTCGACGTAGTCCGCCGGGGTGGTCCCGAGTTCGGCACGGAACAGCCGGGTCAGTTGACGCGTGCTCAGCGCTGCGCGGCTGGCCAGACTGCGCACACTGTGGTTCGCGCCAGGGTCGGCGGCGATCGCCTCGGTGACTACGCGCAGGGCCGACTGCGGCGGCGGATGGGCCTCGATCAGCGCCGAGAACTGTGACTGCCCGCCCGCGCGTTTGAGATAGACGACCAGCCAGCGGGCGACGTCGCGCACGAGTTCGGTGCCGTGATCCTGTTCGACCAGCGCCAGCGCAAGGTCGATGCCGGCCGAGATTCCGGCCGAGGTGTAGACGTCGCCGTCGCGGACGAAGATCGCGTCCGGCTCGACGGTGACGTCGGGGAACGCGCGGGCCAGCGAGCGGACGTTGTGCCAGTGCGTCGTCGCGCGGCGGCCGGTGAGCAGCCCGGCCTGCCCGAGGATGAAGGACCCGGTGCAGATGGATCCGAGCCTCCGGGTGCGGCCCGCGAGGGCACGCACCGCCTCGACCAGCTCGGGATCGATTGCCCGCGAGGGGAATTCGTCGCTTCCGGCGACCAGCACGGTATCGGCCGAAGCGATGGACCCGATGCTGTCGGTGACGCCCAGCCGGATCCCGACAGAGGTCCTCACGTCGCCGCCGTCGACGGATGCGACCTTGATCCGGTAGTCGGCGCCGAACCGGTTGGCCTCGGTGAACACCTCGGCGGCACCGGAGACATCCAGCAGGGTCACGTCGTCGAAGACGACGATCACCACCACCCGCGCTGCCACAGCGTCATTGTGTCGCATTCTGTGGGCCGAACGGCGCAATAGCCGTGCGTCCGTCGGCCCCCACCTGCGTTGACTCGACCGTAAGAGTCCGATTCAGGAGGGTGACCATGACAATCCAGACGATCGCCGGGATAGCGATCCCCGACAGCGCACTGGTGCGCGAAGCGACCGACTTCATCCGCGAGGCCGAGGACGATCTGCTCTTCGACCACTCCCGCCGGGTGTATCTGTTCGGCGCGCTGCGGGGGCAACGGTCGGGGCTGCAACCCGACCTCGAACTGCTCTACGTCGGGGCGATGTTCCACGACCTCGGCCTCACCGAGCGCTACCGCACCTCGGCGTTGCGCTTCGAGGTCGACGGCGCCAACGCGGCACGGGACTTCCTGCTGCAGCGCGGCGTCGACCCAGTCGCCGCCCGCACGGTGTGGCTGAGCATCGCCCTGCACACCACTCCCGGTGTCCCCCAACATCTTGATCCCGAGGTCGCGCTGGTCAACGCCGGTGTGGAGACCGACGTGATCGGCCTCGGCCGCGACGAGCTCTCCCCCGACGCGATCGCCGCGGTGACCGCCGCGCATCCGCGCCCCGACTTCAAGAAGCGCATCCTGGCGGCGTTCAACGACGGGATGAAGCACCGGCCCGACACCACCTTCGGGACGATGAACGACGACGTGCTGGCGCATTTCGACCCCGGTTTCCGCCGCACGGATTTCGTCGAGCTCATCGAGACCAACAGCTGGCCCGAGTAGCGCAGCGGAGCCGACGATGAACATCTACGAAGCCCTCTACACCACCAGGATGATGCGGCGGCTGCGGCCGGACCCGATTCCGCTGGACACCCAGGCCCGCATCCTCGACGCCGCTGTGCGCGCACCCAACGGGGGCAACACCCAACGCTGGCACTTCGTGGCCGTGGACGATCCCGCGCTGATCCACGAGTTCGCCCACCTGTTCCGGCAGGCCCGCGAACTCGAGTACCAGAAGTTCGCCACCGGCTCCGGACCCATGGTGGTTCCGGCCCCGGGCGCCGATCTGGCTGCTCACGCCGATTCGATGCGCCGGATGAAGGTCTCCGGGAACTACCTGGCCGACCACTTCGACGAACTGCCCCTGTTGATCTTCGTCTTCGCCATCGACGATCTCGGCGGCGCCAACATCTATCCGGCGATCTGGAGCCTGCTGCTCGCCGCCCGCGCCGAAGGCGTCGGCGGGGTGATGACGATGGTGTTGCGCAACTTCGAAGATCGGGTCGACGAACTGCTCGGGGTGCCGGTCGCCGAGGGTTGGAAGATGTCGGCGATGCTGGCCCTGGGATATCCGAGGGGCAGCTGGGGTGTCGCGGCCAATCGCCGCCCCGTGCACGAGGTCTCGTCCCGCAACCGCTGGGACGGGTCGTTCGGCGTCGAGGTGCCTCAGCCGCTGTGGCCCCCGCAACAGGACGCCGCGCCGGCGCTGTCCGCGGCCGGCTGACCCCGTTCCCAGAAAGGCAGAACAATCATGCCCACCACACCTGACGCGGTGCTGACCGTCGTCGCGCCCGGGGAGGGCGACGTCGTGCCCATCCCCGGGTTCGGCGCCATCCTGAAATTGACCAGCATGACGACCGGCGGGCTGGTGTCGATTGTCGAGCACCCGTTCCCGGTCGGCGCGATCACCGCGGCGCATCGACACACCCGCGAGGACGAGCACTCCTACGTGCTTACCGGGGAGATCGGCTTCCGATCCGACGACGACGAGGTCGTGCTCGGACCCGGCGGCGTCATCACCAAACCGCGCGGCCAGCTTCACGCGATGTGGAACGCGGGACGCGAACCGGGCCGGATCCTCGAAGTCATCACTCCCGGCAACGGATTCGAGAACTACTTCCGGGAGTTGGGTGAGCTCCTCACCTCCGGTGTCTCCGGGTCCCGGCCGGGTGGCCCGCTGCACGAGTCGGCCGAATTCGCCGAACTCGCCGCGAAGTACGGGCTGACCTACGCCACCCCCGACTGGCTCGACGACGTCGTGCGCCGTTACGGGTTGTCACCGGCGACCCATTGACCGGCGACCACGGACCACAGCTGCTTTCGGTCTGGCCCGTCTCCTAGTCCATGCCCACGAGCTGCGTGAGGTATTTGGCGAGGCGTGCCTCGTCGGTGAGTTTCACAGCCGGGAACGGTTCGGCGATGTCGCGGATGCAGTCGGCGCGCATGGACTCGTCGAGCCAATCAGTCAACAAGTAGAAGGAAACACCGAGTGCGACGGCCGCCACGACGCCGACAGCGACCCCGATGACCGCGGCGCTGAAGTAGTTTTGGCGGCGGAACATGATGTGCCGGTTACCTCGCGCTGCCCTGAATCCCCACGGTCATCGACGGTAACTCCGAGGCGGACGCGGTAGCTGAGACGAATCTGTGGATTCAGGCCACCGGTGCCGCGAGGTTCACAACACGCAGTGTCACGACGTCCCTGACCTGCCGGCCACCGGCGAGGTCGGTAGGAAGGACGAGCCGTGGCCGGTCCAGGACGTTGCCGTCCTCGACGAGGGCGAGCATCGCGGGTCTCGGCGACACGGTGGGACTGCTCTCGCCCCAGGACAGCGCCGCGGTGTATCCGTCGGCGCCGGTGACCAGAACCGCGACCGACAGCAGCGGGTTGGTCTGGCTGTTGTCGCCGCGCGGCCGGGACGCGGCGAGCACCGCGTCGAGAAGGCCTCCGGCATAGGTGTGTGTCTCGGGTCCGGTGTGGGTCTGGAACGTCACGGTCTCGGTGTGGGGAGCCAGGGTTCGCAGTTCGTCGAGCGTCCATGTCCTGGGTACGTCGACATCGCCCACGACGTCGACGGCGGCGGTGACCCGTATCGACGGCTCACCGGGCTGCTCAGCGCGCGCGTCCACCCCGGTGAGGGCTGCGACTGTCAGCAGTGCGGTCACCGTCAGTAGAACCAGTCTGCGGCCGAGAGTCGCCATCTCCCGATTATGGGGACGGCGCCACTGCGCCGCAGTGGCTGAGATTCGGCCTGGTTATCCGGCAAGGAGTTTGCATGGCCCGATGGCCGGGGTCATCCTGCGGCGTCGACGGGTCGGTGTTGAAATAGACGGATGCCTTTCCTGCTGAAGGCGGCCGCTGTGGCCGCGGCTGCGTTCCTGGCGACCGTTGCGACCGGGCCGGGCGCCGCGGCGCAACCGGAGCCGACCGCACCACCGGAGTTCGTCTCGCTCAGCGATGTCGATTCCACGATCCTGCTGGACATTCGCTACGCCACACCCCACAACTTCACCGGCGAACCGGTCGACGGGTACCAGACACCGATGTGCATTCTCACCCGTCCTGCCGCCGAGGCGCTGCACCGCGCGCAGCAGCAGTTCCTGGCAGAGGGCTATTCCCTGAAGATCTACGACTGTTATCGCCCGCAGCGCGCCGTGAACGAATTCGTCACCTGGGCAGCTGATCTGACCGATCAGCGAATGAAAGCAGAGTTCTATCCGCGAGTGGACAAGTCGCGGCTGTTCGACGACGGCTACATCGCCGACAAGTCCGGGCACAGCCGAGGCGATACCGTGGACCTGACCCTGGTCCGCCTGCCGGCGGCACCCACCGCACCCTATGAGCCTGGCCAACCGCTGGTGGACTGTGCGGCACCGCAGCCCGAACGCTTCCCCGACAACAGCATCGACATGGGCACCGGCTACGACTGCTTCGACACCCTCTCGCACACCCTGGACCCCCGGGTGCAGGGCGAGCAGTTGAAGAATCGGCTGCTACTCAAGGACGGTCTCGAACGGCAGGGCCTGCAGAACTACGAATACGAGTGGTGGCACTTCACCTTCAAGCCCGAGACATTTCCCGACACGTACTTCGATTTCCCCGTCGCGCCGACGTCGCTGAGCGACTGAAGGCGTCGCGAGGTTCAGCCCGCGGAATCAGCGGTCGTCAGCAGAAGGACTGCCTCGTTGTAGGGAAACGCGCGGTAGAGCACCCGGGAACCGGGCATCACGAGGTCTGCGGCTTCGGCCTTGCTCACCACCCGTGGGTTGACGAGCGCGACGGCCTGTCCCCGCTTGTGCAGCACCGTCGGACCGCCGGCCAGCACGTTCTTCACCCAGTTCGTCTGTGGGCCGTAGCCGATGAGGAAGGCGTAACCGTCCTGGGTGTCGAACACCAATAGAGGTGTCCGATATCGCTTGCCGGACTTGCGCCCGACGTGCTCCAGCGTCCCGAGGTTCGGAAGCCACGGCGTGATCGCGCGCGCCGCCGGGTTGGTGACCCGCTTGTTGAACTCGGCGATTCGGCGTGGCATACGCATTCTCGGAGTCTAGGTATCGGCCGAGGGCATCACCGGCCTCTTGGCGATCGTGACAGGACGCGACGAGTTGGCCGCCCCGCGCCTCACGACCTGGCCGACCACGGGAGCCACCCGCGCGTGCCGAGTCTTCTCGTCCGCCGCCGTGGTGTTTACGCCGACCAAGCCCGCCCGCGCTCGCTTTTCCGGCGGGCCACGTACCGTCGAGAGCATGGTGTTGGCGCGGGAAGTGGCGGCGATCAGGAGCGCCTTGGGCCGCGCGGTGTTCGGAATGGTGGCCGGCCCCGACGGGCCGGACAACCGAGTACGTATCCACGGCACTCCGGGACCTCGATGGTTTGCCGAGGATCGACCGATCCGCCGAGTGCACGGCGACGCGTCGATGTTCGTCGGAGGACTTCGGGCGCTGCTGCTGCAATCCCTGCATCCGTTGGCGATGGCCGGCGTCGCCGAGCACTCCGACTACCGCGCCGACCCGTGGGGACGTCTGCAGCGCACCAGTACGTTCCTCGCGGTGACGACGTTCGGGCCCGACGCCGAGGCGCAGCGGGCCGTCGACAAGGTGCGCGGCATCCACCGCCGGGTGCGCGGGGTGGCGCCGGACGGCACACCGTATGAAGCCGGCGATCCCCACCTTCTCGAATGGGTGCACATCGCCGAGATCGACAGCTTCCTGCTGGCGCACCAGCGGTACGGGGCACAGCCTCTCGACCAGGCCGGCCGGGACGGGTACGTCGCCGACACCGCCCGCGTCGCAACGGCTTTGGGTGTGCCTGATCCTCCCCGCACCGAGGGCGAGTTGCGCGAGCGGATCACCGCCTACCGGCCGGAGCTGCGCGGTACCGCAGCCGCCCGCGATGCCGCCCGGTTTTTGTTGTTGACGCCGCCGCTGCCGTTGGCGGCACGCGCACCGTACGGAGTGCTGTCTGCGACCGCGGTCGCGATGCTGCCGGTGTGGGCACGAAAACCGTTGTGGCTGCCGTACTTCCCGCCCCTGGAGGCGACGGCGGTGCGGGCCGCCGGACAGGTGCTCGTCGGCGGGATCCGGTGGGTGATGACGGCCAGTCAGGAAGAGCAGTCTGTCGGGAGTCCAGCCCCGGTCGCCCGGTGATGCGGTCGAGGCGTCAGGAACATCTGGTGCCGTGCCTCGCGTTGTCCGTCCTATGAAGGCGATCACCTACTCCCGCACCGGCGACAGTTCGGTCCTGCAGCTGCGAGACCGGGAGGTTCCCGAGCCGGGGGCCGGCCAGGTGCGAGTGCGGATCGTGGTGTCCGGGGTCAATCCCACCGACTGGAAGCACCGCAAGGGTGCGGGCCCCGGCCAAGAACTGGACTTCCCCGAAATCGTGCCCCACCACGACGGCGCCGGAGTGGTGGACGCCGTCGGCGACGGCGTCTCCGACCTGGCGGTCGGTGATCGGGTGTGGGTTTTCATGGCCCAGCTCCAGCGGCCCGACGGTACGGCGCAGGAGTACGTCGTGCTGCCCGTCGCCTCGGTGGTCCGGCTGCCCGACGACGTCGGCTTCGATGTCGGGGCGAGCCTCGGGGTGCCGGCGGTCACCGCGCACCGGGCGCTGACGGTCGCGGAGGGGTGGCCGTCGCGGCTGCGGCCCGGAGCGCTGGCCGGAGCGACGGTGCTCGTCGCCGGTGGTGCCGGTGCGGTCGGTCATGCCGCCATCCAATTGGCTCGGTGGGCTGGTGCCCGCGTGATCACCACGGTCAGCACGCCCGAGAAGGAGGCGCTGGCCGCCGCGGCGGGTGCCGACCACATCGTGAACTACAAAGCCGGTGACACCGTGGCGGCGATCCGCGCTATCGCGCCCGACGGGGTCGACATCGTCGTCGAGGTCGCACCGGCGGCCAACGCCGCACTCGATGCGGCCGTGGTGTCGAACCGGGCGACGATCGCGATCTACGCCAACGACGGTGGCGGGAGTGTGGAGCTCGACGTCATGTCGAACATGTGGGTCAACGCCCGGTATCAGTTCCTGGTCCTCTACACCGTCGGTGCCGACGCGCTGGCGCACGGTCGCGAGGATGTGGCCGCGGCGGTCCGCGACGGAGCGATGGGTGTCGGCGAGAGCAACGGGCTTCCCGTGCACTACTTTTCGCTCGAGGACACCGCGGCCGCCCACGACGCGGTCGAGAACGGGGTGACCGGCAAGGTACTCATTCGGGTGAGTGAGTAGGGATCGCGTCGGGGCATTCTGGCGACAGAGACTGTTTCGGTGCCCCCAGTCGGACTCGAACCGACACTTGGCGGATTTTAAGAACCTGCAGGCGGCTATTTCGACCTGCGGCTAAGCAACCCTACGACTGGTCAGATCCCCAGCTAGAGCGCATATCTGGCCGCGTTCAGCTACCGGACCAGGCGACACCCTTTCAGGGCTAACCCCCTCAGGGTTGCACAACGAATGCGCAACGGAACTACCCGCAGCAGATGTTTGCTGCCCCAGGCACCAAACCGAAAATGCGTCGTGCCGCAGGGGCGCGGCTGGGAGAATGGTCCACATGGAGGGGACGGACGACGGGGTTGAATCGGACGCTGGCTTCACGTGGAAGAACCCGTGGATTGCCGAGTTCAAGGAGCGCGAGCAGATCTTGAAGGCCACGCGCGGCTACGAGCTGGCGGAACAGGTGCGCATGCTCAACTTCGCGTCGTACGCGTTCGGAGGGAACACCACCGAACTGCAGAACCACTTGAGTCGCTATCCTGCGATATTCCAGTCGGGTCAGAAGCCCCCGCTGGATCCCGATGTGGGCGACCCGTTCACGGTCGAACTGTCTCGGCTGTTGCTGAATGCGCTAGGTGCCGCCTCTGCGCTCATCTCCGGCCAGCGCGCCATCTTGCGCGACGTGTGGCCCAAAGTCGGCCGCGACCCGTCAGAGTTCGAACAAGGGCCGTACACAGAGAAGCGGCTTGAGCTTTTCGTTGAGATTGAGGCGAAGCTGATCGTCGACCTTCGGAACTATGCGCAACACAAGTTCCTGCCCAAGCTAGACGCGACGACCTACTGGTCCACCCAGATTCCGCTCGGCGAACTGCGGTTCATGCTCTCCACCAAGCCATTACTCGAATGGGACCGGCTCTCTGCGCCTGTTCGCGAATACCTCAAGGCTGCAGGGGATTCCGTTGACTTGCTGCCGATCTATCAGCGGTACACCGTGTCGGTGCGGGAGTTCTTCAAGTGGTTCTGGCTACAGGTGGAGGACGCAATGCGCGCCGAACGCGCCGAGATTAAGGCGCACGGCGAAGAGTTGAACGCGTTTGCGGAGGACGTGTTTCTGGCACCCGACTGGTTCCAAAATGGCGGCGAGCCTCCGGCGAACTGGGCCACGATCGCGCCGAGGTGGAGGCGCACGCGAAAGGCTAAGATCCGCCTTAAGCGAGCGGAGATCGGCCACACCTCAGTCCGGGGCATCGCGGTCGACAGCGACGGCAACGCGACAGTCGGCGAGCACCCTTGGACACCGATAACGACACGCGTCCCCTGATAGCCGCTACGCCCATTCTTGTGTCACACAGATTCGATACCGTGGCCGTATGCGCAGGAAGCCGCAGCCGACCGAGGACGTCGCGAAGATGAACGCAACGTTCAAAGAGCTGCCCGGCCAAGCGACGATGCGCGTCCAAGCCGCCGAATACAAGGCGAAAGCGTTCGAACGCGAACTCAAGAGCGCAAAGGCGTGGACACCCGAGCGCATGTACTGGTTGCTCGGTCTGGTCCCGGCATCGCTCGTCGCCTTGCAGATCCTCATAGCTGCCAAGGGCGACCCCAACACGCTGCGCTCGCTCGTGCAGAACTTGAACATCACGGCAATATTCCTCGCCACGGTTCTGCCATTCGCGTTGGTCGTGTTGGCGTTTCTGTGCCTATCAGTCGCGCTGACTGAATTATCGAGCTGCCGCCGAATGAGAGCGAACGATCCGATGAACCCTGCGCTCGCGAATGCGCTTACCCGTCTGGGCGGCGCAATTGCGTTGGGGCTCCTCGTCACCGCGCTCAGCGTCGCAACGATGCCCTCAATCCTGTTCGTAACCACGCTTGTCATCTGCACTACGTGGCTAGGTCTCTACATGGGCGGCGATAGCAAGCACCGATTTACCACGCTCTTCCAGGCAATCGTGCCGGTCTACCTGTTCGCGGTGATGGCCGCTGGTGTCGTCTTCGTCCTTACTTCTGGCATGTGGCTACCGCGAGAAGAACTCACGTTCGGTCGCGCACAAACAGGAGCGGTCTACGTATTGTCGTCGGATAGCGAGTGGACGAAGTATCTAGACGAGGCTACGAACTCAGTGGAAATCGTCGTGACCAAGTACGTGACTAAGCGCGAGATAATGCCCGACGACGACAATTGGACTAATCAGACTGTTGCGGAATTGATTTCGCGACACCTCTAGTTGGCCTGCTGCCGCAGCGGAATAACCGTGCCCGTCGTCGGCAGGGCGGGCAACGGTGCGGGTGCTGTCCCGCTTGAAAGGAAAAACCAATGCCACGAGTAGACATGCCCAATCCCGATCAGATCAGCACGGCGATACGCGATTTCGAGCACGCACTGACCGGCCACATCGACAACGCCTTCAACCCCTCATGGGTTCGGGCGGGTCGTGTCGCCAATACCCAACCGGCCCTGTTCGATTGAAGCCGACCGAGGGGCCGTCGCACATCGACTTGAGCAAGCCCGACGACGTTGTCGTCGTGTTCGCATCGGACGTGACCGAGGCGAGGCGGAGGTCTACGTGCTGTCCGACATCCCGGCACAGGACACAGACGGCGCAATCGAGACCGACTTTCCCGCCGACGTGTTCGTGCGCGACGGCAAGCCTGTCGTCCGACTGTCCGATCTCTTCTGGAACGCGCTCGTGCACACCAACGAAGGCGCGCAATACGTCGAACCCACCGACCCTCTCGCCAGTATCGGACAACAGTTCCTCGCCCGCTTCCGGTTCGGCACTGTCGCCTTGGATCGCTGCGACCTCCGGCGCAAGCCCCGGATCTGCGGCGGTCGGACGCTACTGGTCCCGCAGCAGGTCGGCATGTTCGTCTACATCTGGGAGATGTCGAACACTGCCACGACGCCGCACTCGACACCGCGATGGCGTCGATGGCTCGGGAGATCGCAGCGGCCCGTGCTGCAGTCGGCCTGCCGACCGAAGGCGAAGACCAGTGAAGCGGCGTCCCGCCCGGCGCAATCCGGTGACTGGGCGTCGCAGCGCCGATCCGGTTACGCAGAAACGGCTACGGCAAGCGCTGGCAGACCGGCGCGACGCGGCGACGCAAAGTGTGCAGGAGTTCCGCTCGCGGCGGCTCGCGGCGGCGATGGTGCAGACCCGCCGACCCGAGACCGACCCGAGCGCCGTCGAGGCCGCTGCGCTGGCCGAGGCCCATGCGCAGCAACACGGCCTAGGCGAACTGCCGGGTGCGCCCGGCGATAGCGGCAGCGCCCAGCACAGTGGGCAGGGCGGTTGATGTTTCCGACTGACGACCTAACGCTGACGGCGCTGGAGCACGCGCTTAATACGTGCCGGGGTGAGGGCCGCAAGCTGGTAGCGATCGTCCCCACTCGCGACGGCGGCGAATACAACCTCAATCAGCTATTGAGCTTCATGTCAGGCGACGAGCGCGACGCGGCGACAGGCTGGCCGATCTACTACTGCGAGAAGGACGTCATCCGCGCGCTCGTCGCACGCGTGCGCGAGCTGGAAGCACAGTTGGCGGCGAAGGTCTAGGTCCAGGTCGTCACTCCGAGTGTCCAACCGACGACTTGGTCCATGCGAACACGCGCGTGGGGGTGCCTGATCGAGGCCGCGCCTGGGACTGTGTAATACACGTCCTTCAACTGGATCTGACGAGCGATGACCCAACGCGCGGTCTTCGTTCCGTGCTCATCGAAAGCTCGACTATCGGCTTCAATCTCGGCGTCCGCTTCATCAGCTCGATTTTCGAACACGCTCTTGGCGTATTCGTCCGCAGCCTCGGGCAGCTCCCCGTCCGCAGTGGCGTTCGTCCAGCCTTCGCGGTACACGTCTGCGATCCCGCGCAGGAAATCCTGCTCGCTCTGAAGGTAGCCAGCGATAGTTGCGCCGTGGAGATACAGGGTCAGGGGTATGCCGGTCCCCATCCCACCGCCGTTGGCGGAATCTACGAGCTGCTGCAACAGCCGGTCGGGCGCGCCGTAGTAATCGAACCCTTGCTGAAGGCTTTCGAAGAATTCAATGCTGCTATCGGCAGGGGCTTGTTCGTCGGAACTCTCTGATTCGCTCATGTCGACATCGTGTCAGCACCCTCTGACAAGTCCCCGGAACCACAACCATGCCACGTCGCGCTCGGGTTAGACGAACAGCGACGCCACGTTGCCGCCGAGACCGACAAGCACGCCCGCCCCGATCAGCACCGGGCCGCGTACCGCCTGCCAGCGGGTCTCGGGTTGATGCACCTTGCCCAATCCGTTCTCAAATTCGATATACGTGCTGACCGTCAAGACAATCCCCGCGATCTCAAGCAGGGCGGCAATCCCGTAGAACGCCAGGAGCACAACAACGGTTGTCGACATGCGGCGCACCGTATCGACGCAGGGTGACATGTCCTGTTTGCTGTGCAGCGATGCGTGCGCGACCGACCCGCCATCTATGCACAACGAGTGCACAACAGAACTCACACGTTAGACAGCCTAAGGGCAGGAAACCGCATCTAGCTGGTGTTTCTCGGTGCCCCCAGTGAGACTCGAACTCACACTTGGCGGATTTTAAGTCCGCTGCCTCTGCCAATTGGGCTATGGGGGCGAGAACACCCGGGCAGGAATCTAGCGTGCCTCAGCCCGACGGCGAAACCTGGCGTACCGGTGGCGCGTCGTCCCCGCTACGGCCTGCTCTGATTACCTCTACACGCCCTCGGCCCGAGCCGTGCTGTGGGCACCGTCCGCGGGTCGCGACCCACCTAAGCATCACCTTTGCGCGCGAACACTTTTCGAACTACCAGCCGGGCGATCGACCGCCAGCGCTACGGCGTGGTCAGCAACGTGTAGACGACCAACACGAACGTCAGCACCATCAGCACCAGGACGCCGATGACCTGAATTCTGCGTCGCAGGTCCATCGAATTCTCACGGCGGGTCTCGGGTGCCTGATACCAGGGCTCTGCCATTCCGCGAGTCTATACCGGCCGAGCCCCAACGAGGCACGGATTCTTCATAGCCCCAGCGAGCGCGCCCCCTCACTTTCCCCTGGTAAGCAGTCTGGCAACGGAACTTTTTGCGTTTGCCAAAACTACCCTTGCCGGCGATTCTCCCAGGTACTTTGCCAGGCTGCCGCTTGACAGGCACTGAAAGGCGACGACCCACCAGGTGGAGCCACCCCTCAACCGAGACGCCCGGCCCTCGGTGACGTTGCGGGACACGGCCGATCGCCCCGCCGGGCGGGGGCGGCCCGACCGACGCGCCCCAGCCACAGCAGAAGGGCCCCGCCGTGGGCGGGGCCCTTCCTTACCGATCGGTCTGTGTGCCGGGCTAGCTGGTCGGCGGTTCGTAGGTGGCGTCGGGATTGTCCCTGTGCCACTCCACCTGCTTCTCCTGCACCTTGTGGTGCGCGCGGTTGAGCCAGAACAGCCCACCACCGATGAGCAGCACAGCCAGCACGACGCCGATGATCCCCGCCGCAGCGGTGCCGTTGGCGAACGAAAACAGTCCGAGCACGAGGCTCAGGACACCGAGGCCTACGGCGATCAGGCCCGGGGCGTTGACCCCGGCCTTCATCGTTTCGCCGGCATGCTGGCGGGTGGTCCGGGCGTGGTCGACCGGGTCATGTGACGTGTCAGGCATGATGCTCCTTTCGCTGACGGGTCGTCATCACTGATAGGGCTGGTATTGCGACCGTTTGAGCACCCGCGCCAGATGCGCGGCGTTGCGGGCGGCGGCCGCGGTCGCCGACGCGATCTGTTCGGGCACCTGGTCGAGGTCTTTGTAGTCACCCGATTCCATCGCCGGGCCGTTCCAGTACGTGCACCCTTGCGCGGGAATGCTGTACCCGACGTCGTTGAGCGCCTGGAACAGGTCGGCGACCACCTTGTGCGCGCCGTCCTCGTTGCCGACGACGCTGACCAACGCGACCTTTCCGACCATCACCGGCCGGCCCTCATCGTCGGTGTTGGACAACTCGGCGTCGAGGCGCTCCAGCACCCGCTGGGTGACCGACGCGGGATGCCCGAGCCAGATGGGTGAGCTGAGCACCAGAATGTCTGCAGCAAGGACCTTTTCGCGAATCTGCGGCCACTGGTCACCTGATCCCATGTCCGCCTCGACCCCGGGCGCGATGTCGTAGTCGGCGCAGCGAACGGCCTCGCATTCGACGCCTTGGGCACGCAGCTGCTCGAAGACGTGGTCAGTCATCAGCGCGCTGCTGGACTCCGCCGGGCTCGGCTTCAGGCTGCAGACGAGACCCACCGCGCGCAGCGATTCCGAATCTTGAGCCATGGGGCCGAAATACCCGGGCCCTACCCACCCAAACTGGGAGCGCCGTCACGTCATACGTCCGTCATGTGCACGAACCGTTTGAAAGTCCACCGCGAGGGCATCTGTCAGGCCATGAGCAACCCCCGTGACGAGAAGGCCGAAGCCGATACCGAAGAAGACACCAAGGTCGCAGGATCACGGGCTTCAGAGGGTAACGACGATCCGTCCGACGGCCCCTACGTCGGACGTTCCAGCTCTGACGACGATTTCGATGCCGGCGAGTCGGGCGCGGAGGCCCGCAGCGACGACTGAGCGCGCAGCCCGCGCAACCTCAGTGGTTGCGCAGCTTGTCGATCAACTCGTCCTTGGTCAGGTGCGAGTACCCCGACATCCCGAGCTCCTTGGCGCGCTGCTTCAGGTCGCCGACCGTCCAGTCGTCATAGGACCCGGATTTGCCGCCGCGGCGACCCACCGTCGACTTGCCCTGCCCGGCCGCGGCGTTCGAGATGCGCGCCGCTTTCTCCTTCGAGTTGCCCTGATCACGCAGCTCCTCGTACATCTTCTCGTTCTTGATCGACGAGTTCGGCATAGAACATCAACCTCCTGTCGTATGCGGTAGGAGGAGGTTTCCCGGTGCTCCGGCAACCAAACAGCCTCAGCCCCGTGCGACCCGCCGGATCAGCATCCGGGTCGCCTTCTCCAGGATGGCCTGCGCCTCGTCGGGCTCATCGACCTTGGTGGCGCGTCGCACAGCGGACGCGATCGTCAGCCCGTTGGCGTAACCGTCCACCACCCGCGGGTCCACGTACGACGTGCGCGCCACCGCCGGGGTGTTCCCCAACTCGGCCGAGACCTCCTTCATGACCGCGGAGACCTCCCGCTTCACCCGTGTCTTCGATGTCGGCGCCTTCGCGTCGGCGAACGCGGCGGCCGCCAGCACCGTCCCGTGCCAGGTACGCAGATCCTTGACGGTGAACTCCTCACCGACGAGTTCCTTGAATCGCGCGTTGAGGTCGTCGGCGCGCACGTCCACCCAACTTCCGTCCGCGCCACCCCGGCACACCAGCAGCCGTTCTGTGCGCTCACCCCGCCGCATCAACGAGCGGACCGCGCGCACCACTTCCGGATCCTCGATCTCCACATTGCGCTGCACGCCGCTCTTGGCGGGATAGTCGAACACCACCGCCCCGTTGCGCAGCGTCACGTGCTCGCACAGCAAGGTGGCCAGACCGTAGTGTTCGAACTCTTCCGCCGACTGCTCGCCCCCGGCCCGGAAGTAACCGCGGTCGAGCAGCTGCAGCGCCAAGGCCAGCACCCGTTCGCGCTCGAGTCCGCGCCGCGACAGATCCGCCGCGATCTGCTTGCGCCACTCCGGAAGCCGCTGCGACAGCGCGAGCACGCGGTCGAACTTCTCCTCGGCGCGTTCCTGCTGCCACCGCTCGTGGTACAGGTACTGGCGCCGTCCGGCGACATCGGTGCCGACGGCCTGGATGTGTCCGTTGGGTGACGGGCTGATCCAGACGTTCTTCCACGCCGGCGGGATGACGAGGTCCTTGATCCGCTGCGCGGTGTCGGGGTCGGCGAGCAGTTCGCCGTCGGGACCGTAGTACGCGAATCCCTTACCGCGCCGCTTCCGGACGATGCCCGGCGAATTCAGTTTGCTTCGGGTCAGCCGCACGATGAGCACCTTCCGGAACCGTGGACGATGCCGGTGGAATACCCGGTTCCGCTGTGCCGCTCACCATTACGAGGTCCTTACGGCTGCAGGATCACCTTCACCGCACCGTCCTTCTTCTTCTGGAAGATGTCGTAGGCGTGCGGCGCCTCGTCCAGCGGCAGCACGTGCGTGGCGAACGTGTCCACCCCGAGCGGATCCGAGTCGGTCAGCAGCGGCATGATGTCGTCGACCCACCGCTTGACGTTCGCCTGACCCATCCGCAGCTGAATCTGCTTGTCGAACAACGTCAGCATCGGGATCGGGTCGGCCATCCCGCCGTAGACACCGATCAGCGACAGCGTTCCGCCGCGCCGCACACAGTCGATCGCCGAGTACAGCGCGCCGAGGCGGTCGATGCCGGCCTTCTGCATCATGGGCTTGGCGATCGCATCGGGCAGGAACGCCGTCGCCGCCTGAACGGCGTGTGTCACCGGCGACCCGTGCGCCTCCATCCCGACCGCGTCGATCACGGCGTCGCTGCCGCGGCCGCCGGTCAGCCTGCGCACCTCGTCGCCGACCGAGCCGTCGACGTTGGACGCGTCGATGGTGTGGATGCCGCGTGCGGTCGCCCGGTCGAGCCGCTCCGGCACGAGATCGACGGCGAACACCTGATATCCGAGATGCTGGGCGATCCTGGCCGCCATGTCCCCGATCGGGCCGAGACCGAGGACGGTGACGGTGCCGCCCTTCGGGATGTCGGCGTAGACCACCGACTGCCACGCCGTGGGCAGCACATCAGACAGGTATACGAACCGCGAATCCGGCGGCCCCTCAGGCACTTTGATGTGGGTGAACTGAGCTTGCGGGACCCGCAGGTACTGGGCCTGCCCGCCGGGCACCGAACCGTAGAGCTCCGAATAGCCGAACAGCGCCGCACCCATCCCCTGCTCACGCACCTGGGTCGTCTCGCACTGGGTGTAGAGCAACTGGTCGCACATGAAGCAGTGGCCGCACGAGATCTGGAACGGGATGACCACCCGGTCGCCGACCGACAGGTTCGTCACCTCCGAACCCACCTCACGCACGATGCCCATCGGCTCGTGGCCGAGGACGTCCCCCTCGTTCATGAACGCGCCGAGAACCTCGTACAGATGCAGGTCCGAACCGCAGATGTTGGTGGACGTGACCTCGATGATCGCGTCGGTGGGCTCCTCGATCCTCGGATCCGGAACAGTGTCGACGCGTACATCCCTGCGCCCATGCCATGTCACAGCCTTCATGGGCCCGTCACTACCCTGTGACAGGCCCCCCAAACGTCGCGCCGTTTGGTCAAGATCAGAAACGGCAATGAGGACTTGGTCGAAGGAGGTCGAGTCGAAGGAGGTCGCAGTGGGCGAACAACACGGCGGCAGTGCCGCATTCGAAGGCCTGGTGTCCCTGCTCGACTATCCGATGTTCGTGGTGACCACCGCCGTCGGCGACCGCAGGTCAGGCTGCCTGGTCGGATTCACCTCACAGACCAGCATCAACCCGCCGCGTTTCCTGGTCGGCCTGTCCCGCAAGAACCACACCTACACCGTGGCCCAGGACACCGAGCACCTCGCCGTGCACGTCCTGCCGCGCGACGCGCTGTCCGTGGCGAGGTTGTTCGGCAGCACCACCGGTGACTCGACGGATAAGTTCGCCGAATGCGCCTGGCATGAAGGACCGCACGGCCTGCCCGTCCTCGACGACGCGGCGGCCTGGTTCGCCGGGCGGGTGGTCCGCCGGTTCGACGTCGGCGACCACGTCGCCCATCTTCTGGAGCCCGTCGACGGCAGCGCTCCCGACGAGCTCGGTGACCTGATCACGTTCTCCGACGTCCGCGACATCGAGCCGGGCCACGACGCATGACCGACGTGCGGACCCTGCCCGCCGGCGCCGCCGTGGAGGACCACGGCTACCGGCCGGCGCCCGCCGGGGTGCGGGTCAACATGATCTTCAGCGCCGACGGCGCCGCGGCGTTCGCCGGGCGGGCAGGACCGCTGTCGTCTCCGGCTGACTATGCGCTGCTGTTGGCGTTGCGCGCCTACGCCGACGTGGTTCTCGTCGGCGCCGGAACCGCGCGCGCCGAAGGCTACGGCCCGGTGCGGCTGCGTCCGGAACACCGCGCGCATCGTCGCGAACTGGGCCTGGGTGACGACCCGCCGCCGCTGGCGGTCGTGTCGCGGTCCGGCCGGCTACCCGAGAGCATGTTCGGCGGGCCGACCCCGCCGATCCTGATCACCGGCAGCGCAAGCACCAGCGCCGCGCGGGAAACCGGTTGCCGGGTCATCGTTTCCGGCACCGACACCGTCGACGTCGGCGGTGCGATCCACCAACTCCGCGAACAGGGCCTGCAGCGCATCCTGTGCGAGGGCGGGCCGACGCTGCTCGACGAACTCGTCGCGCTCGACCTCGTCGACGAACTCTGCGTGACCCTCGCCCCGAGGCTGGCCGGCAGCCAACCGGTGGGCAGCGGCGCACCGTCGGCCATCGCCGCCCCGACCGCGCTGCGGTTGGGACGGGTGCTCGTCGGCGCCGACGGGTACCTGTTCCTGACCTACCACCGCGGGTGAGACACCCTCAGCCCGGCAGCGTCTCGCCACCGATCGGGGCCAGCACCTCACCGCTGTAGTACGACGACATCCGCGACGCCGCGAAGAACACGTAGGACGGCGCGATCTCGTCGGGCTGCGCGGCGCGGCCCATCGGCACCTGCTCGCCGAACGACTCGACCTTCTCCGCATCCATCGTCGCCGGGATCAGCGGGGTCCACACCGGTCCCGGCGCGACGCAGTTGACCCGGATCCCGCGCTCGGCCAGTGACTGCGCCAGCGAGTACGTCAGCGCGATGACCGCACCCTTGGTCGCCGAGTAGTCGATCAGGGTCTTGTTGCCGCGCAGCCCGTTGATGGACCCGGTGTTGATGATCGCGGCACCGTCGGGCAGGTGACGCAGCGCGGCTTTCGTGACGTGGAAGAAGCTGTCGATGTTCACCGCGAAGGTGCGTCGCCACTGGGCGTCCGAGATCTCGGTGAGGTCGGTGGCCGGCGACTGGAATGCGACGTTGTTGACGACGATGTCGAGCCCGCCGAGCTGTTGGGCGGTCTCGTCGACGACGCGGCGGCAGTGTTCGGGGTCGGCGAGGTCACCGGGGAATTCGACGCCGCGCCGGCCGGCTGCCTCGATCAGCGACAGCGTATGTGCGGCATCGGTTTTCTCCTCCAGGTACGCGATGGAGACGTCGGCGCCCTCCTTGGCGAACGCGACGGCCACGGCTCTGCCGATACCAGAATCCCCGCCGGTGATGAGCGCCTTCTTCCCGGTGAGCAGGCCGGTGCCCTGATAGTCGCGCATCTCGTCACGCGGACGGTCGGACATCTGGTCGGTCTCGCCCGGATACGGGATCACACCGTCAGGGGTCACGTCGGGGGCTGCGGGGGTTTGCTCGTGAGTCACGGCGTCCGGCGTACCCGGCGGTCCCCCGGCGAAACTACGGTGCGGCTGCCTGCTGAGGCCCGGTGCGCATCGAGATCGGCAGCGCCCACCAGAACATCACGAACAGCACCAGCGCGCACCCGCCGGCGATCACCGCCGCCCACAGACCCGCGACCGCGTCGAAGATGATCACCGTCATCCCGGTCAGGGCCACCGCAAGCAGCAGCAGCCCCGCGTACGCGCACCGATGCGAAGCCGCCACCAGCACGGCCAGCCGATGTCTGCGGAACAGCAACCGGTGCATCGCCACCGGCGCGATCAGCAGCACGGTGGACCCGACCGCGGCGCACACCGTCACCAGATACACCACCTGCATGCCGTCGTCGAGGATGTCGAAACGCTGCTGGAACGGCAGGGTCAACAAGAAGCCGGTGAGCAGCTGCACCCCGGTCTGCACGACCCGCAGTTCCTGCAGCAGGCTGGCCCAGTTGCGGTCCAGGCGTTCGGTCTCGGTCTCGTTGCGACGGGGCGGTTGACCAGGGCCCATCGACCGATCCTCCCACCGGCGCGTCCGCCCCGGGGCGCGTTTGGCCAGGCGCGACACGGGTAGGCATCTCCCGACGCGCACGGTGTAGTGACCAAGGAGTGACCATGAGCAAGATCGCCAGATCGCTGTACACGCCGCTGTCGGTGGCCACCGGGGTGGGCGGAGGACTGCTCGCCGGGGCGATCTTCGGTCAGATCTGGAAACGCATCGGTGACAACGACGCGGAGCCGCCGGACCCGAAGGATCTGACGCAGTCGACCAAGACCGTCATCCTGGCCGCGGCGCTCCAAGGGCTCATCATGGGGCTGGTGCGTGCCGGGCTACAGCGCGCGAGCGCGCACGGATACCAGGCGATGACCAACGAGCTGCCGCCCGCTTAACATTCCCACCCGAACTTCAAAGGATTCACACAGCCAACGGTGAGCAGGTCTTCAGCACCCCGGCTCACCGTATGAACATGACTCACACAGTCGAGTTCCCGCAGGTCCGCGATGCTGTTGCGCGCGAGACGCAGCGAACGTGGCTGACCGCCGTGCTGGCGTTCGCCGCGAGCCTGGCGATGATGCTGGTGGCCTCGCCGGCCCACGTGGCCCCGTGGGCCTACTGGACCGTCTCGTCCCTCGCGCTGATCACCGCGCTGGTCGTGTTCGTCGCGGCCCAGCACGCGTGGGGACAGATGGTCACCAGCGCGCAGGCAGCCGGCGTCGTCGAGGACTGACCGCCGACGTCACCGGCCGAGCGGCGCCAGCACCACCGCCGGTCGCGGTAGCCGCCACCGCGCGCACCCGTCGTCGAGCGCATCGTCGACCGCGCCCGCGATCGCGCCGAGTCCCCTCGTGTCACCGGCCAACCACGCGCTCGCCGGCCCGCCCGCCAGACTGATCCGGGTCAGCTCCGCGCCCCACGACCGCATCTGCGCCATCCGGCCCAGCAGCCGCTCGGCCGCCACCCCCCACTGCTCCGGATCGTCCGGATCGGCGACGTCGCAGTGCATTCCGACGATGTCGAGGCGTCGCTCCCCCGCCACAGCCGGTCCCGCCTCGTCGAGGTAGACGTACTTCGACGGCTGCGGGCAGGCGGTCAGCGCATCGACATGGCGGTCGCTGGACACCACGAAGCGCACCACACCCAGCCCGGCCGCCCGGCGGATCGTCTCCGACACCGGGCAGCACCGCAGCACGACGTGCAGTGGGCGCACCCCCGCCGCGCGCACCAGTTCCAGTTCCTCGCGGCCGCACGCGGTCACCGCAAGACCGTGCGCGCGCACCCACGCCGCCACCATCGGATCACGCAGTGCCACAGCCGGAATGGCGCAGCCCGCCATCGGCAGGATCCGGCGCACCGCGTGCACCGAGGCCGCCAGCCGGCGGGGGGCCAGGGCAACGTCCACAGTCGTCATGAATTCGGTGTACGCGCGTGCCCTGGCAACGCGGGTCGATCCATACAGATCCTTCACGGCCACCTACAAGCTTTTGACGCCACGCTGACGCCCGCATGGGGTCCGTAAAAACTGTGCCGGCGACCGTCAAGAAACCGTCAACGCCCTGCTCACACGCCTGTTTCCGGTCATACGTTGGCCTGCGCATCCCGCCACCACCGGCGGGTGTGTCAATGAGCGCAGGAGAGCTGATCCACGTGACGACCGTCATCTACCTCGTGCTGACAGCGGCGATCTTCGCCCTGTTCGGCCTCATCCAGAAGTGGGTGGAAAACCTGTGACGCCGAACCTGATCGGGCTCGCGCTGGCAGCCCTGATCGCCGTGTTCCTGTTCGCGGCGCTGTTCTTCCCGGAGAGGTTCTAGTGAGCGCCGACGTCGCGGGGACACTGTTCGTGCTCTCGCTCATCGTCGCGCTGGCGGCGGTGCACGTGCCACTCGGCGATTACATGTACCGCGTCTACACCGCCCCGGGTCACTCGCGCGTCGAGCGCGGGATGTACCGGCTGATCGGCGCCGACCCGAAGGCCGAGCAGACCTGGGGTGGCTACGCCCGCAGCGTGCTCGCGTTCTCGGCGGTCAGCGTGGTGTTCCTGTTCGTCCTGCAACTGGTGCAGGGCAGGCTGCCGCTGGCGTTGCCGGACCCCGGCACCGAGATGACCCCGGCGCTGGCCTGGAACACCGCCGTGAGCTTCGTGACCAACACGAACTGGCAGGCCTACTCCGGGGAGTCCACACAGGGCCATCTCGTGCAGATGGCCGGGCTGACGGTGCAGAACTTCGTCTCCGCCGCCGTCGGCATGGCGGTCGCCGCCGCGTTCGTCCGCGGCCTCGCCCGCCACACCAGTGCCGAGCTCGGCAACTTCTGGGTCGACCTGATCCGCGGCAGCTTCCGGATCCTGCTGCCCATCGCGATCGTCGGCGCCGTCATCCTGATCGCCGGCGGCGTCATCCAGAACTTCCACCTGCACGAGCAGGTCGTCTCCACACTGGCCGGCGGCACGCAGACCATCCCCGGCGGGCCGGTGGCCGGCCAGGAGGCGATCAAGGAGCTCGGCACCAACGGCGGCGGCTTCTTCAACGTCAACTCGGCACATCCGTTCGAGAACCCGACCGCATGGACCAACTGGGTGGAGATCTTTCTGCTCACCGTCATCGCGTTCTCGTTGCCGCGCACCTTCGGCCGGATGGTGGGCAGCCCGAAACAGGGCTACGCGATCGTGGCCGTGATGTCGGTCATCGCGGTGCTCAGCGTCAGCCTGACGATGGCGTTCCAGATCCAGCATCACGGGACCGTCCCGACGGCGGTCGGCTCATCGATGGAAGGTGTGGAACAGCGCTTCGGCGTGGCCAATTCGGCGGTGTTCGCCGCGGCCACCACGCTCACCTCGACCGGTGCGGTGGACTCGTTCCACGATTCCTACACCAGCCTCGGCGGCATGATGACGATGTTCAACATGATGCTCGGCGAGGTCGCGCCCGGTGGGGTGGGTTCGGGCCTCTACGGCATGCTGATCCTGGCGATCATCACCGTCTTCGTCGCCGGCCTGATGGTCGGACGCACCCCGGAATATCTGGGCAAGAAGATCACCCCGCGCGAGATCAAGCTCGCCGCAACGTATTTCCTGATCACCCCGCTGATCGTGCTGACCGGCACCGCCGCGGCGATGGCGCTGCCCGAGCAGCGGGCCGGCATGCTCAACACCGGACCACACGGGCTCTCCGAGGTGCTCTACGCGTTCACCTCGGCGGCCAACAACAACGGGTCGGCGTTCGCCGGCCTCACCGTCAACACCCCCTGGTACAACACCGCTCTCGGGCTGGCGATGCTGTTCGGCCGGTTCCTGCCGATCATCTTCGCCCTGGCGCTGGCCGGTGCGCTGGCCCGGCAGGGCAAGACCCCGGAATCGGTCGGCACGCTGCCGACGCACCGCCCGCAGTTCGTCGGCATGGTCGCCGGCGTCACGCTGATCCTGGTCGCCCTGACCTTCCTGCCCATGCTCGCCCTCGGGCCCCTCGCCGAAGGACTCCACTCATGACCCTCACCACCGTCGAACACGCCCACCGAAAGCACACGGCCGCAGCAGGTTCCACCAAACTCCGCGGCGGGCTGCTCGAACCCGCCATGCTGTGGAAGTCGCTGCCCGACGCGGTCGCCAAGCTCAACCCGCGCACGCTGTGGCGCAACCCGGTGATGTTCATCGTCGAGATCGGCGCGGCCTGGAGCACCGTGCTGGCCGTGCTGGACCCGTCGTGGTTCGCGTGGCTGATCGTGGTGTGGCTGTGGCTGACCGTCGTGTTCGCCAACCTCGCCGAAGCGGTCGCCGAGGGACGCGGCAAGGCCCAGGCCGATTCGCTGCGCAAGGCCAAGACCGACACGCTGGCGCGCAGGCTCACCGCGTCCGGCGGGGAGGAACAGGTCGCCGCGCCGCTGCTGCAGCTGGGCGACATCGTCGTCGTCGAGGCCGGGCAGACCATCCCGGGCGACGGCGACGTCATCGGCGGCATCGCGTCGGTCGACGAGTCGGCCATCACCGG